>JACQJO010000081.1 GCA_016205025.1 Elusimicrobiota bacterium
CTCATTACTCGAAGGGGTTTAGCGCAGGGGTGCCACCCTTGAACCCAGACCCGAGAACCAGTCCCGACGGTTCTCCCCGCTTTCTGCGGGGCCCCTCTCCACTACTGGGTTCAAGGGTGACTCCCCTGCGCTAAACCCTTACCATTACTCCAAGCAGTTTTTTCCGGCAGCTTTTCAAATCCGTCAAGATTTGTTTTTCTTTTAATCTCACCACCGACCAGCCCATATTTCTCAAGTCCGCGTCTTTTTGAGCATCCTTTATTTTTTGTTCGGGCCGGCCATGGGATTTTTTGCCGTCGCATTCCACCGCCACCGCGATTCTTTTCCGGATCAGCGCGAAGTCCAACCGGTAACGTTTTTTGGCGGATAACCGCACAATGAACTGACGGCGATACGGCAGGCGCATGTCTTTCAACAATTCCTCCGTGATTTCTTCCAACGGCGGCACGTCGAAGAGATCTTTGACCTCGCGGCTGTTTTTAAGCTTTTGGAGCGTGGTGAACCCAAAAACAACCCGCATGCGCCTTTTGTTGGCGATAGGGCGGGGAAGTTTTCTAATTGGCCCCAGCTTAATTAACCAGTAGGACTCTTGAGCCTTGGGATGATCGGGCTCATCGGGAACAATAGCCACGCGCGGCAGTTTTGTTTTTTCTTTGATTGGCGCCCAGTAACGAATTGTCCCGTCAAAGCCAGCCGGATGAACTTTAATAAGCCCCCCTTTTTCTTTAACCGAAGAGGGCTGATAAAAAGCGATATAGCGCGGCGCCCTTTTGGGCGCCGCTTCCACCGGCATCCGGTAGGCGCGCTCTCTTAAAATCATTTCCAAATCTCGCCGTGTTTTTACCACTCCGATGAGCACGTTTTTTAATTTAGATCCCATGTTTTAATAATGCGGGTTATTGGAAATTAAGCAAAGCCTGAACCCAGCCAAAATATCGCTCCACTTGTTTTTGGAGAGTCAGAGCCTCCTTTTCTGTGTAGGATTTGTCCACGTATTCGATAAGATTTTTTTCCGCCAGAATGGCGCCCAGTCTTTTTGTTTGTTCATCCGTCTGCGGATGGCGAACATGATGGCGGATTAAATCCACAACGTCTTCGTGAGTTTTGGATGAAGATCGCAGGCCCGCTTTGGCCACCAGCAAAGCATCTGAGGCTGATATGGCGCAGTGAACACCAGCTAATCCGGCGCCGTTCCAGTTTTTTGCGGCAGTGGTATCGCGCATGGCCCTAAAGAAATCTTGCGCCTTCGCCCAATAGACTTCGGCCCGGCCGGGTTCTATTCTTTTGTAGGCTGTTTTTTTAGGCGCCATGCTCAAACAGCGCCTCAGTTAACAATTTTCCGTAAATGGTTCGCCCAGTGTAGGATATTTCTTTGGCGAATTTTTGGCCGGACTTGTAGTTTTTTCTGAATTCTTCCAGGGAGCAAATAAGGGGAACCAGGGGGTGACCGAAGGAGCTATATATTTTACGCCCCCTTTCCGAGAGCCGATCGCGAACCTCTTCGATTTGTTTTATGCCATCAACTAACACCAAAACGTCAACATCGCTTTCCGGGGCCATTTTTCCTTTAACGGCGCTTCCGAATAAAACGACGGACATTACTGTTTCAGGAAGGTTCTTGGCCACAATCTGCGTGAGGTGTTTCATCCAATTTTCTTCTTGTTCAAATAGGCGCCCAAGGACCTCGCGCACGACCCAGAGATCTTTGTTTAGCCTGAATTGATGCGTAGGTGGCGAAACCCTTCGCGTGACGACCTTTTCAGTCTCCAAATCTTCCAGAGCTTTGTGAACGATGGGATGGCTAAGCCCCGTGCGCCGGGCGATCTCTCGGCCCGTCAGTTCCCCATCCACCGAGAACAGACAACGCAAGGTTTCTACTTTGGAACGCTGACCCAGAATGTTGCTTAAGAATTTAGGTCTCATGGAATATTAATTTACCATACGGTAATATTAGTTTACACTGTTATTCCCTTGTCGTCAAGAGGCAGGTGAACTGCGGTGCGGGCACGTTCGTCATTATTGAATTTTATCGTAATATGATTTAGTGAGTTCCAGATTTCAAAATAAATCAGTTCGGTCGCCCCATCGCCCCATCGCCCCATCGCCCCATCTCGATCGTCGTCCCTGGGGAACGGGTCAAATTTTGCATGAAGGCCCCGGTTATAAAGTCAAAGTTTTGACCGTCAAGCCCAAAAATCGTACCAGTCTGCAGTACCACAGCCATCGAAGCGAAACCTGGACGGTTTTGGAAGGCAAGGCGAGGATTACGCTTGGAAAATCCTCTAAAACCTTGAAAACATTCAGCTTGGCTTGCGGCAAGACATTTTTTGTTGCCAAAAAAGCGATCCACCGCATCCACAACCCCGGCTCCCAAATTCTCAAAATTCTTGAGGTCCAATGGGGCAAAACCTTGCGCGAAGATGATATCGTCCGCCTGGCCGACGACTACGGCCGCGTCCCCGCCTGAAGCGTGTGGCATAATAGTCTTTTCGCTTTGCTTTCTAAGTTGTTTTAAGATTTTTTTGGATGATGGCATGAAAATTCTATTGATCGGTTCCGGCGGCATCGGCCGCCGGCATCTTAAAAATTTAAAGGCGCTCCGGCCCGAAACAAAAGTCACCCTTTGGCGTCAATTGGGCCGCCGCGAGTTAAGCGCGGATGTTTTGGCTTTGATTGACCGGATCGTGTTGACGCAGCAAGAAGCTTTAGAGTCTAAGCCGGATGCCGCTATTATCGCCTCACCCGCTTCCCGGCATATCCCAACGGCTCTGGCTCTGGCGTGGGAAGGCGTTGCTTTGTTTATCGAGAAACCCCTTTCCGATGACTTAGAAGGAGTGGATGAATTACTTGAGGTCAGCCATCGGCGGAATTTGGTTTTGATGGTGGGTTACTGCCTTCGATTTTTTCAACCGCTTCTAGAGATCAAACGGATTTTGGATGAAGGAGAACTTGGCCGGCCCATTTATTTCAGGGCTGAGGCCAGGCAGAATCTGGCCGATTGGCGTTCCGGAATTAATTATCGGGAAACGGCCAGCGCGCGCCGCGAGCTTGGCGGCGGAGTCCTGCTTGAGTTAAGCCATGAATTTGACAGCGCGCGCTGGTTGATGGGAGAAGTGGAATCGATCTGGGCTCATGCGGCAAAATTAAGCGATCTTGAAATTGACGTTGAGGATACGGCTGACGCCTCCGTTGTTTTTGCGTCGGGAGCGCGGGGGGGCGTTCATCTAAACATGACGGAACGCCCTGGAGGAAGGTTTTACCGGATCGTCGCAACCAAGGGAACGATCGAGTGGAATAGTCAGGAAGGCGGCGTGCGTTTTTTTAGCCACACTGCGGGCCAGTGGCGCACCGCTTGGAACCCTGATACCTATGATCGTAACGCCATGTACGTAGACGAACTTCAACACTTTTTGGATTGCTTGCCCGCGAAGCGCGATCCCATGGTTAACGGTCAAGAGGGTAAAAAAACATTGGAGTTGGTCTTGGCGGCCAAAGAGTCCGTTCGAACCGACCGCCGAGTTGACCTGGAACTGCCGGCGCATTCGATTGAAGCGCTCTGATCTCGCAAAATTGGTAAGATTTGGCCACGATCGTAAGTCCGCGAAAAAGGCCCTTTTCTTTGTTGTATCTACCTAAAACCAAATGAGCAAATCTGAAAAATCTTACGTTATCGGCGCCATTTTTGCCCGCGGCGGTTCCAAGGGGGTGCCCGGTAAAAATATCCGTTCTTTGGCCGGAGAGCCGCTCATTGCCCATGCCATTAAAACAGCCAAAGAAGTCAAATCGCTTGATCGGGTTATTGTTTCAACCGACGATCCGGAAATAGCGCGGGTGGCCCGTGATTATGGAGCCGAGGTTCCGTTTATGCGTCCGGCGGAATTAGCCACGGACCAAACACCGGAGTGGCTTGCTTGGCGGCACGCGATTAAGACGATTGCGGAACTGGACGGCGGACGTCAGCCGGATATTTTGGTGAGCATACCGGCCACTTCACCCTTAAGAGAAGCCAAAGACGTGGCTGATTGCTTGGCTCTTTTGTTGGAATCCGACGCGGACTGCGTTTTTGCCGTTACTCCGGCTCATAAGAATCCCTACTTTAACATGGTTGTTTTTGAAAATGGATATGCCCGGCTGGTTATAGCGCCCACCGGCAAGATCGCGAGGCGCCAGGATGCCCCCGAGGTTTTTGACATCACCACCGCGGTTTATGCCTTGAGAACCGAATATCTTATGCGCGCCGATTCTCTTTTTGAGGGCAAGGTTAAAGCCATTGTTATTCCCGCGGAGCGCGCTTTGGACATTGATACGGAGTTCGATTTTAAATTAGCCGAATTTTTAGTGAGCGATACGGTGGTGAGGTGATTTTGGAATGGAAATTTTAAAAGAAGCTACGAAATCCGGTAAGCCGCTTAAAGAATTGATGAATTTGAACGGCCGCGTGGCGGTTATTACCGGTGGAGCCGGGCATATCGGGTACGCCGCAGTCGAGGCCTTGGCGGAGCTTGGCGCCAGCGTGGTTGTGGTTGATGTTGATGAGCGCCAATGTCAGAAAGCTTCCCAAGAGATTGCCCAAAATTATGAAGTTAAAACTTGGCCGTTGGTCCTTGATTTAAAGGATGAAAACGCGGCGAGGTCCGTTGGCGACAAGGTGCTGGAACGTTTTGGGCGGCTCGATATCCTAATCAATAATGCCGCTTTAGTGGGAACCTCCGAGCTTAAGGGATGGGCGGTTCCTTTCGGCGAACAGCGCTCTGATGCATGGCGCTTAGCATTGGAAGTTAATTTGACAGTCCCGTTTGTTATCACGCAGGCATGCGCCGACGCGCTGGCCGTCCATGACTGCGGTTCTGTTATCAACATCGGTTCGATTTATGGGGTCGTTGGCCCCAATCTTTCCCTTTACGAGGGGACCAGCATGGGCAATCCCGCGGCCTACGCGGCCAGCAAAGGCGGACTTATTCAATTGACGCGCTGGCTGGCCACTGTTTTGGCTCCCAAGGTGCGCGTCAATGCCATTACCCCGGGCGGTGTTTGGCGCAATCAGCCAGAGGCTTTTCATGGACGATACAAGAAGCTTACTCCCCTTGGGCGCATGGCCAAGGAAGAGGATTTTAAGGGCGCCGTGGCTTACCTGGCCAGCGATTTATCCGCTTATGTCACAGGTCACAATTTGGTGGTGGACGGCGGATGGACCGCTTGGTAAATTCCATTACAGTTGCCGGCCGCCGGATTGGGCCGGGCCATCCGTGTTTTGTGATTGCCGAAGCCGGGGTTAATCACAATGGGAATTTAGATTTTGCTAAGCGCTTGGTAGACGCGGCCAAGGAAGCGCTCGCCGATGCCGTTAAATTCCAGACCTTTAAGGCTGAGCGCGTAGCAACCGAGGGAGCTCCCAAGGCCAAGTATCAGCTGGAAACAACGGACAGCTCGCAGTCCCAGTTTGAGATGCTTAAAAGACTGGAACTATCCGAAGCCCAGCATCGAACCCTTAAAACCTATTGCGAAGAAAGAGAAATTATTTTTTTATCCACGCCTTTTGATGAAGCCAGCGCTGATTTTTTAGATTCCCTGGGGGTCGCCGCTTTTAAGGTGCCTTCAGGCGAGCTAACCAATACGCCGCTGATTCGCCATGTAG
The DNA here is from genome assembly GCA_016205025.1 of Elusimicrobiota bacterium. Lineage (GTDB taxonomy): Bacteria > Elusimicrobiota > Elusimicrobia > JACQPE01 > JACQPE01 > JACQJO01. The sequence continues at coordinate 5,636 of JACQJO010000081.1, forward strand.
CCAAAAAAAACAAACCCTTAATTGTTTCAACCGGCATGGCTTATCTCCAAGAGGTTCGCGCGGCCGTGGCGGACATCCGGGCGGCAGGAAATAAGGAATTAGTATTGCTTCATTGTGTTTCGGATTATCCGGCCCATCCGGCCCAGGTTAATCTTCTGGCCATCAAGACCCTGTCCGACGCCTTTGGCGTGCCTTGCGGTTATTCCGATCATACATTAGGCATTGAGATCGCTTTGGCCGCTATGGCGCTTGGCGCCTGCGTGATCGAGAAACACGTTACTTTAAGCAAAGAGCTCAAGGGTCCTGATCACAGAGCCTCCCTTGAGCCGCGCGAGTTTAAAGCTTTGGTTGAAGGAATCAGAAAAGTTGAGCAAGCTTTTGGAAACGGCGTTAAGGCGCCGGCTGCCGGCGAACAAAGCAACCGCAAGCTGGTTCGCCGCAGTTTAACGCTGATCAAAGATGTGCCTCGCGGCGCTTTAATTGAGGCCGGTATGCTGACCGCTCTAAGACCGGGCGATGGAATTTCCCCCTCTTTTTTTTCAAAAGTGATCGAGCGCCGGGCTAAAAAAGCTTTGTCCCGGGGCGTTCAGATTTCTTGGGAAGACTTGGAATGACCCGCACCATCGGCGTTGTCACCACCGGCCGTTGCGATTACGGGATTTACCGGCCTATTCTTCGGCGCATTGAGCAAGACCGGGATCTTGAGTTGCGGCTGTATGTGACCGGCATGCATCTGGCCCCGCAGTTCGGACGCACTCTGCATTTCATTCAAGAAGACGGCTTTAAGATTCATGAATGTATCAAGACCATCCTTTCCTCGGACTCTCCGGAAGGATTGGCTAAATCCATGGGTCTGACTACCCTTGGCTTTGCGCAGGCTTATAAACGCGAACGCCCCGACATTTTGCTTATCCAGGGCGACCGTTTTGATATTTACGGCGCTGTTTTAGCGGCGCTGCCTTTTAATATTCCGATCGCGCATATGCATGGCGGGGAATCCACCGAGGGCCTCATCGATGAGGCGATCCGGCACTCCATCACCAAAATGAGCCACCTGCATTTTGTTTCAACCCCGGTGTACGCCCGGCGCGTTATCCAGATGGGTGAAGAGCCCTGGCGCGTCACAGTCAGCGGGGCGCCCAGCCTGGATAATTTAAAAAGCGCGAAGCTGCTTAATTTTAAGGAGTTAAGCCGGAAATATGGCGTCAGCCAAGATCAGCCTTTTTTGTTGGCCACTTTTCATCCGGAAACATTAACTTGGGACAAAACGAGGTTTCATGTCCAGGAATTTTTAAGCGCCCTTGAAAAATCAGGCGCCTTTGTCTTATTGACCCATCCTAATGCCGATACCGGCGGCCGGTTAGCTGCCGAGATGGTGAAAAATTTTGCCGCGGGCGCAAAAAACGCCAAGTTTTTTGAAAATTTAGGCACCACGGATTATTTCAGCTTGATGAGCCATGCCGGAGCCATGGTGGGCAACTCTTCCAGCGGAATTATCGAAGCCGCCTCTTTTGGCCTTCCGGTTGTCAATGTGGGTGAGCGCCAGCGCGGCCGGTTTCACGGGTCGAATGTTTTAAACGTGAGCTGCAGCCGGGCCGAAATTTTAGGCGGCATTCAAAAGGCGCTCTCGCCGGAGTTTCGCAAAAAATTAGCCGGACTTAAAAATCCTTACGGAGACGGGCGTGCGGCCGAAAAGATTGTGGCCAAATTAAAACAAGTCAGTTTAGATTCAAAATTACTGATCAAGCGTTTTTACGACATCGGGCGATAGATTATGCGCATTGTTTTTGCAGGAGCCGTTGATTTTAGCCGGCACGCTTTAGTCGAGGTGCTTTCTTGCGGAGGCGAAGTTGTCGCCGTCTTGACGCTGGATCCGGCGCACGCCGGATTTAACAGCGATTTCGTGGATTTGAGCCCTGTCGCGGAGCGCCACCACATTGCTCTTCATCGGATAAAAAATATCAATGGTCCGGAAACCCTTGAACTCATCCGTTCTTTAAAACCGGATGTGGTGTTTGTTTTTGGCTGGTCGCAGCTTATTTCAAAGGCTGTCCTGGAGATACCGCCCTTGGGCTGCATCGGAACCCATCCTGCCCTGCTTCCTAAAAATCGTGGCCGCCATCCTTTGATCTGGACATTGGTGCACGGGCTTTCGCAGGGCGGGCTGACCTTCTTTTATTTAGATGAAGGAGCTGACAGCGGCGACATTCTTTGGCAAAAAGGGTTTCCCGTGACTCTTGAAGATGACGCGGGCACCCTATATCAAAAGATTAAAATTTTGGCGACCGATGCGATCAAAGAGTTTTTGCCTCAATTAATCGAGGGAAAAGCGCCGCGATTGGCCCAGGATCATGCCCAAGCTAATTATTGGCGTAAGCGCGGCCAGTCTGACGGCGAGATTCATTGGGACAGGCCAACGATGGAGATTTATAATTTAACCCGCGCTTTGACGCGCCCTTATGTAGGCGCCCACGCGTATCACGGACAAGACAAAGTGTTGATCTGGAGGAGCCGGCTTCCTTCGAGCGGCGTCCCCCGGGAAGCGAACGATTTGGCCGCCGGAGCCGTGTTTTCAATAAGAGAGAGCGGCATCGTGGTCAGAACGGGAGACGGTTTTCTTGATATTGTGGAGTATGAGCACAAAGGCGGCCGGGTTTTGGCCCCGGGCGATCGCTTGGGCGGCTTTGAGCCTGCTTTGATGCAAAATTGATATGAAAGTACTTGTTGTTTCGGCTCATCCTGATGATGAAACATTGGGTTGCGGGGCAACTTTGCTTAAGCATCGCGCCGAAGGCGACCGCCTGCATTGGTTGATCGCCACCCAGGCTCATCAGCCGCAGTGGAGCGCTTCGGTTATTAAAGAGAAGCTCGATGAAATTGGGCGCGTCGCCAAAGCTTATGCCATGCCCGCGCCTTTCCGGCTTGGTTTTCCAAGCGCGCGCCTGAACCCTGAATATTTAAGCGAAGCCATTAGAAAGATATCGGAGGTTTTGGCCAAGGTAAAACCGGAGGTGGTTTATGTCGTGCACGGCGGTGACGTGCATACGGATCATCAAATTGTTTTTCAGGCGACAGCCGCCGCGCTTAAACCTTACGCGATGGCCCGTTTTGGCGTACGGCGCCTTTTATCCTACGAAACCCTTTCTTCAACTAACGCGGCGGCCCCTGTCGGCGGCCAGGCTTTTGTTCCCACGGTTTTCAACGACATCGGCCGTTTGATTGATCAAAAAATAAAAATCATGAATCTTTATAAAACTGAAAAGCAGTCCGGTCCGGGCCCCAGAAGTTCAGCCGCTATTCGCGCTTTGGCCGGTTTTCGCGGCTCCACTATCAATGCGCGCTATGCCGAAGCTTTTATGCTGGTGCGCGAGGTGATGAGTTAATGGCCAAGAAAATTATCGGCATCGGGGCCGGCGGCCACGCCAAGGTGGTTATCGATATATTGCGCTTAAGCGGGCTCTGGCAAGTGGTGGGTCTTGTGGATCAAGACGCGAGGCTCTGGGGTTCCAAAGTACTGGATGTCCCGGTTTTGGGCGGCGATGATTTTTTATCCGAACTGCGCGGTCAGGGCGTGGGGCACGCTTTTATCGGAGTCGGCGCGGGTGGAAATCCGGGAGATGCTCGAAGGCGAGCCGAACTGTTTAATCAACTTAGCCGCGCGGGTTTTCAGATGACGAGCGCCGTTCATCCCCGCGCTGTTTTGGCCTCGTCGGTTCGAGTCGGACAGGCCAGCACCATCATGGCCGGGGCCATTATTAATCCGTCGGTTGAGATGGGTTGCAATGTCATTATCAATACCGGAGCCATTGTGGAACACGATTGTAAAATTGCGGATCACGCTCATGTGGCTACGGGAGCCCATCTGGCCGGCCAAGTCAGCGTCGGCGAGGCAGCCCATATCGGCATCGGAGCCATTATTCGTCAGGGAATAACCATTGGCCAGGATGCCGTTGTGGCGGCGGGGGCCGTTGTTGTCAAAGACGTGGAACCGGGAGTCCTGGTGGCCGGCGTTCCGGCCGCGCCGCTTAAGTTGCGCAGTCCTCTTTGATTTATGTCCGTTAGAATCATTCCCAGGCTCGATATTAAGGGCCCCAATCTGGTTAAAGGCATTCATTTGGAAGGATTGCGCGTTTTGGGCAAGCCCGAGCATTTTGCCCGTTATTATTACGAGGCGGGCGCCGATGAGTTGATTTACATGGATGTTGTGGCCAGCCTTTACGGGCGCAACACCCTGTTGGACATGATCCGGCGCACCTCTAAAGAAATTTTTATTCCTTTGGCGGTGGGCGGCGGCTTAAGAAGCCTTGAGGATATCCAGGAGGTTCTGCGCGCGGGAGCCGACAAAGTCGCGTTAAACACCGCTGTTTTAGCGAGACCCGAACTTATTCGCGAAGCTTCGCGGCGGTTTGGCTCCTCAACGATTGTGGTTTCTATCGAAGCCATGAAAAAGCCGGATGGCCGTTACGAGGCTTACGCGGACAATGGCCGCCAGCACACGGGAATGGATGTTTTCCAGTGGGCCCTTCGCGCGGTGGAACTGGGGGCCGGTGAGATTATGCTGACCTCTATTAATCAAGAGGGCACAGGACAGGGATTCGATTTTGAGATGGTTGGCCGCGTGGCGGAATCGGTGCCGGTGCCGGTTATTGCCTGCGGCGGCGCTGGCCGGTTAAGTCATGTTTACGATGTTTTAACTCAAGGCAAGGCGGACGCGGTTTGTTTGGCCTCGATCCTGCATTATGAGTTCATTGCTTCTCAAAAATACGATCTCATGCGCCAGGATTATTCAACAGAGGGCAACATTGACTACCTTAGAAGCGGACGTAGTTTCTCCAGGATCACGCCAGCCACGCTTGTTCAGGTGAAGGATTTTTTAAGCGCCCGGGGGATTGCCTGCAGGCCGCAGGCCCAGGAGCCGGCCGGTGTCTAGAACCCTTAAGGCGGCCATTGTGGATTATCAGCTGGGTAATCTTTTTAGCGTTAAGCACGCTTGCGATCGGACCGGAATGCAGGCTCAAATTACCGCCGACAAAGATGATATTTCAGCCGCCGATTTGGTTATCCTGCCGGGCGTCGGCGCTTTTGGGGACGCCATGGCTACGCTCAACAAGCTTGACCTGGTCAGCTATCTTCGCGATTTAGCCTTATCCGGAAAACCGTTTTTAGGGATTTGTTTGGGCATGCAGCTATTGATGTCCAAGAGTTATGAATTCGCAGAGCATACGGGGCTCGGCATCATGGAAGGCGATGTTTTGCCCTTAAATCGCGCCACCGCTTCAAAAGTGCCGCAGGTGGGCTGGAATAAGATTCATTTGACCCAGGCCGCGCGACAGGACGGTTCTTTTTTGAACAATCTGGCCGACGGCGACTACATGTATTTTGTCCATTCTTTTTACGTTAAACCGAACAATCCCCAAGTTATCCTATCGTCGACGCGTTATGGGGACATTGAGTTTTGTTCCAGTTTTCGCCAGGGAAATGTGTTGGGCTGCCAGTTCCATCCCGAGCGCAGCGGTCCCCAAGGCCTTCGGATTTATTACAATCTAAGCCTTTCATTTTAACTTCGGAGAGGTCACGCAATCATGACGGTTGGAGCAGGTCAGTCGGCTTTAGAAAAATCCGAAGCTTACTGGGGTCTTCCTTCCAAAGTACGCTACTGCCGGCGCTGCGTTTTTTCCAACCAGCGTCCGCTCTCAACCAACGAATACCTCCATACAACCCAATCCCGTAAAGATACGCTGGCTTTTGACGATCAAGGCGTGTGTCTGGCCTGCCGCCAGATGGATAAAGTGATGAATGAGATTGACTGGCAGGCCAGGGAAAAGGAACTCATCGAGTTTTTGGATCAATATAGGTCCAAAGACGGCAGTTACGATGTTTTGGTTCCCGGATCCGGCGGCAAAGATTCCGCCATGGCGGCTCATCTCTTGAAATACCGTTATGGCATGCATCCGTTGACTGTCACGTGGGCCCCTCATCTTTATACCGATATCGGATGGAAAAATTTTCAGAACTGGATTCACCAGGGAGGTTTTGATAACTATTTGTTTACCCCCAACGGCCGGGTTCACCGGATTTTAACGCGCCTGGCGGTTACCAACCTGTTTCACCCCTTTCAGCCTTTTATCGTGGGACAAAAGTCGTTTCCCTTGAAAATGGCGATCAAGTTTAACATCAAGCTTATTTTTTACGGGGAAATGCCGGCCCAGTACGGCGATGCGGGTTCCGTCAATGAGAAAAAATTCGGGGGCGCTACGGCCAGCGCCGGCTACCAGCTCGCCGTTGCGGATAACCGGCAGCTCTCGCTGGGCGGCGTTTCGGTCGAAGAGCTCAAGAAGAGTTATGGCTTAAGCGACATGGACCTTTCCGTTTATTTACCCCTCGAGCCCTCAAAAGCCCAGGCTTTTGACGGTGAATTTCATTATCTGGGCTACTATGTCAAATGGATTCCGCAAGAGGCGTATTACTACGCCGTGGAAAATACGGGATTCCAGGCTAACCCCGAGCGCAGCGAGGGGACCTACAGCAAATACAATAGTTTAGATGACAAGATTGACGGGTTTCATTTTTGGACGACTTACGTCAAGTATGGGATCGGCCGGGCCACGTACGAAGCTTCCCAGGAAGTGCGCAACAGGCACATTACTCGCGAGGAGGCCGTTGCCTTGGTGCGCCGTTTTGACGGGGAGTTTCCCAAGCGGTATTTCAAGGAAATTCTGGATTACTTAAGTCTGACCGAGGAAGAGTTTTTTGCCGTGGCGGATCGCTTCCGGTCCCCGCATCTCTGGAAACAAGACAATGACGGGTGGAAACTAAGACACCCCATCTGGGACGAAGACAAGGAACCGGCATGAAGCCGCTGCGCATCTACATGGGCGATTTAACCCATGACACGGTGATCCTTGTTTCCGACACCATTCCTATCAATGTCGGCTTCATCGGCGCTTATGCCAAAAAGATTTACGGCAAAGACGTTCGGGTGGAACTTTTTAAATATCCCGGGGCGTTAATCCAAGCTATTAAGAAAAATCCTCCCGATGTTCTGGCGTTAAGCAACTACTCCTGGAACAGCTATCTTTCTGAACGCGTGGCGAAGTTAGCTAAAAGCGTTAACCCAGCCACGGTTACGGTTCAGGGGGGCACGAATTTCCCGCATCGCTCGCCCGAGCAGCTCGAGTTTCTAACCTTCCGGCCGCATACGGATGTTTATATCGAACTGGAAGCCGAGAGCGCCTTTGCCGGCCTAGTCTCCAGGGTGCTTGACTGGCGCGACGGCGGAGCGCCCGTGCTGCAGGGGATTCATGAAGGCTGCGTTTACATCGAGCCTTCGACTAGAAATTCCAAAGAGCCGGCTCTCGTCAAGGGAGATCTGCCCTCCAGGATCAGGAATCTCGATGAAATTCCCTCACCATATCTGACCGGCATGATGGACGGTTTTTTTGACGGGCGTTTAACGCCTTTTTTGGAAACCAATAGGGGCTGCCCTTTTCAATGCACTTTTTGCCATACGGGCGCTGATTATTTCCAAAAGATCAACATGTTTTCGATCGACCGGGTGACTGAAGAAATCCGGTATATCGCCCCGCGCGCCGCCGCGCTCGGGATCGTTAATCTTCATATAGCGGACACTAATTTTGCCATGTATCCCCGGGATAAAACTATTTGCGAACTGCTTTTGGAGAGCCAAAAGAAATACGGCTGGCCGCGTCAAATTATGGCCACCACCGGTAAAAACAACAAAGAACGCATCATTGAAGTGACACAGATTCTGGGCAACACCTTCTCGGTCAACATGTCGGTTCAGTCGATGGATGATCGCGTGCTTGAGAATATCAAGCGATCCAACATCAAGCTCGATGATTACATGAAGATCAACCAGAGCTTGAGAAGCCGCGGGCGCTCCACCAAGGGGGAGTTGATCATCGGGCTTCCGGGCGAAACCAAAGAAACTTTTGTGCGGGGGGTCCAGCGCGCCATTAACGCGGGCGTTACCAATTTGTGCTGCTATACCTTAATGCTTCTTTATGGAACTGAATTTAAAGACCCGGTTTATCGCCGCACTTATCAGATCCGGGGCAAATACCGGATCGTTCCTCTTGATTTCGGCGAATATGACGGCGAAAAAGTTTTTGACGTCGAAGAGGTTTGCATTTCGACCAAGGACATGTCGTTTAACGATTATCTTTGGATACGGGGTCTTTGTTTTGTGGTGGAGTCTTTGTACAACAGCCGGACTTTTGAGGAGCTTTTCCGCTACGCCCTTTCTCTGGGCATCGGCCGCTTCGAAATGATCGAGCGTCTTTATAATTCTTTAGAGCGGGCTCCCCGGGGAATTCGCGAGGTGGCCCAGGGCTTCATCAATGAAACCCGTTCAGAGCTTTGGGAAACGCAAGAAGAACTCATCAGCCATTACCAAAATCCCGAAAATTACCGCAAGCTTTATGGCGGCGAGGTAGGAGGAAATTTAATTTATAAATATAAAGCGATCAGCATCGCTTTTTACAACGAGGCGTGGGTTGATTTTATAGCCGCGATCTGCGCCGAAATAGTCAAGGAGAAATTTCAAAATCCTGAAATCCAAGCGCGCGCCGCCATAGAGATCGGGGTTTTAAGCCGCTATGTTAAAAACAAACTGGCCGGAGTCTTAAATGCCCAGGGCGATACCGCGCCCCGCGCTATGGAAAGCCCTTGGGATATCGTCACCTGGGCGTTCGGCCCGGAGGGAACTCCCTTGGGAAATTTTGCTTTTGAGCAGCCGGTAACCTATTCATTTGAGTATTCCGATGATCAGTTGGCTGTTCGCGCGGATCAATTTAAGCGCTACGGCACCCACGCTAACGCTTTAAGCAAGATTGTGACCCGGGTTAGCAACGTTGAGAGCTTGTTTAGAAAAGTTCAGATTGCCGAGGGCATTCAGCCCGAACCGGTACAAAACGACCGTGACCTGGATATGTTTATTCGCTACACCTTGGCCAATTGACACCCATGCATACTGATTTTTCCTTCATTGGTATTGACAAGAGCAGCTCTCTTTTTGAGGTGATCGCTCAGTTGGATAAAAATAGATTGGGCATTGTGCTGGTTGTTGACAGCCATAGGCGCCTTTTGGGCACCATTACCGATGGCGACATCCGCCGCGCCATGCTCGGCGGCGTCAGCCTGGACTCTTCGGCTGATCTTCTTTTGTCCAACAAAACCGACCCGCGCTACGCGCGTCCGATTACGGCTGCCATCGCAACGGATGAGAAAGCGCTGCTTGGCTTAATGAAGGAGTACAGGATTGATCAGATTCCTATCTTGGATGAAACCGATCGTGTCGTCGGGCTGGTTACTTTAGACGAGCTGGTTTTATCCGACAATCGATTGCCTTTGCAGGCAGTGGTGATGGCGGGAGGTTATGGCGCGCGGTTGCGTCCCTTAACCGAAGATCTTCCCAAGCCCATGCTTCCGATCGACGGTCGGCCCTTGATGGAAATTACGGTCAACCGCTTGCGGGAGTCTTCCGTGAAACAGATTCATGTCATTACCCATTACAAATCCAACAAGATTAAAGAGTACTTTCGAGACGGAAGCAGCTTCGGCGTTGAGATGAACTACCTGCACGAAGAAGACCCCCGGGGAACCGCGGGTTCGTTGAGTTTAATGGCTGATTCCAAAGACCCGCTATTGGTGATCAATGGCGATATCGTCACGACGCTTAACTTTAAAGCCATGCTGTTTTATCATCAAAAGCAAGAGGCGGACATGACAGTAGCTGTCACGCCGTATTTGCTGCAGGTTCCTTTCGGCGTTATTAAAAGCGACGAAACCTCCCAGGTTATCTCGGTACAGGAGAAGCCCGAAATGCGTTTTTTGGTCAACGCCGGAATTTATCTGGTCGAACCCTCTGTTTGCGCCAATATTCCGAACGGCCGGCGTTTTGACATGACCGATTTGATCGAACATTTAATGCGGGAAGGCCGCCGCGTGGTCAGCTTTCCGATCCATGAATATTGGACGGATGTGGGGCAATTCGCGGATTACGAGCGGGTCCAATCCGATATTAAGAGCGGCAAGGTGGTGGGTATTTCATGACCGTTTTAGTTACCGGCGGCGCGGGTTATGTGGGCTCGGTTTTAACGGGCCTCCTTCTGGAAAAGGGCTGCAAAGCCCGCGTCTTAGACGCGCTTTTACACGGCGGCCAGGCGCTTTTGGGCGCGTGGGGAAACCCTAATTTTGATTTTGTCCGCGGCGATATCCGGGACATTCGTTTAGTTGAGCAGTGTTTAGAGGGCGTTGATGCCGTGGTGCATTTAGCCGCCATTGTGGGGGATCCGGCCTGCGCGCGAGAGCCTGACACGGCCCGCGCGGTGAACCTGGGAGCTTCTTTAGAATTATGGAAAGCGTCGCAACGCCAAGGAGTGCCAAGATTTATTTTTGCTTCCACCTGCAGCAACTACGGGCGCATGAACGATTCCTCGAAATATGTCGATGAGACATCGGAGCTTCGGCCTGTTTCGCTTTATGCCGAAACCAAGGTGGCCGTGGAGAACGCCATTTTAAAATCTTATCCGGAAGGCCGCACTAGCCCTACAATTTTGCGCTTCGCGACCGTTTTCGGGGTTTCTCCGAGAATGCGTTTTGATTTGACGGTTAATGAGTTCGTGGCCAAAATGATCTTAGAGAAGAATCTGACTGTTTTTGGGGAGCAGTTTTGGCGGCCCTATATTCACGTTAAAGACGTGGCGCGCGCTGTGACCGGCATCCTGGAATCTCCTCTGGAAAGCGTGGGAGGCCGTGTTTTTAATGTCGGCTCGACCCAGGAAAATTATCAGAAAAAACAGTTAGTTGACTTAATCCAGCCGTATGCTCCTCAAGCGCGCATTAGTTATGTTCACAAGCAAGAGGATCCGAGGGACTACCGGGTTTCTTTTGAGCGGATCGCGTCTGATTTAGGCTTTAAGCCTCTTTATACCGTCGAAGACGGCATCCGGCAGGTGGCTGATTTAGTCAACAGCGGCTTAGTGACCGATCCCAATAAGCCTGAATACCAGAATTAACCGTTTTTTTAAATGACCACAGCGATCATTGACGCGAAAAGAAACAGCGTGCCCCTTAGCGTGCCTCATCTCAACGGCAATGAATGGGCCTACGTTAAGGAGTGCCTGGACACAAACTGGGTTTCATCGGCGGGTCCGTTTGTGGATCGTTTTGAACAAACCATGGCGGCCCGCACGCAAGCTCAATATGCCGTCGCCACCTCCAGCGGAACGGCAGCTCTGCACACCGCGCTTTTGGTGGCTGGGGTAGCACCCCATGACGAGGTTCTTGTTTCCGCGCTCACTTTTATCGCGCCGGTTAACGCTATTCGTTATGCCGGCGCCCATCCGGTCTTGGTAGACGCTGATCCTAAGACTTGGCAGATGGACGCGGCCATGGTGATAGATTTTTTGGATCACGCATGCCGTTTCGACAATGGCCATTTGTTTAACAAAGCCACGGGCCGCAGGGTTAAAGCCATTATGCCTGTTCATATTCTCGGACACCCTGTGGATATGGATCCTATTTTGGCATCCGCGCGCCGCTATAACCTTGTGGTCATTGAGGACGCCTCGGAGAGTCTCGGGGCAACCTATAAGAATCGACCCGTCGGACACCTGGGCGATATCGGCTGTTTTAGTTTTAACGGCAATAAAATCGTCACTTCCGGCGGCGGAGGCATGATCGTGACCGACAATGAAACCTGGAGCCGCAAGGCCAGGTACCTAACCACTCAAGCCAAGGATGACCCGGTTGAATTTGTTCATCGCGAGATCGGATACAACTACCGCCTGACCAATATCCAGGCGGCCCTCGGCTGCGCCCAGTTGGAGCAGCTGGACTCCTATGTGGCGGCCAAGCGCAGGATCGCGGCGGCTTATGCCCGCGCGTTTCAAGATATCGCCGGCATTCACCTGATGCCCGAGGCATCCTGGGCTTTTAGCGCCTTTTGGCTGTTCACTCTGTTTGTTGACCCAAAAATTTATGGAATGGACAGCCGCCGGTTGATGGCCGAATTGCAAAAATTAGGCATTGAAAGCCGCCCATTGTGGCAGCCAATATCCCAGAGCCCAGCCCATTGCGGCAGCCAGGTTTTGGCAACGGAGGCAGCGCAGCGGCTCTATGAACATTGCTTGAGCATCCCCTCATCCGTTGGCTTAGATGACGCTAGCCAGCGCCGCGTTATCCAAGCCATCATCCGCTCCTCGGGCCTTAACACCTAAGCTGATGAGCACCATTTTCAAGGTTTTCTTTTTTTTCAGCAAAAAAGAAAAATTTCAGATGTTGGGCTTAATTTTTCTTATGTTTATCGGAGCGGGCCTGGAGGTTTTTGGCATCGGGCTTATCCTGCCCTTAGTAGCGCTGCTGAAGAATCCCGCGGTCATCGAAAGTCATGAAATAGCCCGCTGGTTTTATAACGCCTCCGGCGCGGCCTCGCCCAAAGAGTTCATTGTTTTTGCGGTCATCGGGTTGCTCGTTTTTAATATCGTTAAAAATATTTACATGTTTTCTTTGTTTTCGCTTCAATACAAGTTCGGCTACGGCATCCAGATCGCTTTATCAAAACGGCTGTTCCGGGCCTATATGCATGCCCCGTACACGTTTCATTTGCAGCGTAATTCAGCGCAGTTGCAAAGCAACGTCATTGACCGGGTTTTGGGCGTGCTCACAGGAGCCATCTTTCCCTTTCTAATGCTGATGTCGGAGTCTTTGGTTATGGGCACCTTTTTAGCCATGTTGCTGGCCATGCAGCCGGCAACCGCCTTGGCTGTTTTCACGGTGATTGGACTGACCGCCTGCGCATTTTTTTATTCCGTGCGCAGAAAACTCGAAGAGTTGGGAAAAATTCAGGTCGAGCGCAATGAGCGCATCATTAAATGGGTTAACCAGGGCTTAGGCGGCATCAAGGACGCCAAAGTGCTCGGGCGTGAAGAATTTTTTGTTGACGCCTTGGGCGAGAATATGTTTTGGTTTTCAAGAGCCCAGAGCCGTTTTGGCATCATCAACCAATCGCCGAGATTTTTTATAGAAACCTTGGCCATCATTGCCATGCTGGTCATTGTGTCCGCGATCTTAGTCCAGGGCTATGAGGCGGAATTCTTGCTCTCCGCCCTAGCTTTGTTTGCCGCATCGGCTTTTCGTTTGTTGCCGTCTATCAATAGGATCGTGGCGGCGTTGGCCGGTTTGCGTCATTGCACGGCGGCGGTCAACGCGGTGTACCAAGACCTAGTGCTCCTTGAGGAGAAAAGAACGGGCCCGACCTTCGCGGCGCCCATTAAATCCGCGTTTAATCGTTCCATCGAATTAAAAAATATTTCTTACCAATACCCGGCGACGGCTAAGCCCGCGATTGCCGGCATCTCGTTGACCATTGCCAAGGGGCAGTCGGTGGGTTTTGTGGGCCCCTCCGGTGCGGGCAAAACAACGCTGATCGATCTTTTCCTCGGCCTGCTTTATCCCACGCAAGGAGAGATTTTGGCCGACGGCGTCACTATCCATTCTCATTTGGCGGGCTGGCAGCGCAATGTCGGGTATATTGCGCAAACGATTTATCTTTGTGACGACACCATCAGGCGCAATATCGCATTCGGACTGCCCGACCATCAAATCAAGGAAGATGAGGTTCGATCCGCCCTGGAGGCGGCCCAGCTTCGGGATTTGGTGGATCAATTGCCCAATGGGTTGGATACCGTTGTGGGCGAACGCGGCGTGCGCCTTTCGGGCGGAGAGAGGCAGCGCATCGGGATCGCGCGAGCCTTGTATCACAATCCGGATATTTTGGTTTTAGATGAAGCCACCTCTTCGCTTGATTACGCCACGGAGCGCGAAGTGACCACAGCCATTGACCGTTTAAGCGGCTACAAAACCCTTATTATCATTGCTCACCGGTTCTCCACGGTTAAAGGCTGCGATGAGATTTATTCCCTGCGCGCCGGCGGCTTGATCGGCAAGGTGAGCTATGATGAATTAACCGCAGAAGTAAATAAATGACCCGCCGTTTATCCGGCGCAAGCAGTTTTTTAACCGCAACGGAGCTTTTAAGGGCCATAATTTTATAAACTTGGTGTCGATTTAACTGGTGATACGCGGGTATTTTAATGGGCATAGTTAAGACAACCAACCGGGCCGTTTCTCACTCGGAACATTACCTTCAACAAGCATCCGAAATCGCACGGATGATTGACCATGAGGCCGTGGAAAGAATCGCGAACAGTTTGGTTCAGCTGCGCGCTCGCGCGGGAAGGCTTTTTTTCTTGGGAGTCGGGGGCAGCGCCGCCAATTGCGCTCACGCGGTCAACGATTTTCGAAAGTTGGCCGGCATCGAAACGTACAGCCCGTGCGACAATGTCGCCGAGTTGACAGCTCGAACCAATGACGAGGGCTGGGAAACAGTTTTTGAAGCCTGGCTTAAAACCAGCCGCGCTAACGACAAAGACGCCCTCTTTGTGCTTTCAGTCGGCGGCGGTTCGGCCGAACGTAAAGTGAGCGTCAATATTGTGCGCGCGCTTGATGAAGCCAAGCGCCGCGGCTTAAAAATTTACGGAATTGTGGGGCGCGATGGCGGTTACACCAAACGCGTCGGCGATGAGGTGGTTGTCGTCCCAACGGTTGACCAGGCTCATGTCACTCCTCACGCGGAGGCGTTCCAGGCGGTCATTTGGCACGGCCTGGTTTGCCACCCAAAGCTCATGATTCAAGAAAACAAGTGGGAAGGCCTGGCGGCCAAAGGGTCATCCAATTAATGAAACGGGCGGCTTTTTTGGATCGCGACGGCGTGATCACCAAATCGGTGATCAGAAACGGCAAGCATTGCGCGCCCTTTTCACTCGAAGAGTTTGAACTGATTGGGGACGCTTCTGAAGGAATAACAGTCTTAAAGAAAGCCGGTTTAAATGTGGTGGTGGTGACCAACCAGCCGGATGTGGGCAAGGGCGAAGTGGCTAAAGACGTGGTTGAAGCCATGCACGAACGTTTGCGCGCCCAGGCTCCTCTTGATGACATCAAAGTTTGTTTTCACACGAATGCCGATCAATGCGAATGCCGCAAGCCTAAGCCGGGCATGCTGCGCCAGGCGGCCAAGGAAATGAATATTGATTTAAGCCGTTCTTTCATGGTGGGCGACCGGTGGAGCGATATGGAAGCGGGCCGCGCCGCCGGGTGCTTCACGATTTTAATCGGAGATGGTTACGGAGAAAAATTTTCGATCAATCCCGACATGAAAGCAGCGTCGTTATGGGAGGCTAGTCAAATAATGTTATCATCCCTATCCGTTTCTTTCCAACCCAATAGCCCAAGAGTAGATTGGCGGCAATGATTGTTGAGGATAAAATTTTTGCGCCCAATACAGAGTTAATCAATTTCCTGGCGTCATTCACGGAGCGAATCGACTTTTCACGCAAGATTGTCTTAATTCACTGCCCAACTTTTAACTTTGAAACTTTTCAGCCTGAAGTTTTACGTAACAGGGGTTACTATGCGTATCCCCCGCGAGCCCTGCAATGCCTGGCTGCGGCCGTAGCAGACATGGGCGTGAAGGCCGATATCTTGGATTTAAACTATCTTTTACTTAAAAAATTAATGTCCTTGGATTTAAGCTCCCCGGTTAACCTTTACGATATGCTTACAGGCGTTGTTGACGCGTATTTTAAAAATAATCCCGGTACCAATATTTTTGGCGTATCCACCGGCGTTATTGTTCCAAATATTTTTTTAGCCGCCCGGCACCCTTTCTTGGAGGTTTTAAAACATCTTAAAAATAATTATCAAGGACTTATACTTGCAGGGGGACCGTGTGCGACGATTGAAGCCAAGAATTTAGTGGAAGGCCGCTGGGCGCACGCCGTCTTTAAGGGAGAAGCCGAGGATCGCTTGTGCTACCTTTTGAGGCTGCTATTTGGCGAGCAAGACCTGCAACCTTATTCGGGAATTTGTTTTCTTGATGGTGGTAATTATGCTGAAACGGCTGGGTCCAATGCCATGGTGGATTTTGGACGAAGCATCATTGATACTTACCAGACCGTAAGAGTTGAGGAATACCATAAAGTAGGATGTTTGAGCCCGTTTTCTCGAATGGTAGGGCCAGATGAGCCCTTTGCAACTATTCAGCTTATCCGTGGATGCAGGATGCGCTGTTCTTTTTGTGGGTTAACTCAATATCGAGGCAGCAATAAAGTTTGCTGTTACCCTTCCGATCTGTTATTTAAGGAGATCGAGTTCCTTGTCAAAGAGAGGGGCATAAAACATCTCTCTTGGGTTGACGAAGATTTGTTGGCTGACCGGCAGGCGTTTGCCGAAATCCTTAGGCGGATAATAGATGCCCATTTTGATATCACATGGTCGGCGCCCATCGGGATCATAGCTGTTTTCCTTGATGATGAAATTTTGCGATTAATGGCGCAATCCGGCTGTATAGGATTTCGCATAGGCATCGAATCAGGTAATGAGGAAATTCTGTTAAAAATTAAAAAACCGGCAACAAAAAAAGGCCTAAGGGCAATTTCTCAAAGGCTTCAATCCCACCCGGAGTTTTTTGTTTGCGGATTGTATATGCTGGGGTTTGAGGGTGAAACGTACGGACAGATGTTTGATACTTTTAAATTCGCCCTTGAGATGGACCTTTCCTGGGCGCACTGCACGGTGTATCAAGAAATAAAAGGGGCCGAATCCAGCGCTGTTGCTTGCGAAGAAAACAAAGCAATGAAAAAGGCGGGTTGCCGCGACTGGTTGCCATCCGCGCAAAAAATAATCGGAAGTTCAAAAATTATTTCTGTCTCACGGAAAAATTTAACAGCGCGAGAGGTTTTTGGGTTGCCATTAGCCTCTATTCATGATCCTGCAATAAGGCAAGACTTATGGTTTGCCTTCAATCTTGTCGTCAACTATATGTGCAACAAGAACCTTCGCCCGGGTGAGAACGTGGATCATTTTATACGTTGGACATCGGGCCTTCAGGCAACATACTCTGATCACCCGGTGATTAGTTTATTTTTAAGCTTGGCCTTTCTTGTCAGGGGCGATAAATCCCAGGCAGATACCCAATTTAAGCGGACTTTATGTAATTTGGAAAAATCGGAAACTTGGCTTAGCCGGTTCGGGGCGTATGACTTAAATAAGATCATCGAAGCGTATCCTTTGAACGGTGGAACCGTTTCGGATTTTCTTTTAGATGTTGTCAAGGGATATCAACCGCCGTTTTCAGTAGATGGATACCGCCGGCCGGCGGTATTTTCGGGGGCACATGTCCGCCTTAACTGATTTGAGCGTCAAGATTTTTGCCGACGGAGCCGACTTGGCCGGCATTTCGGCCATGGCTAAAAACCCTTTCATCAAAGGGTTCACGACCAACCCAACCTTAATGCGTAAAGCCAATGTTGCCGATTACCGGGCTTTTGCGTTAGACGTCGTCAGGGTGGTTGGCGACCTGCCGGTTTCCTTTGAGGTTTTTTCGGATGATTTTGAGGAAATGGAAGATCAGGCCAACGAAATCGCGCGCTGGGGCAAGAATATTTATGTCAAGGTTCCGGTTACTAACACGCGCGGCGAGTTCGCCGGTGAGCTGATCCGGCGTCTTTCGCGCCAAGGCGTTAAACTTAACGTCACCGCTTTGATGACGCCCGGACAGGTAGCGCAAGTGGCTGATTGCCTATGGCCTAAAACCGACGCTTGTATTTCCGTTTTCGCCGGGCGCGTTGCCGATACCGGACGCGACCCGGTACCCTTAATGAAAGAGTGCGTTGATTTATTGGCGCCTTATCCCAAAGCGGAGCTTATTTGGGCCAGTCCGCGGGAACTTTTAAACATTGTTCACGCCGATTCCATTGGCTGTCATATCATAACGGTCACCAATGATTTATTGGCCAAATTGCCTCTTTTTGGCAAGGATCTGTTAACTTATTCTTTGGAAACGGTGGAGATGTTCCGTCGTGATGCTGTTAAGGCAGGTTTTAACATTGATCTGCCGCAAAGGAGCCGTCTATGACCAAGAAGGTTTTTGTCACCGGCGGAGCGGGATACGTCGGCTGCGTTCTGGTGCCTAAACTCCTAAATGTGGGTTACGAGGTCGTGGTTTATGATTTGATGTTATTCGGGTACGATGGGCTGCCTTCTCATCCCAATCTTAAAGTGCTCAAAGGCGACATTCGGGACATCCCTTCATTCTCGGCGGCCGTGGCCGGCGCTCACAGCGTTATTCATTTGGCCTGTATTTCTAATGACCCCAGTTTTGAGTTGGATTCGGCTTTAAGCAAATCCATTAATTACGACTGTTTTGAGCCGATGGTTGTTGCCTGCAAAGCGGCCGGCGTCAAGCGTTTTATTTATGCTTCCACCAGTTCGGTTTATGGCGTCAGCGACGCGCCCGAGGTGACAGAAACGCATCCCCTTGTCCCGTTGACCGATTACAATAAGTACAAGGGGCTTTGCGAGCCGGTTCTTTTGCGCTACCAATCCCCGGATTTCACAACGGTCATCATACGCCCGGCCACTGTGTGCGGTTATTCCCCCCGCACCAGGCTGGACCTGACAGTCAACATTCTGACCAATTTAGCCGTCAATAAGGGCCAGATTACGGTTTACGGCGGCTCCCAGAAGCGCCCCAATATCCATGTCGATGACATCTCGGATTTGTATGTTCAGTTGCTTGAACTGCCTGGTTATCTGATAGCGGGAGAAACTTTTAACGCCGGATACCAGAATCACACGGTCGCCCAATTAGCCGAAATCGTGCGCTCCGTGGTGGAGCGCGAGATGCCGGAGAGGGCTCCCATCCAGGTCGTCACCAGCCCCAGTAATGACTTACGGTCCTATCACGTCACTTCCCGCAAGATCAAAGAACGCTTGGGCTACGAACCTAAAAGATCCATCGAAGACGCGGTGCAAGATTTGTGCGCCGCCTTTAAGGCCGGCAAGCTCCCCAATAGCTTGAACGAAGACAATTACGTTAACGTTAAAGCGGTCAAGAAAGCCGGTTTAAAGTGATGCCTCCCCCTATTGCGGTTGTCACCGGCGGCGCCGGTTTTATCGGCAGCCACATGGTTGATCTTTTGTTGGGGCAAGGCTATCGAGTGCGCGTGATTGACAACCTTTCGGGCGGCCGCGCCGAAAATTTAGCTCACCATAAAACCAATCCGGATCTTGCTCTGGACGTTCGCGACATCACCGGGCTTAATTGCGGCGACGGTCTGTTTAAAGATGCCGATTATATTTTTCATTTTGCCGGCATCGGCGACATTGTTCCTTCCATTGAACGCCCGGTTTCTTATCTTAATACCAATGTGATGGGCACGGTGCGCACGCTTGAGGCGGCCCGTTCGGCCGGTGTCAAAAAATTTGTGTACGCCTCCTCCTCCTCTTGTTACGGCTTGGCCGCGGAGCTGCCGACAACGGAGGACTGCCCTATCGATCCCCAATATCCTTATGCGTTGAGCAAATACATGGGCGAACAGGCCGTTTTTCATTGGGGGCGCGTTTACCGAACCCCGGTTGTTTCGATCAGGATTTTTAACGCTTACGGACCCCGCTCGCGCACCAGCGGCGCTTATGGAGCTGTTTTCGGTGTTTTTCTGAAACAGAAATTGGCAAACCAACCCTTCACGGTTGTGGGCGATGGAGAGCAGACGCGAGATTTTGTTTTTGCCACCGATCTCGCCCGGGCCTTTTGGTTGGGCGCGATTTCGGATCGCACCAATGAGATTTATAACGTTGGCGCTGGCCGGCCGCAGTCGGTCAATAAGCTGGTGGAATTGTTGGGCGGCGGTTCCGTTGTTCATTTGCCTAAACGGCCCGGCGAACCGGACTGCACCTGGGCCGACATCGCCAAAATAAAAGCGCAGTTGGGGTGGTCGCCGCAGGTTCCCCTTGAAGAAGGCGTTGCCGTTATGTTGAAACACATTGATTACTGGAAGAACGCGCCTTTATGGGACCCTGTTTCCATCGCGGCTGCTACCCAGACTTGGTTTAAAGCTTTATCAACGGAGGCTCTTTGTGATCAGCGGTGACAGCAGTTATCGCCGTAAGATAAAAACCCGAGAGGAGCTCCGGACTATTCTTGGCCCTCGCCCTCGTGCCCGCAAGGCGATCATGTGCCACGGTACCTTTGACATCGTTCATCCCGGCCATGTCCGTCATTTGATGTACGCCCGGGAAAAAGCCGACATTATGATTGCCAGCTTAACCTGCGACGCTTTCATCACCAAAGCGAATTTTCGCCCTTTTGTTCCGGAAGAGTTGCGAGCCATGAATTTGGCGGCCTTGGAAATCGTTGATTACGTCATTATTGATCGCAATGCCACACCGCTTGAGAACTTGAAGTATTTGCAGCCGGATTACTTCGCTAAAGGTTACGAATATTTTAAAGACGGACTGCACCCCAAGACAAGCGAAGAAAATCAGGTGATTGAATCCTATGGCGGTGAAATTATTTTTACACCGGGCGACGTCGTGTATTCCTCGTCCGCGTTCATCGAAATGGCCCCTCCGCGTATCACCGCGGAAAAATTGGCCACGCTCATGGAGGCCGAAGGCGTGACATTTGACGCCCTGCGTGACGCGCTGGCCAAGTTTCAGGATGCCCGGGTCCATGTCGCGGGCGACACGATTGTGGACTCCTATTCTTATGGAACCTTGACCGGCGGAACGGCCAAAACCCCTACCTTTAGCATTAAGCATGAGCATCAGGTGGATTTTTCCGGCGGTGCCGCCGTGGTTTCCAAGCACATCCGCAAGGCGGGCGCTACGGTGAAATTTTCAACGGTGATGGGTCAGGATATGCTGCAAGGCTTTGTAGTAAATGATTTAAGGGCGCAGGGGATTGAGTGCCACGTGGCGGTGGATCACACTAGGCCAACCACTCAAAAAATAGCTTATATCGCGGGCGGCTACCGGATGCTCAAGGTGGACAAGCTTGACAATCGGCCCATCTCGGACAAAATTTTAGAGCAACTCAAGGCGTCGCTGGCCGATAGTCAAGTGGATGCTTTTGTTTTTAGTGATTTTCGGCACGGCATTTTTAACCGTCAAACAATTCCGCAGTTGACCGAGTGTCTGCCCGCCGAAGCATTGAAGGTAGCGGACAGTCAGGTGGCCAGCCGCTGGGGCAATATTTTGGATTTCGCGGGTTTTGATTTGATTACGCCCAATGAACGGGAAGCGCGTTTCGCTTTGGGCGATCAAGATTCCGTGGTCAGGCCATTGGCGCTTGAACTTTACACCAGAGCCCGGTGTAAATTTTTAATCATGAAGTTAGGCGAACGCGGCATCGTCGCTTACCGGCCCAACGAAGAACGGGCTTTTTTGACGGTGGACAGCTTTGTGGACAAACTGGTGGACGCGGTGGGCGCCGGCGACGCGCTCCTGGCGTACGCCACGCTGGCTTTAGTGTCCACAAAATCGGAAGTGATCGCCTCCATCTTGGGGTCTATGGCGGCGGCCGTCGCTTGTGAGAAGGACGGCAATAACCCGGTGGCTCCCGAAGATGTTTTGAGTAAGATCGACACGGTTGAAAAACAGGTTCAGTACGCATGAGGGTCGTTGTCGCCGGTTTAGGCGTCCAGGGCAACAAGCGCGCTTTGATCGCGGGCGCGGAAGTCGTGGCGACTTGCGACCCTGTTAATCCCGCCGCCAAGCATAAATCGATCAAGGGTATTCCTCTGGAAAGTTTTGACGCCGCGCTGGTTTGCGTTCCTGACCAGGCGAAATTTGGCGTTATTGAGTACTTATTGGCCAACGGCAAGCATGTTTTGGTGGAAAAACCTTTATTGTCAGCCAATGAATCCGAAATTATCAATCTCACGGAAACGGCCCGCTCCAAGAATATCGTTTGTTACACCGCTTACAACCATCGCTTTGAGCCCCATATCGCGCGGTTAAAAGAGATTTTGGATTCCGGTGTTTTGGGGGCCGTTTATTCGGCGCGTTTTTTTTACGGCAATGGCACTGCGCGCGATGTCCGGCAGTCCCCCTGGCGCGATCAAGGTTTAGGCGTGCTTTCCGATCTGGGCTCTCATTTGCTCGACACCGCGCTTTTTCTTTTTGGAGACAAGGCGGGGCCTTTTGAAATATGGAATAGCAATCAATTTGAGAACCGCTCGTTAGACCATGTTGTTTTTGGCTCCAAGAACCGGCCGGTTTTGCAGTTGGAAGCCACCCTGCTGTCTTGGCGCAACACATTTACCGCTGATATTTTCGCAGATAAGGGCACCGCCCATATCCATGGATTGTGCAAATGGGGTCCGAGCGTTCTGACCTTGCGCAAAAGAAAACTTCCGAGCGGAAAACCCCAAGAAGAGTCCTGGACGCTGGAGTGCCCGGACCCAACCTGGGCCCAGGAGTACCAATATTTCAAAAAGTTGTGCCAAGAAGGCCGGACCAATCTTCACAACGATATTTGGATTAATGCCGTTTTAAACGAACTGGCCCGTCCCGCCGGCGTTGAGTCGCTGGCATGATCGGTTTTGCCGGCCTTTCTCATTTAGGGGTTGTTTCGAGCATAGCGGCTGCGTCTAAAGGTTTTAAGGTTATCGCTTTTGATAAAAACCGGGAGTTTTGTGAAAGTTTAAGCCAGGGCCGTTTACCCATCTTAGAGCCCAATTTGGCCGAAACGCTGGCGGCTAATCAAGGCGGCCTAAATTTTACGCCTCATGCGGCCGATCTTGGTTCCTGCGACGTTGTTTATTTTTCACTCGATATCCCAACCGATGATGTCAATGGCAGCGATTTGGCGCCCTTAAAGGCATTGATCGATGAGGTTGCCCCTTATCTTAAAGAAGGAGCCTCGCTTGTTGTCTTAAGCCAGGTTCCGCCAGGATTCACCAGGGGGCTCCAAGCACGCCTGCGCGAGCGGCTGCCGGGGCGCTCGTTGAAATTGTTTTATCAGGTAGAGACATTGATTTTTGGACGCGCCCTGGAGCGCGCACTGGAGCCCGAGCGTTTCATGGTGGGATGCGTTGACCCGAATGCCGCCCTGCCCCCGGAATATTTTAATTTCCTCAAAGCGTTTAATTGCCCGATTTTGGTCATGAAATATGAAAGCGCCGAGTTGGCCAAAATTTCAATCAACGCTTTCTTGGCGGCTTCGGTCAGCACGACGAATATGCTGGCCGAAATTTGCGAGAAGGTGAATGCCGATTGGTTCGAGATCGCCCCGGCCTTGCATCTGGATAAGCGCATCGGGCCCAATGCCTATCTTGCCCCCGGCCTCGGAATTGCGGGCGGCAATATTGAGCGGGACCTTGAAACATTGAAATCATTGGCATCGGCGCATGGCGCTGATGAGGGCGTGGCCGCGGCGTTCATTAATCACAGCCGTTACCGGCGCGATTGGGTTTTGCGGGTTTTAAGCGACCAAGCGCTTTCCCGTCATGAGCGGCCGGTCGTGGCTGTTTGGGGCTTGGCTTATAAGCCTAATACAAAATCCATTAAAAATTCACCGTCACTGGCTTTGCTGAATTCTTTAGAGGGCGTTAGCGTGCGATTTTACGATCCACAGGTTGTTTGGCAGGGCTCTTTATCGGCCCGTCCGTCCGCCAATGCTTTGGAAGCCTGCCGCGGCGCCCACGCCTTGGTGATCATGACCCCCTGGGAGGAGTTTGCGGCGATCGCAACCTCGGATGTTTTGAGCAGTTTGTCTGGTTCCTTGATCATTGATCCTTATGGCCTTTGGTCCGGGCGGGATTTCACGGGAACCGGAGTTTCTTATCACACACTGGGCCGCCCGGTTTTAGGAGGGCGTTTATGATGAAGTTGAGAAATTCCGCTACAGCTTCCCCTGCCCGCGTTGTGATCCTGGGCGGCTCCGGATTTATCGGTTCGCACCTGACGCGCTATTTTCAAGAGGGCGTCGAAACGATAGGGTTTAGCGGCGGGGAGTCACCCTTGAACCCAGTAGCGGAGAGGGGCCCCGCGAGCACGCGGGGAGAACCGACGGGACTGGTTCTCGGGTCTGGGGGCAAGGGTGACTCCCCGCCGCTAAACCTTTACTTCGAAACGGTCAGCCTTTCCTCCAAGGAGCTTGATTTAACGGCGCCCTCGGCTGCCGGCATCTTGGCCGGCATTATTAAGAAAGAAGACACGCTGATTTTTGCGTCTTGCTTGACGCGGGACAAGGGAGAGGATCTCCCTACGCTCAAGAAAAATTTAGCCATGGCCGAAAATGTGGGTCTTTTTCTGGAACAACACGGCTGCGGCCATCTGATTTATTTGAGCTCGGATGCCGTTTACAAGGACGGCCTAGCCTTGGTGCGCGAGGATTCCGAGTGCAAGCCCGGCGGCCTTTACGGAATGACGCATGTGATGCGCGAGGCGATGATGGCGCATTCATCAAATAAAACCGGCGTTCCTTTGGCCATTTTGCGCCCCTGCGGGGTGCATGGACCGGGCGATACTCACAATGGATACGGCCCGAACCGTTTTTTAAGAACAGCCCTTGCCAAGGGCAAGATTTTTTTATTCGGCCGCGGTGAAGAAACGCGCGATCATATTTTCGTGGGGGACATTTGCCGTTTGATCGGGCTGTGCGCCGCTCATGGGGGCGCCGGAACGCTCAATTTAGCCTCCGGCCGGGCGCATAGCTTTTTGGAAGTAGCGCAAGCCGTTGTCGGCGCGGTTGATAAGCCGGTTGAAATCGAATATTTGGCGCGAAGCGGACCCATTACGCACCGCCATTTTGACGTAACCGCGATCCTGCGGATTTTCCCGCAGTTTAAATTTACCGGCCTTGAGGAAGGCTTAAAGCAAACGCTCCAAGCAACCACCGCGATCCCCGTCGGAGGTAGCGGTTTAGCGCAGGGGAGTCACCCTTGAACCCAGTAGCGGAGGGGGACCCGTTCAGCAGAACGGGGGAACCGCCGGGACTGGTTCCCGGGTCTGGGGGCAAGGGTGACTCCCCTGCGCTAAACCCTTACCATTGGAGCGACGAGTTAGCCTGATGAATCTAAAAACAGGATATAATTGCATCGTCATTTTCTCTTTTTATGACCACAACTAAGCTGGCCGTACCTTACACCGCTTTTAAACAGGAAGCCTCGGTAATAAAGGAAGAATTATCCGCCGCTTTTGACAATGTCCTGGAAAGCGGGCGCTATATCATGGGGCCGGAGCTGGCCACTTTTGAGCGGGAATTCGGCGAGATTTGTCAAACCAAATTTGCCCTCGGCGTTGATAACGGCACCTCCGCCCTGTTCCTTGTTTTACGCAGCCTGGGCCTCAAAAACACCGATGAAGTGATCACGGCGCCCAACTCATTTTTAGCCTCCGCCTCTTCGATCGCGCTGGCTGGCGCGCGCCCTGCGTTTGCGGATGTCGGCCGCGACGGCAATATTGACCCGGCGCGCTTGGAAGACGCCATTGGGCCCCGCACTAAAGCCGTCATGCCGGTTCATTTGACCGGCCGCCCGGCGCGCATGCCTGAAATTTTAGAGATTGCCAAGCGCCATAATCTATTTGTGTTGGAAGACGCGGCCCAGGCGGTGGGCGCCTCTTTAAATGGACGCCCGGTCGGCAGTTGGGGAGATGCCGCTAGTTTCAGCTTGCACCCGTTAAAGAATCTGCATGCCTTGGGCGACGGCGGAATGATAGCGACCAGCAGTCAAGATCTTTACAATGATATTCTGAAAGCGCGCAATCATGGTTTGCGCGACCGGGAAACATCGGATTTTTGGAGTTATAACTGCCGTTTAGATGAACTGCAGGCCGCTTTCCTGCGCGTGCAGGCGCGTTATTTAGAGGAATGGACCCAAGCGCGCCGCGAAAAAGCGTTTCGTTACAATGAACTACTGCGCCCTTATGTTGAAGTGCCCGAGGAAGGTCAGGGGGAACGCTGTGTTTATCAGACTTATGTGATTCGCGCCGAACGGCGCGATGCCTTGGTTCAATATTTGCGCGACAACGGAGTGGAAGCGCTGGTCCATTACCGCATCTTAATTCCACTGCAACCGGCGGCGCGCGAACTGGGCTATTCGGCCAATGACTTTCCGGAAGCCGCCCGCCAGGCCGAGCGTATTATCAGCTTGCCGATTTATTCGTCTTTAACCGAGGAACAGCAAGATTATGTCGCCGAGCTTATCAGGAGCTTTTATGCTTAAACTAGAACCCAAACCAACAACTCAAGTTAAATACAACTACCTTGATCAGCAGTTTGCGCATGTCGATGCTTATTTCGAGGATTTGCGCGAGTTGGTTAAAAGCGGCGAGTTTACTTTGGGGCCGTATGTGGAAGCCTTTGAGAAAAAGTTCGCTAACTATATCGGCGTTAAGCATGCTATTGGAACCAATAACGGCACCGATGCGTTAATTTTGGCTTTAAAGGCGGCTGGGGTTAAACCGGGCGATGAGGTCATCACCATGCCCAACACTTTTATCGCCACGGTGGGCGCCATTGTGGCGGCCGGAGCCAGGCCGGTGTTCGCGGATTGCGATGAGCGCTTGCAGATTGATGCCAACAAAATTGAAGCGGCGATCACGCCGCGCACGCGGGCGATTCTGCCGGTGCATTGGGGAGGATGCTCTCCCGACTTGGAGGCGATCTTGGATATTGCCGAGCGCCGTGGTTTGGAAGTGGTGGAGGATGCCTGTCCCTCGGTCGGCGCCAAAGTCAACGGCCGTTTTGCCGGAACCTTCGGCAAGACCAGCGGTTTTAGCATGCACCCGCTAAAACCTCTTAATGTGTGGGGCGACGGCGGCATTGTGGTGACCAATGACGATCAGGCGAACGAATTTTTAAGACTTTATCGCAATCATGGATTGCTGGATCGCGATCATATCGAGATCTGGGGCGTTAATAACCGCCTTCAGCCTTTCCAGGCAGTGGTGGCCAGCCGGGTTTTAGACACGGTTGAAGACCACATTGAAGCTCGTATCCGCAACGCGCGCCAGTTAGACGCCGGTCTGGGCGATCTCAAAGAGTTTATCCGCACTCCGGCGCGGCCAGTCAATAACCGTGAGGTTTACCAGCTTTATTTGGCCTTGGCTACGAGGCGCGATGAGCTCGTTCGCCATCTTGTTGCCCGCAGAATCGAGGCCAAGGTTCATTACCCCATCCCGCTTCATTTGCAGAACGCGGCGGCGCAATTAGGCTATAAGCGCGGTGATTTTCCGGTCAGCGAACGGCAAGCCGACGAGCTCATTACCCTGCCGGCTCACCAATTCATCACGAGCGATCAGATTGATTACATTCTCAACGCGATCCGTTCGTTTTATTTGGGTTAACCGGCTCTCCAGCCGTTTCCAAGGCAAAGAATGATTAAAAAGATACAGCTCACAGTTCGGGATCAGCAGGAGATGGCCAATCTCAAGGTCAATCCCGAGGATATCAAAGACGATTTTCTGGATTATTCCAAGGTTGTGGTTAAAAAACCTTGGGGGTATGAATATCTCATCTTTGCCAATGGTTCCATCGCGGTTTGGATCCTTTATTTAAAAAATGGCGCCCAAACATCCATGCATAGCCATCCCAACAAGAAAACCTCGCTCGTGGTTTTGGAGGGGCGCGTGGGCTGTTCAACCGTAACTGATGAACTGGAGCGCGGCCCCGGAGAGGGTTTGTTAATTGAAAAGGGAGTATTTCATCAAACCCGGGCCATTTCGCCGTCCGGCGCTTTTGTGATGGAAATCGAGACTCCCGTTAACAAGCGGGACTTGGTTCGCTTGAAAGACCAGTACGGCCGCGAGCGTCAAGGCTACGAAAAGGCGGACCAGCATTCCGGAAATATTCAAAACTACAACTATCTTTCTTTAAATAACGTTGAAGTTGACTCCTGTAATTTCAAAAAGAGATTTGGCCAATGCACGCTGACCTTTAAGTCGTTGTCAAGCGCCAAGGAAACAGGAGAAATTCTTGAGCTCAACGCCGACGATGTGGTGAGCGTCTTGGGCGGGCAACTCTTAGACGGCAACGGCCATCCGGTCGTTGAAATCGGCGACACCATAACCGTGCGTGACTTAAAAAGCGCAACCGGTTTAACGTTTCGGGGCCAGGCGCAATTTTTGATTATCAAGCGTTTAGACAGCATGATCAAGATTTCGGATTACATTGCCGGTTTTTTAAAAGACCAAGCCGTTAAAGATATCTTTCTGGTTCCGGGAGAAGCGGTGGTGCATCTTCTTGATGCCATTGGCCGGCAAGAAGGTTTAAACTTTTTTTGTAACCAAACCGAAAAAAGCGCTTCGCTCGCGGCGGAGGGTTGGGCCAAGTTGAGTTCCACGCCCGGCGTTTTGGTGGTTTCTTCCGGGGCTTCCGCTTTGGGAGCCCTAACCGGCGTTGGCAACGCCTGGGTTGATTCAACGCCGCTGGTAGTCATTTCGGGACAAACCAGGACCGATCAGTATTCCAGCGGACCCTTAAGACAGCTCGATAACAAATCGCTTAACATTGTCGGCCTGGCCGGTTCGATCACGAAATATGCGGTTAAAATCGATGACCCGACTTTAATCCGGTACCATTTGGAAAAAGCTTTTTATTTGGCCAAGGAAGGCCGGCCGGGGCCTGTTTGGCTGGACATCCCGATCGATGTCCAGGGACTGACCGTTGACGCCAACGAGCTTAAAGGGTTTACGCCTGCCGTGCCGCAGGTCCAAGCCGCCGGCAGTCAAAACGTGGCCGCTGTTTTTGAATTATTAAAGCGATCCCGAAGACCGGTGCTCCTGGCCGGAAACGGCATTCGCGTTTCCGGAGCCGAAATCGAATTTCTCCGGCTGGTGGATCAACTGAAAATTCCGGTTTTAACCAGCAGGCGGGGCGCCGATCTTTTGCCCGAAAATCACCCGCTATTTTTTGGCCGGCCGGGCGTTTACGGCCAGCGCCGCGCGAATTTTATTATCCAGAATGCGGATTTATTGATCAGCCTTGGTTGCAGGCTATCCATCCCGCTTATTGGCCGAAACAGCAAGGCCTTTGCCAGGGCCGCTAAAAAAGTCGTCGTGGACATTGATCCTTATGAACTTACCAAAGCCACGCTTAAAACCGATCTCGTTTTTAATAGGGACGCCAAGGATTTTATTTTGGAATTACTTAAAAATTTAACGGCTTATGATGGCGCGTATTCTGCGTGGATCGTGCGCTGCCGCGACTGGACCGAGCGGTTTGCGCCCCCGGGCGCTAAGGCGGATTCAGGGGATCGTGTCATGCCGCATCTGTTCGTTTATGCTTTATCGGGACATCTTAAAGACAACGACGTCATTGTGGTTGACGGGGGATCCCCCATCCACAACATGATGCAGAGCTTTAGATTTAAACCCGGCCAAAGAATGATCAGCTCAACCGGCCTTGAGTTGCCTGGTTTTGGCTTGGCGGGTGCCATCGGCACGGCTGTTGCCAATGGCGGCCGGCCGGTTTTTTGTCTTTGCGAAGACCGGGGTTTTCAGGTGGGCGCGGCCGATCTGCAAACGATGGTGGATTATAAGTTGCCCATTAAGGTTTTTGTTTTTAGGAGCAAGGGCAACTTGCATATCCGCAAAATTCAGAGAGATTATTTCGGAGAGAGATATGTGGGAACCGATAAAGAAATCCTTTTTGGATCTCCCGCAATCAGCGACGTGGCTAAAACTTACGGGCTTTTGACCGCTGAAATAAAAAGTTTCTCCGCAATGGATGCTGGCATCCGATCAGTGATTAGCAGCAGCGGTCCGGCCATCTGCGAGATTCAGGTTGACGATGACCAGGATTTATTGCCCCGCATAGGGTTTTCCGTCAAGGAAGACGGCCGCTGGATCGCCAAGCCGCTGGAAGATATGTATCCCTATTTGGACCGCAAAGTTTTGCAAGAAAATATGATCGTTGATCTTTATCGAGAAGATTAAGAAGATTAAGGAGCAATTATGATGCGACTGGCTGATTACGTTATCGAATTTTTTGAAAAACAAGGGGTGGAGCACATTTTTACCGTTTCGGGCGGCGGCTCCATTTTTTTATGCGACGCTCTGGGGCAGGCCAAAAAAATGAAATATATCGCCTGTCATCATGAGCAGGCCGCTTCCATGGCGACCGAAGCGTACGCGCGCGTGCGCAACAAGCTCGGCGTGACTCTGGTCACGACTGGCCCGGGCAGCACCAATGCGGTGACCGGAGTGGCCGGATCGTGGCTTGATCATGTGCCGCACGTTGTGATTTCCGGCCAGGTATTTTTGGCTCAAACGATCAAAAATCATCCCGGACTTAGAACGCTGGGTGTGCAGGAAATCAATATTGTCGATATCGTCAAACCCATCACTAAATACGCTCATATGATCGAAGATGCCCAGGAAATCCGCTACCACTTAGAAAAAGCGGTTTATTTGGCCACCCATGGCCGGCCGGGGCCGGTTTGGTTGGATGTTCCGGCCAATATTCAGAACGCCAAAATTAATCCCGACACGCTCAAAGGATTTGATCCCGCCGAATGCCGGGTTCAAACGGACCCGGACTTAAAGGAAAAAGTTTCCGAAGTCGTCGAACTGCTCAAGAACTCCCGGCGTCCCTTGGTGCATGTCGGCCAAGGCGTGCGTATCGCCGGAGCCGAACAAGAATTTTTAAGTTTTGTGGAGGATAACAACCTGCCCTTTGTGACCGCCAGAAACATCAATGATCTGGTGGACTCGGATCACGATCTTTACGTGGGTCGTCCCGGAACATTTGCCCAGCGGGGGGCTAATTTTGCGGTTCAAACCGCAGACGTCTATCTGGCCGTCGGAACCAGGCTTTCTTTGGCGCAGACCGGTTACAATGCCAAAGATTACGCGCGCAACGCCAAAGTGGTGATGGTGGATATTGATCGTTCCGAACTGGATAAAGATACGGTTAATATCCATCTTAAAATTCAAGCGGATGCCAAAGATTTTCTTCAAGAACTAAGGCGGCAGTTGTCGTCAGCGAATCTTAACGCGGCTGGTTTTGGCGCGTGGGTTGCGCAGTGCCGGCAGTGGAAAACGAATTACCCGGTTGTTTTAGAGGAGTACCGCCGGCAGGAGGGCACTGTCAACTCCTATCATTTCATTGACGTGCTTTCCGATGTTCTTGCTGCCGATGATGTTGTGGTGACAGATATGGGGTTTGCGTTTCAAAACACGCACCAGGCCTTGCGCATTAAAAAAGGACAGCGTGTGTTTACCAACTGTGGGCTCGCTTCCATGGGGTGGGGCCTGCCGGCCGCGGTGGGTGCTTGTGTTGGCAATAAAAACCGCCGTACTATCTGCATCGCGGGAGAAGGCGGCTTTATGATGACTTTCCATGAAATGGCCACCGTCATGCATCACAAGTTACCGGTGAAACTCTTCGTGTTTAACAATGGCGGCTATCTCACCATCAAACAGACTCAAGAGCTGGGTTTTGAAGGCCGCTTAATGGGATCCACGCATGAATCCGGCCTATCTTTTCCCGACATGCTGAAACTAGCCCAGGCGCATGACTTTAAATTTGTCCGCTTGGACTCTCATAGCGGTCTTAAAGAGGCGATTAAATCGATTCTCAATACGGATGGCCCTGTTTTTTGCGAGGTTATATTGGATCCTAATCAGCTCCAAGCTCCCAAGGCGGTTAACCGCAGAAACCCTGACGGCACCATGAAGCAGACGGCACTCGAAGACAGCTATCCTTTCTTGGACCCTAAAGAAATCCAGGACAATTTGAGCATTGCTCGCGAAGAGCCCACCGGCATCGCCAGTAGTTAAATCCCAATGCCTTTGGCGCCCGCTTCTCATTTCAAAGAACAGCTTGGGGGAGCGGCCGCGCCCGGCCAGGCCGATCGGCGCATCTGTCTCCATCATGTCGGGGGCAGAAACGGCTCCGGCGCTTTTCCGGTTTTAACCGCATTCGAACCGGATCTCATCAATGTGATTTACGATGCCGATCCGGACTGCATTGATCAAATCAAGCAGGCTCATCGGCGCTCAAAATCCGAAATCCATGTCTTACCCTACTGCCTGGGCGATTCGTCGAAAACCACCCAATTTAACATCACCTATGACCCTTACGGCAGTTCTTTGCTGGAGTTTAATCCCGATTATGAAACTTTTTACGAAACCCACGCCGGCAGCGACTATATTTTTTCCGAAGGTCTTAAAACCATGGAAAAGCGGGCCGTCCACCTGGTCGCTTTAGATCAGGTCTTGGCCGAAAATCGCGTGCCCCGGCCCGATTTTTTTTCTATTGATACGCAAGGTTCCGAATACGAAATCCTGCAAGGAGCCCGAGGGGCGCTAAAATCCAGCATTTTGGCCGTAGCGCTTGAAATCGGATTTCATCCATTTTATAAGGATCAGAAGCTTTTCGGCGATTTATGCGCATTGCTGTCGGATCACGGATTCCATTTTGTGAAATTTTTGCATATCGGTGAGGCTTCGCCCTATCGCGCCAAGGTTGGACTGCGCGCCGATGGATTTCAGGTTTACGGGGACGCGCTTTTCTTAAGACGCATTGAAAGCATTGAAAGCAACGGAAGAGATCCGCAGGAGATTAGTCTTATGTTGCGTAAACTGGCCTTCATTTCCATTGCATTCAATCAATTTGAATACGGATGGCAGTGTCTGGCGCGGGACCGGCGGCCGGCTAACCGGCCAGGGCAGGAACCGGACGACCCGAAGCCCTTGTACGACCAGTTTTTAGATCAAATTCAAAACGAGGCCGGACTCCTGCCCGAGATTCCCCGTCTTACCTTTGGCTCAAGATTTACGTTTGAACAAAGTAAGGCGCGTTTTGACGGCGAGCGTTCCGGGGAAGGACCGGCGTTAAAGCGTTTTTTTAAGAAATTTTTTTCACGCCTGTTTGGTTTGTTCAGGCAATGGCGCTACGGCGCCGGCTATGCGATTAATCGCGCGCGCGATATTTTTCGCCATCGCATTGCCCAAGATTCAGCCGTAGAAGCGCTCCTTCGCCGCTGGGGCTTGAAAGATCAGGCCGCGGCACTTCGCCGCAGGAGACTAAAGATATTTAATCGCGCTTGGCGGTAACCGGAGCTAAACAGGATTGGGTATAATTCCAATTGCGTGTCGGGGCCGGATATCCCTCGCCTTCCAGGCGAAGCCTTCTAGGTTAACGACTCCTTGGTAAAATGAGGGGTGGCCCCAGGGACGTATAGGAAGACAACCCATGCGGTCTTTGACAATAAGTTCCATCTGGTCTGGACAAC
>JACQJO010000074.1 GCA_016205025.1 Elusimicrobiota bacterium
CTTTGTTATTAAAGCTGTGGAGAAATCCGAAGACCGGGAAGCTTCCAGAAGATAGCCCTCGGCAGAAGCTATCGGCGTCCATTGGACGGTCAAGGAGTCATAGGTGGCGCCTAAAGTTGAGGTGGCTGACAGGACAGCTTCGGACAGGGTGGCGATGGGCTGTACCTGGCCCGAGGTTTCCACCTCATCGATGTTTCTGGATTTAACTCTAAAGTAATACAGCCGGTTGGCGTCGAGATCGTCAAAGGTGAAGCTCATCAGGCGATCCCAAGGGGAAGCAGCGACACCGGAGCGGAAATCAGGATCAAGGGAACGCTCCGCTCTGTAGAAGACGTCGGAGGCGTTGCCGCCGGAGCCCCACCTGATCGTCACCTGGCCGGTGGCGACGTGGGTGGAGGAGCGTAGTTCGGGGGAACGCGCGGCGGGAGCTAAATGCAAAGTGCTGACGCAACCTAAATCAATAAATTCCGAGGAGCCGGAAGCGTTATTGGCTCTCAACCGAAAACAGTAGGAGGTTATAGGAGCGAGATTGGTAAAAACTTTAACCAGGAAAGGAGTTTCAATCGTAATGTCTCCGGGATCACCTTGAGGAAAGAACCACGGGGACATCCTCACCGTATAAGACAACGCTGACGGATCGGGATTATTTCCTGCGGTCCAGTTAACGGTCAGTCTGGTGCCGCTAATCTGAGCGAAGGCGGGAGAGGCTGTTGCCGGGAGAGTGGGCAACGTTCTCGTATTGGGGAGAGAAACATAGTCACTCTCCACGCCTTCGCTATTGATCGCTTTAACTCTGAAGTAATAAAGGGTATTAGCCGATAACTCTATGAACCTGAAATTGGTTTGGGTCGTCCAGCCGGAGCCCACGACATTGGAAAGGAACCGCGGATCACTGGCCCGCTCAACATAATAACCGGTAAGGAGAAAATTTCTGGGATCAACCCAATTGGCTTGGATCGCATCTTCGGTTATACCGGAAGCGGCGGCGGACAAAAGAACTTCCGGCCCGGTCAGGGCATCGCCCAAGTTCAGCCAATCGGAAGACCCCGACGCGTTGCCGGCTTTAACCCGGAAATAGTAGCGGGTGTTGGCAGACAGCGAAGTGAATGTCTCGGATTTCGCGGTGGTGTTAAAAGAGATATTGCCGGAATCGCTATTAGGAAAAGGCCTTGAAGAAATCGCGATGACATAGGAGAGCGTCGCGGCATTGGGATTGCTGCCCGAATTCCAAGCGACTGTGATGCGGTAGCTTCCTATTTTCGGGAAAGTGGCGCCGGCCAACGAAGCGGCCACAGGAAGAGTCTTTGTTTCGGGGAGCGCGGCGTAAGCCGTTTCAACGCCAGCGCTGTTTCTCGCTTTAACCCTAAAGCGATAAAGGGTATTGGCGGCCAATTCCGAAAAAATAAAGCTGGTTTGGGTCGTCCAGCCGGAGCCAGCAACCTGGGAACTGAAATTAGAATCCAGCGCGCGCTGGACATAATATTCCACGCCCTCCGGGTTGTTTCTCCTGTTCCAGTTGGCTTTGATTTCGGATTCCGAAAGAACCGTAGCCGCGACCGCCAATGGCGCCGCCGCCAGCGTTACCGTTGAATAGGGCGAACTGAAATTAAAATCGGAAGAGGTGGATATCTTGACTCTGAAATAATAAGTGGTGTTGGGCAAAAGCTCGGTTATCGTCGCACTTTGTTGGCCAACCGAGCCCACGCCCACCTCGACTAAATCCGAAAAATCGAATTTGGTTGAAACCTTCCAGAGGGGGCTGACAACGCTTGAAGGAAGGACCCAGGAAGCGGTCAACGAATGGGAAGACACCTGGTTGATGCTGGGCACTAAATTATTGTCCGTTCTAACCATAACCGATTGGCTTTCGGTTCTGTTGCCGGCTCGATCCCGGGCCACCGCGGTCAAGGCGTGCAGATCGCTCATCATTTCGGTGGTTGGCCAGATCACGGAATAAGGGAGCTCGGTATCTTCGGGCCCTAAATTAATGCCATCCACCTTAAACTGCACTCCGCCAATGTTGGGATGGCCTGGGTCTGAAGCATCGGCAGAAATCACCACCGCGCCGGCCAAATGAGCGTTGAGGGCCGGCGCGGTAATATTAATGAGGGGGAGAACAGTGTCTACCTCGACCGCGATGGAAAGACTTTCGCCGCTTTGCCTGGCGTCCCGGGCAACGGCTTTAAGCAAGTATTGGCCATCCATCAGGCCCTGGGTATCCCAATTCGCGGAATAAGGAGCGGAGGTGTCCTCGCTGCCAATAGCTGCCCATTCGGTGACGGCAATGCTTTTGACAAAAAATTGAACCCCGGTAACCCCGCTACCGCCAGCGTTGTCAACAGCTTCAGCCGTAACTTGAACAATCGAAGAAACGGAATCCCCGGCAATAGGATTGGTGATAACAACTGTGGGAGCGATGAGATCGGGTCCAACTAAAGAAAAAAGGTTCAGCTGACCGCCACTGCTTAAAGCCGCAAAAACAATTTTGCCGTTTTGTTCCCAAAAACGAACGGGGCGGCTTGCAGACTGGCTAACCACCGGCATCGAAACGGAGTAATATTGCCCCTGATCGCGGTCATAACACATAATAAAATCACTGAAACCTATCCCGGCTATATAAACACAGGGTGGCAGTGTCCGGCCGGGCGGAAAATCTCTCGCGAATGGCGTAAAAACGCGCCGGTTGTTCCAATTTGCCGGTCCAAACCAGACCCAACCCATCGTTCCATCGCTGTTAGACAACGCGCCCAAAAGTTGTGTCCCGAACCCGGCTGCTATCAAGTCCGGTCGTCCATCTCCGGATAAGTCTGCGTGAAATCCAGCAGCCGCCCCGCCCGGCATTGGCGGCAACCGAGAGCTGGAGGTAAAATCATCAAATGAACCGTCCGGCCTTATTTCGGCCAAATAGCTTGGCCAGCCGGCGAAATAGCAGACCGGATTAGTTTTCCCGGGAAAATTTCTGGTGCATGATACGTCAAAACCTATAGTGCTAAAGAGCGGTTTAGGTGCCTCAAAAACACCGTTATTGTTAACGACAACTATTTGAGGGGCATCTTCAAAATCGGGGCCCCAACCTTGAACCGCAAAAACAAGCGATGGAAAAGAGCCGTCCGGATTAAAGGACACCGCGCTTACCCCGCGAAAGGTGTAAAAGACGCCGGGTCGGCCGCCGGGTACAATGTTGAGCAGCGCCTCGCCGGTTCTGCCCGAAGTGATCACGAAACTCCAAAAATCCGTTGAAAAGGAGGTCGCCTGATCTATAACACCGTCCCCATCAAAATCAAGTTTAAAAGCGGGAATTGTTTGACTCCCTGGCACATTAGATTGCAGCAGCTCAACATGAAAACGATCATCCACCTGGGCCCTCACCAGGGAGGCATTGAGAGCATAAAAAAGGATCAAACTCCACTTATTCATCTCAAAACCCCACCCCAACTCCCATCCTAAACACACTGCCCAGATCCCCCATGGGGGAGAATCCCAGGTCCAGGGAGAATTTCTTCATCTGAAGTCCGACTCCGGTGGTCAGTCCCGCTATACCCCCGGAAATGTCCCCTAGACCC
>JACQJO010000069.1 GCA_016205025.1 Elusimicrobiota bacterium
AGGCGCATTTGGCGCAAGGGTTTAGCGCAGGGGAGTCACCCTTGAACCCAGTAGTGGAGAGGGGCCCCGCGAGCACGCGGGGAGAACCGTCGGGACTGGTTCTCGGGTCTGGGGGCAAGGGTGACTCCCCTGCGCTAAACCTTACACAAAAACTAACTTAAGGCGGGCTCGGCTAAAACGCGCACCGGCAAAACCATGGCGTTTAATCCAGCGAATTGGAGCCGGCGCTGAAGATCATAAGCGGTGTCGTTGTGCAAAATGCGGTCAA
Source organism: Elusimicrobiota bacterium (assembly GCA_016205025.1). Classification (GTDB taxonomy): domain Bacteria; phylum Elusimicrobiota; class Elusimicrobia; order JACQPE01; family JACQPE01; genus JACQJO01. The sequence goes on from JACQJO010000069.1 coordinate 269, forward strand.
AAAACTTTTCCTTCTGGAAGATCAGCTTGCCGCTAAAAACGATCATCTTGGGGTATTTTTTGGCTAATCTTAAACAGATGGCTTCCGCCTCATCTAATACATCGGTGCTGACGCCCATGCGGGAATCAGCGGCCAAGCCATGACGCTTGGCAAAATCCATATACTGCTGCAGAAGAATTTTAGTCTTCTCCTTAACCTCATTAACGACACCCACGTCTTTAAACACCGCGGAATCCACAACGCCGACCGAAACAAAAATAAAATTCTTGAAATAGCTGGGGAAAAGCCGCTGAATGGTTAAAAGTGAATGGATGCCCAGGCCACCGTAACCGCCCACCATCAAAACCGCGGTCGGGGCCTTGGGATCAAGGGCGGGAGCGTCCGCCACCGGAACCTGCGGCAAGCTGGTTAAAATTTGGTCCAAACGGGAAAGGTTTTCCCGAATGGACTTATAATGGCGCCTGATCACGGCGCAAAGGCCGACCAGTCCGAATGTCACCGCGATGGTGACCCAGCCGCCTTCAAAAAATTTCTCATAGATATTAATGGCCAAAATCGTAACGCAAAGCACGAAACCGACCAAATGAACGCTGATTTTTTTGTTCCAATCACGATGTTTGGCCCTGTTGTTTAACCAGAAACGGATCATGGACATCTGGCTTAAGGTAAACGTCAAAAAAACGTTAATGGAGTACATTAAAACCAGGGTCATGGTGTGACCTTTGGCGTAAAGAAGGGTGGCCATGGAGGCCAAGGACATCAAAATCACGCCGTCTTGGATGGTCAGCCGGTCGGACAAGCTGGCCAGCCGGCGGGGCAGCCAGGAGTCCAAGGCCATGTTGGCCATAACACGCGGACCGTCAATAAATCCGGCTTGGGCCGCCACAATCAAAAGAGCCGCCTCCGCAAATAAAGTGGTGAACACGAACCATTGCCCCCAGGGTCTCCCATCGCCGCCCAGGATTTCAGAAAAACGGTAGGCCAGGCTTGCGTTCATGGTGCGCCCTTCAACGGGCTCAATGTGCAAAAGAAGATAAGCCAATATCAGTCCCGTGGCTGTCACCGCCAGGGAAACGGCCATGTAAAACATGGTTTTTTTGCCGGTCTCAACCTTGGGCTCCCTCATAATGGCCAATCCATTTGACACCGCCTCAATTCCGGTGTAAGTTCCGCAGCCCATGGCGTAAGCTCGAAGACACAGGGCCGCGATGCCCGCCAAACCAATAACAGAGAGATCGGTTTGGAACCCCGCGCCGATTTCTCCCACCACCTCTGGGAGAGCTCCGATCTTCATTAAGATAGCGCCAAAAATAATGGCGGCGTGGGTAACCAAAAAAAGAAGAAATATGGGCACCATCACGCTCACGGATTCCTTGATGCCTCGCAAATTAAGAAGCGAAAGGCCCAAAATGGATAAAACGGCGCATGGCAGTTTAAGAGCTTGGTACTCCACCGGAAAAAAGCTAAAAAAAGCGTCGGTCCCGGCCGCGATAGACACCGAAATGGTTAAAACGTAATCCACCAGGAGAGCCGAACCGGACACAAGCCCGGCCTTGGGACCCAAAAGCGTCGTAGCAATCACATAGCCGCCTCCGCCCAAAGGAAAATACTCGATAATTTTGGAATAAGAATAGGCGATGATCGAAATGGTCACGATCATGGCTACGGCCAAGATAACAGCCAAATGGTGGTGCGAGCCCAGCATGCGGAAGGTTTCTTCCGGCCCGTAGGTTGACGAGGAAAGCCCGTCCGCTCCCAACCCCACCCACGCCAGAAAGGCGACTAAGGAGATGCGGTGAAAAACGCCTGGATCGTTGATGTCTCTGGGCTTGCCGAAAATAAGATCCGAAAGACGATTGATCAAGTCTGATAATTCTATATCAAAATTAGGTTATAGAGGTGCGATAATACTGCTCATGATTACGGTGCGCGGCGTTCACAAGGCATTCGGCAGTCAGACCCTGCTCGAAGACGCCTCTCTGCAGATCAACGAGTGGGACCGCTACGCCCTAGTGGGGCCCAATGGCTCCGGCAAATCAACTCTGTTTAGAATGCTCCTGGGCGAGGCCCAGCCCGATAAGGGCGCCATCCAGATGCGCCAAGGCGCGGTGGTGGGCTACCTTGCCCAAGAAAACGCGGGATTGACCGGCCAAACCGTTTTAAATGAGGCTCTTAATGGCATCGAGCACCCCGAACCGCGCCTGGCGGCCAAGGCGAAAGCGATTTTGATGGGACTTGGATTCAAAATTTCGGACTTTGACAGAAAATCCTCCGAGCTGTCGGGTGGCTGGGCCATGCGCGCGGCCATCGCCCGGCTGTTGGTGGCCGAGCCGGACCTCCTGTTGTTGGACGAACCCACCAACCATCTGGATTTGGACTCCCTTCTATGGTTTCAGGAGTATCTCCAAAACTACTCCGGCGCCATTTTTCTGATTTCTCACGACCGCTCATTCATCAACGCGATCTGCCAGGCCATTGTCAGCGTGGAAAACCATAAACTGCGCGTTTATCACGGCGACTACGAATTTTTTGTTCAAACCCAGCAAGCCGAACGCGAGAAGCTGGAGTCCCAGCACCGCCAACAGCAGATTCAGATCGAGCAGATGGAGGAATTTATCGCCAGAAACCGCGCCCGGTTGTCTTCCGCCAGCCGCGCGCAAAGCATGATGAAACGGTTGGAAAAATTGGAGCGCATCGAACTGCCCCAGGAGACCAAAAAAGTCAAAATCCGGTTTCCCCAGCCCCTGCGCGCCGCGGCCAGAGCCATCGTGTTGACCGCCATATCCAAATCCTACGGCGAGGTGAATGTCTACCGGGGTCTTGATTTCCATATTGAACGCGGATGGAAAGCGGCCTTCGTGGGACACAACGGAGCCGGCAAATCGACTTTGCTTAAAATTTTGGCCGGCGTCGTTGAGATTGATTCGGGCGAAAGAACGCTCGGCGCCAATGTGCGCGTCGGCTACTACTCCCAGCACCGGGCCGAGATGTTTAACTCCAACCGGACCGTCTATGAAGAGGCCCTATCGGTCACCCGGATCGGCCAAACCGAGGAGATGATCCGCACTGTTTTAGGCACCTTCCTGTTTCCGGGCGACTCCGTAAAAAAGAAAGTAAATGTGCTAAGCGGCGGCGAAAAAAGCCGGCTGGCCTTGGTCAAGTTTCTTTTAGATCCCCCCAATGTTTTATTGATGGATGAGCCGACCACGCACCTTGATATGAACAGCATCGAGGCCTTGATCGGCGCGCTATCGGAGTTTGAAGGCACGCTAGGCTTTATCAGCCACGACATTTACTTCATCAACTCCCTGGCCAACCACGTGGTTCACGTGGAAGGCGGCAAAGTGGCCCTTTATCCCGGCAACTACGACTATTTCCAACACCGCCAAGGTCAAATCGCGGCCGAAGCCCAGAGCTTGCCCAACGCCAACGAAACGCCCAGGAGCGCGCCCTCGCCCAACAACAAAAAAGAGGAACGGCGGCAAAGAGCCCAGGAGCAGGATCGTTTAAGGCAGATCCAACGAAACAAAAAAGAGACCGCTCAAATCGAGATTGAAATCGCGCGGCTGGCCAAGGAACTTGAAAACCCCGAGGTCCACGCCGATTTCAACCGCGTTAAAACCATAACGGACCAAATCCAAACGCTTCAAGACAAGCTTTCGGCTCTCCAAAACGGCTAAAAACGGGTGGCGCAGGCCCCTCGACTAACTATTTTTATCCAGGCTCCATAGGCCGGCGCCGCGCGCCGCGATCAGCAAAAAAACAAACGAATAAAGGGCGGCCAGCTCGCCTCTATTGACGGCCGGGAAAAAAGCGGGCCCCATCTGGAATTTCCAATGAAACTGAAAATAAGCCACCGCCATGGTGCCGCTGGCAAGGAATGCGGCGGCGCGCGTGCGAAACCCCAGCATCACCGCCAGCCCGCAGACGAGTTCGATCATTCCTCCAAACCACATTTGGGAACCGGCCGGCGGCTGAAATTCAGAAAGAAAACCAAAAATTTTCTGAACGCCGTGAAAAGAAAACATCAACCCCGTCACGATCCGCATTAAGGCGTAAGCGTGATTCTCGTATTTCTCAAGCCATTTCATAAATACCCTCCCTGTCAATGATCAAGCGGGTTTAATCACCCCGGCTCGCGCCTTATTTTGCAATAGTCCTTATCGCTTTTCCATCAGAACTTTCAAGCAGTTGGCTCACGTCCACGGTTCCTTCCTTCATCTCGTAGTGCCATTTCCAGAGATAAAAAATCGGCGGATAAACAAGAAGCTCCAGAATGAAGCTGGTGAACAAACCTCCGACCATGGGGGCCGCGATGCGCTTCATCAGGTCGGCTCCGGTGCCCATCGTCCACATGATGGGCACCAATCCCATAAAGGTGGTGGTGACCGTCATCATCTTGGGCCGGATGCGCTTGACCGCTCCGTGGATGACGGCCTCCTCGAGATCAGCCAAGGTTTTCATGCGGCCCTGGCGGATCATGTCGTAATAAGCGTGATCCAAAAATAAAAGCATGAAAACCCCGGTTTCGGCGTCTAGACCCATCAAAGCGATCATGCCGACCCAAACCGCGATCGAGACGTTGTAGCCCAAGGCATACATGAACCAAACAGCTCCAACCAGGGAAAAGGGAACAGCCAGCATCACGATCCCGGTTTTGGTCCAGGATTTGGTGTTCATGTAAAGCAAAAAGAGGATGATAAAAAGGGTCAAAGGAAGAACGATTTTCAGGCGCTCTTTAACTCTGGCCATGTTCTCGTATTGCCCGCTCCAGGCAATAGAGTAGCCGGCGGGTATCTGGATGCTCTGGGCGACCACTTGTTTGGCATCCTCAACGTAGCTTCCGATGTCCCGGCCCGCAACGTCCACGTAAACGTAACCCGCCAACAAGCCGTTTTCATTCCTGATCATGGCCGGGCCGAGTTTCATCTCGATATCCGCCAACTGCGCCAAAGGAACCTGGGCCCCGCCCATGGTTGGGACAAGCACTCTTTTTAACTTCGGAAGGGTGTCCCGCAACTCCCGAGCGTAGCGAACGTTGACCGTGTAGCGCTCGCGGCCCTCCACCGTCGTCGTGATGGGCTCGCCGCCGATGGCCGACATGATAACCATCTCCGCTTCCTTGATGGTCAGCCCATAGCGGGCCAACTGGTCTCTTTTGAGCGTAAAATCGAGAAAATATCCTCCCGCGGTGCGTTCGGCATACACGCTTCTGGTTCCCGGCACGTCTTGAAGAACGGACTCAATTTCCGTTCCGATTTTCTCGATTTCCTCAAGGTTCGCGCCAAAAACCTTGATGCCGATGGGCGTGCGCACGCCGGTCGTCAGCATGTCAATCCTGGCTTTAATCGGCATGGTCCAGGCGTTGGTCACGCCGGGAAAACGCATTTTAGAATCCATCTCGGAAACAAGTTCCTCCCAAGTTAAACGGTCATCCCAGATATGGCGCAAAAATTTCTGAACGATTTCCGGCGTCCAGGAAGAGTACCAGCGTTCTTTTTTCCTCCACTCGTCGTGTGGTTTTAAAACCACGGTCGTTTCCATCATGGAAAATGGAGCCGGATCGGTCGAGGTTTCGGCCCGGCCCGCTTTGCCGAAGACGCGCTCCACTTCAGGAAAGCTCTTTAAGATCACATCTTGAGCGCCAAGAAGATTTTGAGCCTCGGCAACGGAGAGGCCCGGCAACGTGGTGGGCATATAAAGGATGGTTCCTTCGTTTAAAGGAGGCATAAATTCCGAGCCCAATTTGAAATAAACCGGGATCGTGGTCAAAACCAACAGGCCGGCGGCAACAATGGTTTTATAAGGGTGTTTCAAGACGAACCGGCAGGCAGGCTCATAAAATTTAAACAGCACGCGGCTGACCGGGTGCTGTTCCTCCGGGTAATATTTGCCTACGGTCACGGTATTGATCAACCAAGAAATCCCTTTGGAGAGCCTCGGGAATTGAAAGTTTGAAATTTTTAGTTTGAAGTCCACATAATCCATCCGGCTAAAAAACATCCGCACCGCCGGGTCAAAAGTAACGGCCAAAACGGCCGCGATGGCCATGGCCAAATTCTTGGTGTAGGCCAAGGGTTTAAAAAGCCGTCCCTCTTGATCCACCAAAGTGAAAATCGGCATAAAGGCCACCGCGATCACCAACAAAGAAAAGAAAACCGAGGGGCCCACTTCCTGCAGGGCTTTCAACCGCACCTCGTGAAAATCCCCTTTTCTTCCCCCCTCGACCCAAAGCTGAAGCTTCTTGTAAGCATTTTCCACCTCAACGATGGCCCCGTCCACCAAAACGCCGATGGAGATGGCGATGCCGGAAATGGACATAATGTTCGAGGTGACCCCCATTAAATACATGGGGATAAACGTGAGCAAAACGGATATCGGAATGGTGATGATCGGAATCAAGGCCGACGGGATGTGCCACAAAAAAACCAAGATGACCAGGCTCACGATAACCAGCTCCAGCACCAGCTCTTCTTTAAGCGTGTCGATGGAGCGATTGATCAGTTCGGAGCGATCATAAGTTGTCACCATCCGGACGCCTTCGGGCAAACCGGCGGAGATATCCTCGATTTTGGTTTTGACCCGGTTGATGACGTTTAAGGCGTTCTCCCCATAGCGCATCACCACGATGCCTCCGGCGGTGTCGCCCTCCCCGTCTAAATCCGCGATGCCGCGGCGAATTTCCGGACCTAAAGCCATGTGGCCCAGGCTTTTAACCAGAACAGGCGTTCCCTTCATGTCGCGGCTAACCACGATATTTTCGATATCTTCAATGGATTTAACGTAGCCCCGGCCCCGAACCATGTATTCCTTGCCGGAGAATTCCACCAGCCGGCCGCCCACGTCGTTGTTGCCGTCCCGGATCGCGTCAATCACTTTCATTAAGGGAATGTTGTAAGCGATCAGGGCATTGGGATCGAGATTAACCTGGTACTGCTTCTGAAATCCCCCGATCGAAGCCACCTCGGCCACGCCCGGCACCGACTGCAGATAGTAGCGCAGGTACCAATCCTGAAAACTGCGAAGCTCGGCCAAGTTGTGCCTTCCGGTTTTATCCGACAAAGCGTATTGATAAACCCAACCCACTCCCGTGGCGTCGGGCCCAAGCTCGGTGCGCACGCCTTCAGGAAGCTGGGGCAAAATCTTGCTTAAGTATTCCAGGGTTCTGGTGCGCGCCCAGTAAACGTCGGTGCCGTCTTGAAAAATCACGTAAACATAGGAGTAACCGAAATCGGAAAACCCCCGGATGGCCTTGACCTTGGGCGCGCCCAGCATCGCGGTCACGATAGGGTAGGTCACCTGGTCCTCAATGATGTCGGGCGAGCGGTCCCAGCGCGAGTAAATGATCACTTGGGTGTCCGAGAGGTCCGGAATCGCGTCTAAACGACCGGTTTTCATGCAGTAGTAAGCCCAAACCAAGGCGGCCGCGACAACGGCCGAAACAAGAAACTTGTTTCTCGCGGACCAAGCGATCAATTTTTCAATCATGAGAATTCCCCCCAATGGAAAAGGTTTAGCGCAGGGGAGTCACCCTTGCCCCCAGACCCGAGAACCAGTCCCGTCGGTTCTCCCCGCGTGCTCGCGGGGCCCCTCGGAGCAGCGCCTCCGGCGCCCCAGGTGCCGCGAGCTCTGCGA
>JACQJO010000070.1 GCA_016205025.1 Elusimicrobiota bacterium
CATTGGACTATGGCCCAAGAAGTATCTGACTGTCTTGCTCTCGGCCGTCAGCGCTCTCTGGGATTGGCTGGGTCTTAAAATTCTTCACTAACGCGTAGCGGATTTCATTGCCCGGACACTGGTCTGGCCGCCGCCGGGAAGGCAGGGATTAAGGGAGGTGAATATTTTTCCCTAATGTCCAGCCGGGAATACATATTGACAAACCTTAATGTTCATATTAGAATACTACCGATCGGGAAAATAAGGTTAAAAAATTGCTAATTAATCCCGATAGGGTATAAAATATGCACGAGAAACCAATTGGAATCATCATAAAAGAACCCAAGGAAATCGGGTTGCTCTTAAGGCGTATTAGAAAGGAAGCAAAGTTAACCCAGCAGGAAGCGGCGGCTATGTGCAAGGTGGGGACGCGCTTTTTATCCGAACTGGAAAACGGTAAACAAAGCCTGCATTTGGGCAAGGCGCTCAAGGTGCTTCAGTCCTTTGGGTTGGTTGTGGCGTTAAAGCGCAAGGATCTCCAAGATGGCTGACCGCCTTAATATTTATTGGAACGAGCATCTTGTTGGCCAGCTTTGGGTGGATAAGAAGAGCGATTTTGTTTTTCAATATGACCCCGGCTGGATAGAGAGCAACGGGGCAATCCCGCTTTCCGTCCGTCTGCCGTTTCAAAAAGAGCCTTTTTCTGATGCTTCGGCTAGAATCTTTTTTGCCAATCTGCTTCCGGAAGGTGATGTGCGCCAGGCAATAGCTGTTCTTCACCAGATTTCACCGGGAAATAGTTTCAAGCTTTTGGAAATTTTAGGCGGCGAGTGCGCCGGGGCTATCACGTTGATCCCGGAAGGGGCCAAGCCCGGCATGGGTGGCAGTTATATCCCTTTGTCTTGGGAAGAGTTGGATACCATGATTGACCAGATGCCCCAACATCCGCTTTTAACGGCCAAGGGGGACCTGCGTCTGTCCCTTGCCGGAGCCCAACATAAGCTGCCGGTTTTTGTGAAGGGACGCGAGCTGTATTTACCCAAGGGATCTTTTGCCAGTTCGCATATCTTGAAACCTCAAATCGAACGCTTCAAAAACACCGTGGAAAATGAGGCCTTTTGCATGAAGCTGGCCAAGGAGTGCGGCTTGCCTGTTGCTGGGTCAGCTATCTGGAAAGAAGGCAAACACGCGGTTCTTTTGGTTGAGCGGTATGACCGCCAAGCGGGTGAAGGCACACCCATCCGGCTTCACCAAGAAGATTTCTGCCAGGCCCTGGGGTTCAGTTATGAACGCAAATATGAAAGCGAGGGAGGACCAAAACTTAGGGACTGTTTTGCTCTACTGGATGCCAAAAGCTCCCAGCCGATAGTTGACAAAAAAAATCTTTTGAACTGGGTGATTTTTAATTACCTAATCGGCAATTGCGACGCTCATGCCAAAAACATATCCCTATTGATTACGCGCGAGGGCTTCAGGCTGGCGCCTTTCTATGATTTGCTCTCAACTATGGTTTATGAGAGATTGGCCAAAGAACTGGCTATGAGAGTCGGTGGAGAAGCCAATCTTGGCAATTTAATGAAAAAGCATTGGGAACGCCTGGCGGATGAGGCTGGAGTCGGTTTCAAAGCGGTATTTGCTTATGGGCAGGAAATGGCCAAGAAACTGCCTTCCGCGGCCAAAAGACTTTCTATGGAGTTTATTCAGCAACATGGCACACAGTGGGTTATTGAGGGAATCGGCAGACACATAACCAAATATAGCGGGAAGCTGCTTAAAGCCTCAACGCTTTAGGCTCGGTGAAAGCGGGGCGCGACATATAATAATATCATCAAAACCCCACCCCAACTCCCATCCTAAAGACACTGCCCAGGTCCCCCATGGGGGCAAACCCTAGGTCCAGGGTAAACTTGCCCATCTGAAGGCCGACACCGGTGGTCAGTCCCGCTATCCCTCCGGAGATGTCGCTTAGCCCTAAGGTCTTAAAGCCCACTCTGAAGGCCAGGGTATAGCCTGCCTCCAAGGTGGTGGCGTATTCTATTCTATTCATCCGGCAGCGACACGCTCAAGAACCATCAGCAGGTCCTGCGAGCCGCGGGCAGCTCTGGCAATTTGACCCAAGAGGACGCTTTGGTTTTGGAGCAGGCCATGCAATGCCTGGGCGATGAAACGTCCGGTGGGCCTGGGAATATCCGGGCTCACTGACAGAATTTGCGTAAATGCCCCAAGCTCTGATACGATCTCCCTGCTTAATCGGCAACGATTGAGTTTCATGTTCCCTCCCTTTGTCTTTGTGGTTTGGCAAAGAATTCTAAGACTTAGGGAGGGATAGTTTTTTACAGGCAGAGCGTTGGCTTTAAGCCTTGGAGCAGAGGGGGATTAATTTTTGCCTAAAGTCCACCGCTTTACTTGACCAGCGCCAGCGTATCTCTTTAGCCAATTGAAGTTGCACGAGGAGAACCCAAAAATCACTTTTTTACATTCTCGAGGGAGCACTTCAAAACGCTAAAGAGATACCGCCAGCATGCTTTAATACTCGGTCTGATCATCCCCGCCATCACCGCCGCCATAACATACGCGCACATTTTCCCACCTCACGCATTGCGAAGTCCCCAGCGCCGGGTCCCAATCGTATTCTACGCACACTCTTTCCCAACGACAATGAGGAATATCCCACGGACCTGGCGGAGGAAAGAAAGGAGGAATATCGTAATTTGCATAACTTACCGTTCTGTTATTGGCGTTTGAACCTATCCTAACCGCCGAAAAATCGACATCGCTAAGTCCCGTGGGACTGCCATCGAAATGAAAAGCGGCTCTGGTTCCAAGGGTGGCGGCTCCCGCCTGGGTGTTGGCCGCGGCCATGAAATTTTCCAGACCAGGGAGGCCGCTATTTCTTGTTGCGAGCAATTCGGGCGGTCTTAAGGGAGGAGCGCTATCGTTATTGTTGTTATTTCGGTTATGGACACCTACCGGCTCTCCTCTCTGCCCCTGCCCCTCACCCTCCCCCTCATCATGGTGGCTTTCCGCAACCGCAAGGTTAAGAGAAGAATCCCCGTCGTCAAAATTATTGTTAGAGGAAAAATTGTGGCTCTCAAAAGATCTGGAAGGGGCTGGTTCCGGATCGGGTTCCCGCTCTGGGGGCGGAAGGATTTCCGGCTCCAGAGCCGCCGGGTCGCTATCCGGGTCGCGCTCAAAAACATTCCAGCCGAAACCGCCGCCATCGCCCCCCCCACCGACAACGTCCTCCATTGCCGAAACAGTTCGATTGCCACTGTTGACCACAAGCCAAAAAATGGCTGTGGCAACAGCCATAGATTTATGAAGTCTCCCTCTTCTCTCGACTATCATTCTCCCTTTTCTCTCCCTTGGTTGACCCCACGAGGGCCTCCCATGGTTATAGTTTAGGGGGTCTGAAATAGGTATACCTGGGACCTCATCCCCGCTAAGTTAACTCAAATTTCCCTCTACAGGGTATTTCTGGTCAAAAGCCAGGGACACAGCGAAAACCCCTTATTTTAAGACGTTTTTATACGTTCAGAAAGAATTAAGTTAGCAGGGATGTACCTGGGACCTAGGTCCCAGTTTTTAATAGGACTAAAGTCCTATATAGCAATCAAAAATTGTTTATTTTAAGCGTTTTTGGCTAGAACCCCACCCCAACTCCCATCCTAAACACACTGCCCAGATCCCCCATGGGGGAGAATCCCAGGTCCAGGGAGAATTTCTTCATCTGAAGTCCGACTCCGGTGGTCAGTCCCGCTATACCCCCGGAAATGTCCCCTAGACCC
>JACQJO010000007.1 GCA_016205025.1 Elusimicrobiota bacterium
CCCGAAGGGCCAGGGCACTGTTGGGCTGCGACTTTGCCAAATTTTTCTCACGTACATTACATGTACGCAGCGAAAAATTTGGCTTCGTCTCGCTCCAACATTGCCCTGGCAAATTGGTCATATTATTGTGACGCGACCCCTTAGCGTTGTGATCACTGAAATCTAGTGGAGAAGATTCTCAACCTATTTAAAATTCCAGATCTACGCAAACGTCTGGTTTTTACCCTGGGCCTTTTGGCGGTTTATCGAATCGGCGCCGCAGTTCCTTTGCCGGGGATCAATACCGAGGCGCTGCGCGTTCTTTTTGAGCAACACCGGGGCTCTTTTTTAGGTTTTTTGGATATTTTTTCGGGAGGCGCGTTGTCTAGATTCTCCATTTTGACCCTGGGAACAATTCCCTATATCAACGCCTCAATCATCTTGAGTCTTTTGCAGGGAGCCCATGTTATCCCTTATTTAGACCGGCTGGCCCGTGAGGGTGAAAGCGGCCGTAAAAAAATTCAACAGGTAACGCGCTATATGGCTGTTTTTTTGGCCATTTTTCAATCCTTCGCCATCGCGGTCGGGTTTTCCGGAACGCAAGGGCCGGGCGGAGCCTCAATCGTTATGGATGCGTCAACCGGTTTTTACATGATGACGGCGTTGACCTGGACGGCTGGGGCCATTTTTGTGATGTGGCTGGGAGAACAAATCACCGAGTTCGGCATAGGCAACGGCATCTCCCTGATTATTTTCACAGGCATTATCGCCAGGCTTCCCGCCGCGATCACGGATATTTTTCGTTTAGTGAGAGTGGAAGAACTGTCGTTGATCGCCGCGCTTCTTTTGGCCGGCTTGGTTTTGGTTGTTTGTGGGCTGGTGGTTTGGGTCGAAACGGCTCAACGCCAGATTCCGGTGCAGTATGCCAAGCGCATGGTGGGCCGAAAAATGACGGGCGGCGTCAGCACTTACCTTCCGATCAAGCTTGATCCCAGCGGCGTGATCGCGGTTATTTTCGCTTCAGCCGTTATTCAGGCGCCGCTTTTTATCAGCCAGCTTTTCCCTGCTTCCGCTGTTTCCGGATTTTTACAGAGAAGCTTTGGCGGGTTCAATCAAGGGGCTTCCCTATTTTCCCTGATCTACGCGGGACTGATTATTTTCTTTTGCTATTTTTATAACTCCATCGCCATCAACCCGAATGATTTAGCCGAAAACATGAAAAAATGGGGAGGATTCATCCCGGGCATCCGTCCGGGGCGATCAACCGCGGAGCATATCGAGTGGGTGGTGGAACATTTGACTCTATTTGGAGCGTTGTTTGTGGCTTCGATCGCGGTTCTGCCGGATTATTTGCGGCAGTATTTTTCCGCGCCGTTCTTTTTTGGGAGCACTTCGTTGCTGATTGTGGTCGGCGTGGCGCTCGATACGATCGGCCAGCTTGAAGCGCATCTTTTAATGCGTCATTATGAGGGTTTTATGAAAAAAGGCCATGTCAAGGGCCGCTGGTTTAACGTGGGTCAGGCCTAGATCATGAGGGTTATTTTACTGGGCGCGCCCGGTTCAGGCAAAGGAACGCAGGCCGCCGGCCTTGCGCAACAGCTTAAAGTTGCGCGCATTTCTACCGGAGACATTTTTCGCGATGAAATCACCAAAAAAACGGAGCTGGGAACCAGAGCCGACGAATATGTCAAGTCGGGCCGGCTGGTTCCCGACCAGCTGGTTTTAAATATGGTTTTCAAGCGCTTGGATCAAAGCGATTGCTCCGGAGGATTTTTACTGGATGGGTTTCCCAGGACAGTTGATCAAGCCGAGGGGCTGAACAGTTATTTAGCCAAGAAATCACTTAAGATTGATTATGTTTTTTATTTGGATGTTTCCGAGGATGTCTTGATTCAAAGGCTGTCGCAAAGGCGGCATTGCCCGGGTTGCCAGATGGTGTATAATCTACTTACCAACCCGCCTCAAGCGGACTCCGTTTGCGATCGTTGCGGGGGCAAGCTGATCAGCCGTGGCGACGATGAGCCCAATACGCTCAAGAAGCGGCTGATGGTTTATCAGGAGTTGACAAGCCCTCTTGTTGCCTATTACAAAGCCAGCGGACATTTTGCGGCTATTGACGGCGCAAAGGTTGCCGCAGACGTGGCGCAAGAGATCGCGGGTCATTTGGGCGGAGCCAAAATATGAGTGTGACTTCTGTTATTGAGGTAAAAAGCGAACGAGAAATAAAAAAGATGCGCGAAGCCGGGCGCATCGCGGCCGCGATTTTGTCCGAGCTGGCTAAATCGGTTAAGGCCGGGCTGTCCACTCTGGAGATTGATGAAGAGGCTGGGCGCCAGCTTGAAAAATATCCGGGCGTTAAGCCGGCTTTTTTGGGGTACCGCGGGTTCCCGGCCCGTCTTTGCGTTTCGGTTAACGCGGAAGTGGTGCACGGGATACCCAAAAAAAACAAAGTTATTCAAGAAGGAGATTTGGTGAGTTTAGACTGGGGCGTTGAATGCGACGGCTATTTTGGAGATTGCGCCACGACGGTGATCGTGGGCGCGGCGTCGCCCCAGAAAAGCCGTCTTGTGGCGGTGACCCGCGAGGCGCTGGAATTGGCCATCCAGGCGATTGGGCCCGGGGCGAGGGCCGGCGATATCGGTCACGCAGTGCAAAGCCATGTCGAGGCCAACGGCATGGGCGTAGTGCGTGAATTTGTCGGACACGGCATTGGCCGCAACCTGCATGAGGAGCCCCCTATTCCCAATTGGGGCGAACCGAACAAGGGGACCCGTTTGGTGCCTGGAATGACCATAGCCGTGGAACCCATGGTGAGCTTAGGCAATCCCGAAGTGGTGATTGGTTCCGATGGTTGGACGGCCAAAACGAAAGACAATAGCGCGGCGGCACATTTTGAACATACGATTTTGGTAACCAGCGATGGTTGCGAGGTATTGACAAAACCATGAACCGTCATTGCGCCATTGGCCGGGACCGGCGGCAAGCCGCAGTCTATTGAAAAGAAACCGCGGCTGGCGACTGTGAATAAAGAGGAAAAGGTTATTATGGAAGGCGTCGTGACGGAGGCTTTGCCCAATGCGATGTTTCGCATCAATTTGGGCAACAATCACTTATGCCTGGCCCATGTTTCTGGAAAAATGCGGCTGCATTTTGTTCGCATATTGCCCGGAGATAAGGTCAAGGTCGAGCTTTCACCTTATGACCTGACGCGAGGGCGCATCACTTATCGATTGGAGTAATCATTATGAAGGTGAGAAGTTCGGTTAAAACGATTTGTCAAAAGTGCAAGATCATCAAGCGTCACGGCGTGGTGCGCGTTGTTTGCAAAAATCCTAGACACAAGCAGAAGCAGGGATGAAAATTTTACCGAGTAAAATTTTAGGGTTCAAAAGTTCAAAAGGGTTAAGAGGTTCAAGAGGGTTGAAAGAAAAGAATTTTTTTGGCCTTTTGAGCCTTTTGTACATCTTGAACCTCTTGAACCTTTCCGAGCGAAGCGAGGTTTAATATGGCAAGAGTAGCGGGAATTGATTTACATCCGAACAAAAGAATCGACGTCGCGTTGACGTATATTTACGGCGTCGGCCGCAAGAACGTTGGCGGTATTTTGCAGGCCGTGCAGATACCCGGGCATCTCAAGGTTAAGGATTTGGACGAGGCGCAGCTTTCCACGATTAACGCGGTTTTATCGAAAGACTACCGGGTTGAAGGGGAACTGCGCCGCGAAATAGAAAGCAACATTTCTCGTTATGTCGAGGTCGGCAGTTATCGAGGCCAGCGCCATCGGCGCAATTTGCCCGCTCGAGGCCAGCGCACGCGCACCAATGCCAGGACCAGGCGGGGTATGAGAAGAACGGTCGGTTCGGTTAAGCCGGGCATCGCTTTGGGGGCGGCCAAGCCGGCCACCGCCACCGCCGCGCCCGCAGCTAAGAAGTAGAAAATTAGGAGGATTTGATCGTGGCCGTAGAAAAAAAACCGCAAACAACAACAAAAAGACAAGACCGCCGCCGCTTGGGTTCTATCGGTCAGGCGCAGGCGCATATTCATTCTTCGTTTAACAACACGATTATCACGATTACGGACGACAAGGGATCTTGCGTGGTTTGGGCGAGCGCCGGGGCCTGTGGTTTTAAGGGAACAAAAAAGGGAACGCCTTACGCGGCTCAAGTGGCTTCCGAGCGGGTGGCCAGAAAAGCGTTGGAACTTGGCGTGCGCGATATTTTTGTTTTCGTTAAAGGGCCCGGTCCTGGCCGCGAGGTGGCGATTAGAACCTTGCAAACTACGGGTCTAAAGATTATTTCCATCAAAGATGTGACGCCATTGCCGCACAACGGTTGCCGGCCGCCAAAAGCCAGGCGAGTTTAAGGAGCGAATTTCATGTCTAATTTATGCCCGCCAGTATGCAAAATGTGCCGAAGGGAAGGCGTTAAGCTTTTCCTGAAAGGCGAGAAGTGTTTTACCAAGTGTATTTTAGAGAAGCGGCCGTCTCTTCCGGGAGCGCCTGCGCGGGGAAAATCTAAAAGGAAAACAACGGATTACGGACTGCGTCTTCGGGAAAAACAGAAACTCAAAAGAATGATCGGCATTAATGAGGCGCAAATGAGGCGTTATTATTCCGAAGCACAGAGACAGACGGGATCTACCGGCGAGAATATGCTTAAACTCCTGGATGTTCGCCTTGACAGCGTTATGCGGCATCTGGGATTGGCAACGAGCCCGCGTTTTGCCAGGCAGTTGGTGGGTCACGGCCATGTTTTTATCAATGGACGGCGGGTAACCCTGCCTTCTTATCACGTGCGCCCAGGAGACGTGGTTCAAGTTAATCCCAAGATGAAGGAAAATTTTTTCCTGCAGCTATCCGAACAGGGATTCGAACGCCGCGGGAGCGTTACCCCGGGCTGGATAAACTGGAATAAAGCCGAAAGAAAAGCCGAGATTCTGCGTTTGCCGGAGAAAGGAGAAACCCATTTTCCCGTTAACGACCAGTATATCGTCGAGTTCTATACGCGGCGATAACTTGAGACGAGGAGGTTTGAATAAACCATGATCGAAACGACGCCAGTTCAATTGTCAAGAGAGCTTATTTTCCCCACAAAAATTAATTTCCATAAAGAAACGCTGACCGAACGTTATGGACGCTTTGTGGCCGAACCGTTAGAGCGAGGATGGGGCGACACGGTCGGGAATTCTTTGCGGCGAATTTTGCTTTCTAGCCTCGAGGGCGTGGCGGTTACAGCCGTTAAAGTTGCTGGAGCCAAGCACGAGTTTGCGGCGTTGAAGGGCGTCCAAGAGGATGTGCTTCATATTATTTTGAATCTTAAAAGGTTAAGACTCAAACTTTTTTCGGATGGGCCGGAGATCCTTTACCTTCAGGCCGACAAGGCCGGCGAGGTTAAGGCTTCCGCTATTCGAGAAACGCCGAACGCCGAGGTCATCAACCGTGATCTCGTGATCGCCACTCTTGAACCCGGAGCTAAACTGGATATTGAGTTGGAGGTATCCAGGGGACGTGGGTATCTTCCGAGCGAACTCAATAAGCGCGAGGGCCGGCCGGCGGGATTTTTGGTCGTCGATGCCTTGTTTTCCCCGATCGTCAAAATTAATTATGACGTTGAGAATGCCCGCGTCGGTCACATTACCGATTACGATAGACTCAATCTGGATATCTGGACCGACGGCTCCTTGTCGCCTAGCGATGCCTTGAGCAAGGCCTTGACCATTCTTTCCAGCTTGACAGGGACCCTCTTGACGGCGGTTTCGGGCAACGGGGCGGCCAAAGCGGGGCGCGCTGGATCGATCGAAGAGGCCGGCGAACTTCACGATATTACCGAAGAAATAGGAAAGACAAAAACGTCCGATTATGCGCATGCGTTGCGAGATCCAAAAGTGCAGGAGTTGTTGGTTCAGCCCATTGAAACCCTGGAACTGGCTCCCCGCACGCTTAATTGCTTGAAGGTGGCGCATATCAAGACGATACGGGATTTGGTTAAAAAAGGAGAAGAGGAGCTTTTGGCCTATAAAAATTTCGGAGAGAAATCTTTAACCGAGGTTAAAGAAAAAATAAAGGAGCTGGGTTTAGACTTGGGACTCAAGATCTAAATACGGTCAAGGATTCGTATGATCAAGACTTACGGCAGTAGAAAATTGAGCCGCCGGTCGGCGGCCAGAAAGATTCTTCTTCGGCAATTGGCGACCCATCTTATTCATCATGAAAGAATAACGACGACATCGGCCAGGGCCAAGGAGCTCAAGACGTATGTTGAGCGATTGATTTCCAGCATAGGGTCCATCGCGGACCCGGTTCGCAAAGCCAGAGAGACTTCGCGCTGGTTGGCGCCCAATGGTTTTAAGGTGGAGAAAAAATTGGTTGACGTTGTTTTGCCTCGCTACAAGGGCCGGCAGGGCGGCCATCTTCGAATCCTCAAGCTTGTTCCGAGACCCTCCGACCAGACGCGACTGGCTCGAGTTGAGCTTGTTGTTTAATTCTCGTTAGAAACGTAAAATACTGATAGGATCCATTCCATGTTCGACTTTTTTTTGGGATTTTTTTCCAACGATATGGGTATTGACCTTGGAACGGCCAACACCCTGGTTTACGTGAAGAACCAAGGCATTGTTTTAAGAGAACCTTCCGTTGTTGCCATTGAAAGAAACACTAAACAGGTCGTGGCCATCGGTGCCGACGCCAAACGAATGCTTGGTAAAACCCCGGCCAACATTACCGCCATCAGGCCGTTGCGAAACGGCGTCATTGCCGACTTTGAGGTTACGCAGGCAATGATCCGTTATTTTATCCGGCGCGTGCACAACAGAAAAAGCCTTCTTCATCCCCGTGTTGTTATTGGAATTCCTTCGGGTATTACCGAAGTGGAGCGCCGGGCCGTCAGAGACTCCGCTCAGCAGGCCGGAGCGCGCGAAGTGTATTTAATTGAGGAACCCATGGCCGCCGCCATCGGGGCGGATTTGCCCATTGAGGATCCCTCGGCCAATATGATCGTGGATATCGGAGGAGGAACGACCGAAGTCGCTATTATTTCGATGGGCGGGATGGTTGTTTCGAAATCCATTGATGTGGCCGGAGATGAGATGGACGAAGCCATCGTTCAGTATTTTAGGAAGCGCTACAACCTGCTGATCGGCGAGGCGACGGCCGAGGGGGTTAAAATTCAAATTGGGTCGGTTTTTCCTTTAGGCGAGGAGATGTCCACGGAAGTCAAGGGCAGGGATCAGGTGACCGGGCTTCCGAGAACCATCAGCATAACTTCCGAAGAGGTGCGCCAAGCCTTGCTAGTCGCGGTCAAAGCCATTGTGGACACTATTAAAGGAGCTTTGGAGGAAACACCGGCGGAATTGGCAGCCGATTTGGTGGATAGAGGATTGGTATTGGCCGGAGGCGGATCGCTTCTTCGGGGGATCCCCGAGTTGGTCTCCAGGGAAACCGATCTGCCGGTTCATTTGACGCCGGAGCCGCTTGATTGCGTTGCTCTTGGGACGGGAAAGTTTCTTGAGGAGCTGGAACGTTTTGACAACGTCAGAAAGCGCACGTTTTTAGCCACTTGAGTTTCTTGACCCGTTTGCGTTGACGAAATTTCGGTAACGAACAGTCGCACCCGCGTTAAGAATGCGGGCGCGGATATGAAAAAAGATTTTATTGTCGCGATCGCTCTAAGCCTTTTTTTGCTGGTTTTGGCCAGCTTTCCTTTGGCCAACCGCTTGGCTGCCTGGCGCGCAATCGCCTACTACCTGATTCATCCCACTGCGAAGTCTATGTTTAATGCCTATCAATACGCCGGCTACTTGGATCAGTCTTGGCAACGGCTGTTTGAGGCCAGGCACTACATGGATTTTTTGTATGCCGAAGAAAATAAGAGAGAGCTCAATGCCCTGCGCCAAGCTTTAGTGAACAAGAAAGAAGAGCTGAACAACCGCCTTGGTTCCGAAATGCGGGCGATGGAAGAATCGAAGATGTTTCCCGGCTGGAGGATTTTTTCAGCCGAGGTTAACCATAGAGGTTTAGGCCCGTTGGCTTGGGTTTCGCGCGCTTGCGTTGAAAAATCCACGACCGATATGGCCCCGTATGTTCCTGGACTCCAATTTGATTTGGAGCGCGCGGAATTTGTGCTGGCAGGACACTCTTTGGCCGAGGCGGCGCCGTCGCCGCGGGAAGCTTGCTTTGAATTAGTAACCAGTCCTAACCACAGAGCCTCGGTTTATGTGGAAAGCACCAATGAGATCGGTCTTTTGGTCGGAACGGGATTGCCAGACAAAGTGCGATTGGATTATCTGTCCAAGGATTCCAAAATAGAGCGCGGCGATCTTGTCAGGACATCGGCCGCGGGGTCGGTCTATCCTAGAGGAATTTTAGTGGGTGAAGTTATCGACATCGAAGACCGGTCGTCAACGCAGCTTTTCGGCACGGTTTATGTGCGTCCTTTTTTGAATTTGGGACGCCTTAATCGTTTGATTGTGCTAGCGGAGCACCCTTTGGGTAAATAGGATCAAAGATGACATGATGCCGCGGTTAATTTTTCTTCTTTTTGGCGCCGTTATTTTGGAGGCCTTTTATACCCTAACCCTCGGTTCCTGGGCATTTGAGTTTCCGTTTCTTATCGCTCTTCAGCTTTGCGCCATCGTAGGGCTGGTGATGGGTCCGTGGCATGGACTCATTTGGGGATTAGCAGCCGGATTCTTGGAGGAGTTCTATTTTACCGGCGCCGGGCATTCCTTGGGACTTACCCCCCTTGTCTATCTGTGGGCGGGTTGGCTTACGGGAAAAATTTTTCACGGCCAGGCTGATTTACGCAGTCCCGTGATCGGCGCGTTCGTGACTTTTACGGCCCTAATATTCGGCATCTTATCGACCGCTGGCCTGGTCTTGATGTATGGGCATCCCGCGCCGATCGTGTGGACCAATCTTACGCTGTTGCGTATTGTTACCATCGTAATCCAGACGCTCGCCGCGCCCGGTATTCTTCGATTTCTGGTGAGATTTTTACGCCCAAGAGAAGGCCTGGCGACCCTGGGACGCCCCGAACAATGGAACCTATAACGGCCGGATCCGGTCTACCCTTGTCTGAGAAAACGCCGGCCCTGCGGCTGCTGATTCTGGCAGTTTTCGTGGTCTTTGCCACGCGGCTTTTTTTTATTCAAGTTATTTTTGGCGGAGATTACCGCATGCTGGCCGAGCGCAACCGCTTTCAAATTTTTTACCGGCAAGCGCCTCGAGGGATTATGTTTGACCGGACCGGTTACGCAGTCGCCACCAACGTCGGAGTGTTTAATCTTTATTTTAATCCGTTGGTGGTGGTTGAGGACGCCCAACGGCGCGATCAGGAAGTGGCCGAAGTTCTTAAGATCCGCAAGGACGATTTGGCCGGAGAAATCAAAAAATCGAGAACCTTTAAAAGAACGCGGTTGGTAGCCAGGCAAATTCCGCCGGTTGATGCGTTTAGATTCCTGGAGCGCCAAGATCTTTATCCGGAGTTTTTTTTGGCGTCCGAATCATTGCGCTATTACCCCCTGGGAAACGCCTTCTCGCATATTCTTGGATATTTAAGCCGTATTCAGTCGCGAGGAGCATTCGAACAGTTAAGGGGCAGAGGGTATCGTTACGATTCCTGGATCGGCGGCTATGGTTTGGAAAAAAACCTTGAAGATTATTTGCGGGGCTCCGATGGCGCTGTTTTAATTGAGGTAGACGCCCGAGGCCGCCCGCTCGGTCACGCGAATGCGGGCAGCGATCGATCTGGCGGCCGCCAGCCCCAGGGTCTTCAATTGGTTCAAGATTCCTACCAGGGCGGAGACGTTGAGCTGACGGTGGATCACCGGCTGATTTTAGCGGCCCATGAAGCGTTGCTGAAAAGCCCGGGCGGCGCGGGTTCTGTCGTCGGATTAGATCCTTTGACCGGAGCGGTTTTAGTTTTGGATTCAACGCCTGGATTTGATCCCAACGGCTATATTCGCCTAGATGCCAGCGAGATAGAACCCAAACGCGTCGAATTTTCGCGGGCCGTGACCGGTCTTTATCCCCCAGCCAGCACTTTTAAGGTGGTCACCGCCATGGCCGCCTTGAGCAAGGGCCTTGATCCGGCGAGGCGGTATCGCTGCACGGGCCGGTTTGATTTGTTGGGGCGGCCGTTTAAGTGTTGGAAAGAAGGCGGACACGGATTGTGCGATTTTTTTGACGGCATTAAGTTTTCCTGTGATGTGTATTTTTACAACATCGCGCTTTTTACCGGAGCCGACACGATCGGTTCTTGGGCATCAAAATTTTCATTAGGGCGGCCTGTTTTTATACGCGAGTTTCCGGATTTGACTAAACCCGGATTTATCCCAACCGTTGGGTGGCGGGAAAAGAAAAAGGGCGGATGGTATCCGGGGGATACTCTAAATTTAGCTATCGGGCAGGGCGAGGCTTTGGCAACGCCTTTGCAGCTGGCGGTTATGTTTGCCATGGTGGCCAATCATGGGCGCCGGGCCGACCCCTATTTGGTTCGATCTTTAAAGAATCCGAGAACAGGCCGGGTGGCGTGGGAGTATCGGCCGCGCTCTTTGACGGCGTGGAAAATTGAGGACGCTCCGGACCATCACTGGAATCTTCTGGAAGAAGCTTTGAGCAAGGTGGTGCAAGAAGGCACCGGCCAGGGCGCCAAAATACCGGGTTTTGCCATTTATGGGAAAACAGGAACGGCTCAAAATCCCAGAGGAAAAGACCACGCTTTGTTTGGCTGCTACCTTAAGGATAGCCGCGGTGTTGCGCGCCTGGCTTTAAGCGTGGTCGTGGAGCACGGGGGTCAAGGTTCGGTCGCGGCCGTTCCGGTAGCCAAAAAGATTCTTGAGGAGTTCATTCGAGCTACGCCGGATTTAAACGTTTCCAATTTTTCGTTCGAGAAAATGTGATGCCCAAGAGAATTTTTATGCCTTTTTTGGCCAAAATGGATCATCGGGACCGTTCGCCGTGGGCGCCGGGTTTTTTTGGTTTAGACATCTCTCTTTTGGTTTGCTGCTTTTTGCTCTTTAGCCTGGGAACGATTGTTATTTATACGGCTCTGCACGGGTCCATTTATTTTGAATCCTTGTGGCTTCGTCACATGGCTGCCCTGACGTTCGCCGCCATCTTGGGTTTGCTTGTTTTGTTTTTTCCGACGGCCTTACTGGCGGAGACGAGCGGAGCTCTTTACGCCGTCTCTCTGGTTCTTTTGGTTTTGGTTTTGTTTTTTGGAAAGGTCATCCATGGATCTAAGTCATGGTTTGACATAGGGCCGGCGCAGTTTCAACCGAGTGAATTCGCGAAGCTGGCCACCATTTTGTATCTTTCGCGGCTGCAGGTTCGAATAAAAGAACGCGATCCGTGGGTGTCGCTGCCCAATCGTTTAAAAATTTTTGGCGCCGCCGCCGCGCCCTTATTGTTGGTTTTAGCTCAAAACGATTTATCCAGCGCCATTGGGTTTGGGTTTATTTTGTTTTCTTACGCGTGGGTTATGGATTTAATTGATAGCCGAACACTGAGCGGTATTTTGGCGTTAGGCTTGCTGACCTTCGTTTTTTTGTTGGCGCAAATTGTAGCTGGTCTTGTTTTGCCCGATTTGACGCGCGTCTCCGCTTATTTATCCCGCGCGGGTTTTGGTCCCGGCGCGTCCACGGCCAAAGGATTGCTTTGGGTTTCGGGTTTCGCATTATCAGGCGCCGCCGTCTATCGGTTTCTTAAGGGATTTTATGTTCTTGGGCCCCGCGCCACGTGGTTGTGGGCTCTGGGCCTCGCCGTGATGCTGTCAGCCGCGTGGGCCTTGAGTTATGGCGGCTACCGCACCTTAAAGGGATACCAAAAAAACCGCATGGTGAGTTTTCTTTTTCCGGATGCCGATCCGTTCGGGTCGGGTTATAACGTAACGCAATCCAAGATAGCGATCGGCTCCGGCGGATTGGTTGGTCAGGGAATTCTTTTGGGCAGCCAGACATCTTTGGGTTTTTTGCCGGAACGCCACACCGATTTCGCTTTTGCGGCGCTGGGAGAAACAATGGGTTACGTGGGCTGCCTTGGAGCGTTAGCTCTTTTTAGCCTTTTGTTTTGGCGGCTGTCTCGTTTTGCGGAGTTGGCTCGTGAGAATTGGGAGCGATTAGTCGCCGTGGGTCTTTTCGGGCTTTGGTTTGGAGAGGTGACGGTGAACATCGCCTATGTTCTTGGAATGTTTCCTATCTTAGGCATAGGGCTTCCTTTTTTATCTTACGGGGGATCGCGTTTGGTCGTCAATGGAATTGAAATGGGGCTGCTCCTATCCATTTCTCGAGGATTTTATGTTTATCGTTAGGAAAAGGTTTAGCGCAGGGGAGTCACCCTTGCCCCCAGACCCGAGAACCAGTCCCGACGGTTCTCCCCGCGTGCTCGCGGGGCCCCTCTCCGCTACTGGGTTCAAGGGTGACTCCCCTGTGCTAAACCCATACATCGTTAGAGTTGGGTGCGATGATTGACGGCAGTTTGGAAGCTTTGACGATGGCGTCTGCTTCGCCTTTTGAATTGACGCTGGAAAAGGCCTCCGCAATGTCGCTTCGTCCGTCGCAATACGCTGGCTGGGAGATCGGATCCACCGCCGCCTTACAACTTGGTTCGGGCCGGGAGAAGCAGTTTCGCGTGGCCCTTGTTTGGCCCGATAATTACGATGGCGCCATGCAGGACGATCTGCTGATCAGTTTTTATGAACGGCTGGCCGGTTGCCGCGGCATCGCCGTTGAAAGATTTTTCCTGCCGGGGCCTGATTTTGTGGAGCGCATGGCGCGGCTTGGGCACAGCGATCCTTGGTTTTCATTGGAAACCAAAAGCGAGTTGGCCGATTTTGACGCTTTTATTTTGGGATATAGAAAAAATAACCAGCTGTCCGATGGACTCGCTCGCGCGGTCAGCCGGATTGCCGAGAGTCGCGGGGGAAAGACGCCGGTCGCCCAAGTGCCGTCCGAAGGAAATAAGGATCATGAGCCCGTTATCGCTAAAATTTTAAACGATCTTAATATACCGCCTGATCGGAGCGAGCCGCCGCGCCATTGCGCGTTGTTTGGTTATCGAAGCCGTGAAGACAGGCGATTAGCTGATCTTTTTAGCCGGTTGCAGGATTCTTCGAGGCGCGCCAATGGCGCGGCGATGACGACGTGGCGAGTCAAGCTGCGCCGCTTCGGATGGTCGCGTTTTGTTTCCCACTTAGAGCAGATTCAGCTTATTAAAAGTGCCGTTGCGTTATCCGGCGTCCCCATTATCGCCAGCGCCGGCAGGAAGCCCAGGCTGAAAATCAGTTTTGGGCCGGCGGTGTCGGTTGGATGGCTTTCTGAAATCGAGTGTTTTGACATGACGCTGGGTTCTTTTTTTGACGCCGGAGAGTTGGTTAAGAAATTGGCCGGCCACCTGCCCTTGGGTTATGAAGTTATTGAAGCGCGGCGGATCCCATGCCATTTTCCAAGCCTTGAAGAGAGCGCCAATTGGGCGGAGTATTTAATTGAGAATAGAAACGGGAGCCGCGCTGTGGATTGGGAAAAATTTTTAAATTGGACGCGCGGCGTCCTTAATTCCGCGGCCGAACCGGTTGTGATCAAAAAAGAGAAACCGGGCAAAAGGGTGGATATTATTAACGTGCGCGAAATTTTTGGCGCAGCGGCGCTCGCGGGACGCCAAAAAGAGGGTATTCATTTAGCCTTAAGGTTCGGACCGGGAAAAAATTTGAAACCCGAAAAGATTCTTGAAGCGGCCCTAGGGCTCGAGGCGTCGTTTATTCAAACCGAGATCAAAATTTGCCGGATGGCCTTGGCCCTGGAATCGGGGCCGGAAAAACGCCGTTATTTGTAACTATTTAAAAGAGGTGCAGGATGAATAGAATTGAGGTTATAGCCAATTGTTCCGCGGAAGAGACGCGGGTCGCCATATTAGACGATGGACGGCTGGCCGAGTTTTTTAGCGAGAGGCATTCTTCGGCGACGCAGTTTTTGGTGGGCAATATTTATGCCGGTAAAGTGGCCAATGTCTTGCCGGGAATGGACGCGGCCTTCGTTAATATAGGTTTCGATAAGAACGCGTACCTTTATATCACGGATGTTTTAATCAGTGATCGCGGCAGATCCATTGATCAGATTTTGAAAAAGGATCAGCGCGTTATGGTGCAGGTGATTAAGGATACGATCGGCACTAAGGGCATGAAGATAACTCTTAACGTAACCTTGCCCGGCCGCTACATCGTATTAACCCCGTTTCAGAGGCAGGTTCATATTTCCAAAGAAATAGAAGACCCGGAGGAATCCCGCCGTCTGGCCGGGATCATTTCGGAGCTATTGCCCCATGATGTGGGCTGCGTGGCGCGCACGGAGGCCGAGGGGGTTTCGCGCGAGGAGATACAGAGGGAGGCCGCCTATCTAATGGGCCTCTGGAAAGAGATTGCCAAGAAGCATGAGCAGGCGACCGGACCCAAGCTTCTTTATAAAGAATTGGACTTGACTCATCAGGTGACGCGGGACATTCTTTCCGAAGAAACGGCTTCTTACGTCATAGATTCGCCGGAAGTTTATCGGGAGCTTTCGGATTTCGTGGGTAAGATCGCCCCGCATTTGAGGAATCGATTGGTTCTTTACAATAAACGCCAGCCCATTTTTAGCGCTTACGGGGTTGAGTCGGAACTGGGCCGCATGCTCCGAAGCCATATTCCGCTAAAATCAGGCGGGGTTATCGTTATTCAGGAAGCGGAGTCTATTACCATGATCGACGTTAATACGGCTCGTTTCGTGGGGGCGACGACTCAAGAGGAAACGGTTACGCAAACCAATATCGAGGCGGCTGAAGAGGTCGCCAGGCAATTGAGACTGCGCAATATCGGCGGCATTATCGTTGTTGATTTTATTGATATGCGCCGCGAGGTTAACCGGCGCAAGGTTTTGGAGGCATTTCGGTTGGCGCTTAGAAACGACCGGGCCAGAGTTAGGATCCATCCGCTGACCAAGTTGGGTTTAGTCGAAATGACAAGAGAAAGAAGGCGCGAATCGAATCTGACGCTGTTAACCGATGCTTGCGAATCCTGCCAGGGTTCCGGACGCGTGCTTTCCCGTGAAACTTTGCTTCTTAAGGTGAGCCGGGAGTTGAATAGTTTAATGGAGGGCCGCACGGTTAATATAGCCAAAGTTCAGTTGGCTCCGAAATTAGCCCAGCATTTAAAAGATCATCAGCAACGCTTTGAGACCATCTTAAAAAGCCGGCCCGCCCGCCTGACGGTTCAGGAAGACGCCAGTCTTCCTTGGGAAGAATATAAGATCATCTTGGAATAGAAGGTTCAAGAGGTTAAAAATGTTCAAGAGGTTCAAGATGGTTCAAAAGAAAAGATATTTTTTTAGCCTTTTGAACCTTTTAATCCTTTTAAACGTTTTGAACCTTTCGCACGCTGGCCACGTCCCCGATGAAATTTTGATCAAGTGGATTAATCCGCCGCAGACCAGCACCTGGACGATTCCGGGCTCCGGTATCGAGATTACCAGGGTCAAGTCCGTGGGGTATTCTGGCTGGGAACTCTGGAAGACAACGGATGGCGGCGTGGTTGATCCGGCCCTGCCCAGCGTGGCGCATTACGCCAGTTTGTCGGCGGCATCCGGCCCGCCAGGAGCGCCTGGGGCCATTTCCGATCCGGCCATTGAAGCTTACGGCACCAATGATTATCGCTATCCCTTGGGCCGGGTACCCAATGATTCGTTGGTCGCTTCCCAGTATTATTTGGATTCGATTCGCGCTTTCGGGGGATGGGAATTTGAGGTGGGGAGCTCGAGCGCTGTCACCATCGCGATTATTGATACCGGGGTGGCGATTGACCATGTTGATCTTTCTTCGGCAACGGGCAAGATTTGGACCAATCCGGTGGACGTTGCCGGAGGCGGAGATCAAGATGGCAACGGCAGGGTGGATGATTTTTGGGGATGGGATTTTGCCAATAATGATAATAATCCTTCGGATTGTTTGGGTCACGGGACATTGGTGGCCTCGGTGGCGGGAGCGAGTGCGGATAATGGCATAGGCATAGCGGGAACCAATTGGGGAGCTAAAATTTTGCCACTCAAGGTGTTCTCCGATGGTGTGTGCGGCACCGCTCTTACGGGAGATATTATTGAGGCTATCGATTATGCCGTAGATGTTTCAACGCGCCATGCTTCCTATACAGGCCGGGTGGTCATTAATATGTCTCTAGGGTGCGAAGAGGGACCGCTTTGTCCAGAGAATGCGGCAGAAAAGGATACGGTCGGTCGAGCGCTGGCCAACAATGTGCTTGTTGTCGCCGCCAAGGGAAACTTCGGGAATTCCAGCAGGGTATTTCCCTCCGATTACCCAGGCGTTATCGGCGTTGGCGCCACAGACCGCAATGATAACTTAGCCTCATTTTCAAGTTTTGGCTCGGGAGTTGACCTGGTGGCTCCCGGATTCGATATTTTGGGAGCTAATAAAAATGGAGGTTTTGGTAACGCCAGCGACGACGGTACTTCTTTTTCGGCTCCTCAAGTGGCCGGCGCGGCCGGTCTTGTTTTGGCGATGCTTCCATCGGCCACGACGGCCCAGGTGCAGAGTTACCTTTTCGGAGGCGCGGATGATTTGGGAGGCTCGGGCCGCGATGATTTATTCGGCTACGGAAGGTTGAATCTCTTAAAGACCATGAGGCTGGCGCGCTACGGCACCCTGGCTTCATTTGAAGGCACAGGCGCCGCGATCGCGGTGCCCAATCCCTACAAAGCCTCCTCGGCCAGTCGCGTGACGTTTACCATACCCGACAACCAGGTGGGGGCCAATCCCAGAGTGCAGATTTACGATTTAAGCGGATCGTTGATCCGCGATATCGAGGGCTCATCGTGGGACGGTAAAAATGACTCCGGTTACGCGGTGGCCACCGGCGTCTATATTTTTGAAGTCAAAACGGATAAAGGCAAAGCCAGGGGGCGCGTTATCGTGGACGCGGGAAATTAAACTTGAGCTGCCATGCGGTTTGATTTTCATCTGCACACCCGTTATTCCGACGGAACGTTGAGTCCAGTCGAGCTGTTAGAAAAACTCAAAAACAACGGCGTATGCTATTTTGCGATCACCGATCACGATACCTTGAGCGCTCACCGGGAGCTGGAAACCCAGGCGGCTAATTCGATGAAAAAGTT
Organism: Elusimicrobiota bacterium; assembly: GCA_016205025.1. Taxonomy (GTDB): domain Bacteria; phylum Elusimicrobiota; class Elusimicrobia; order JACQPE01; family JACQPE01; genus JACQJO01. The sequence goes on from JACQJO010000007.1 coordinate 17,128, forward strand.
CGTCGGCGTTGAAATTAACACCAGCGAAAATACCGAAACGCTGCATATTCTGGGTTTTGGCTCGCGTTTATTAAGCAATGAGGTTTTTTTGAAGCAGTTATCGGTGTTGAGGACTCTGCGCGTTCAAAGAGCCGAGGCTATGGTCGGCAATCTTCAGGCGCTGGGTTTTGAAATTACCATGGAGGATGTTCGGAAAAAATCCCAAGAAAGCATAGGCCGGCCGCATGTGGCCGATGCCCTGAAAGCCAAGGGGATCGTTCAAACGCGAGAAGAGGCATTTCGAAGGTTTCTCTTAAAGGGCAAGCCCGGGTACTCGCCGCCCTTGGGGCCCCGGGCGCGTGAGGCTATTGCCAGCATCGCCGATGCCGGAGGTGTGCCGGTTTTGGCTCATCCCGGCATTGCCGGCATGGGCGCCGACAAACTGGTTTCGTTGGTTGATATGGGACTAAAAGGCATCGAGGCGTACCATTCCTGCCACAAACCCAGCGACGTGCGTGAGTATCTTGAATTCGCCCGGCGGCACGATCTTTTCGTCACCTGCGGTTCCGATTACCACGGCCCCGATACCGGGCGCCAGGAGCTGACCGCTTATGAATTCGATGAGGCGCAATTTTTTAAATTCTTGGAAGCCATTTCTTAAGTTGTGTATTGACAATAGTAGTCAGGTGCCGTAGGCTTTTTACAGGAGCTAATAGTGTCTTTCCCTTTTTTTAAAGTTCAACACCGGCCTATCCTGATCGCCCATCGGGGCGCCTCGGGGTACGCCCCCGAGAATACGCTGACGGCGTTTAAGCTGGCTTTGGACATGGGAGCGCGTTTCATTGAACTCGATGTCCAGCAAACCAAAGATGGGCATATCGTTGTTTGTCACGATGCGGACTTGAGCCGCGTGGCCAAAGTTCGCAAAACAATCGGGCAGATGACTCTGGAAGACCTGGCTAAAATTTCGATCGTTTTAAATCATCGCAAAGGTCGTAAGATCCAGGAAAAAATTCCAACCCTGGAAGAAGTTCTCACTCTCATATCGCGCAAAGCGGTTGTTAATGTTGAAATCAAAACGGGGCCATCGGCATTAACGCAGGAGAAGGTGCTGGGGATTTTGGAAAGAAAGGGTTATAACGGCATGTCCTATATTTCAAGCGCCGATCCAAAATGTTTGCGCCAAGTCCGCGCTCTGTCTTCAAACGCTTATTTAGGCTATATTTTGGCCGCCAAGTCTCTTCGATTGGCGATCAAAGAGATGAGAGAATTGCGCTGCGACGCGCTGGTTGTGTCGGCCTTTCAGGCGACGCGTTCCTTGATCGGCCGGGCGCATCAACGCGGTTTTCACGTTTGCGTCTATACTATCAACAGCAAATCGGCTTGGGATAAGCTGGCCCAGCGACGCGTCGACGCCATGTTCACCGATTATCCCGACTTGGTCGGCCTACCGGAATTTGAAGCGCCTACCCTGGGCTTAACCAGCGGCGAATAGAAGAATTTTGGATAATCCTGTTCTACTTATGGAAAAGTGCGTTATTATCGGCAGTGGTTGCGCGGGGTTGACCGCTGGGATTTACGCGGCGCGCTCCGGCATGGAACCCTTGGTGATCGGCGGTCTTCTTGCCGGAGGCCAATTGATGTTGACCTCCGAAGTGGAAAATTTTCCGGGGTTCGAGCAGCCTATCCTGGGAACCGAGCTGATGGAGAGGATGCGCAAGCAATGCGAACGCCTTGAGGTTCGTTTTGTCAACGATCAGATCGATCGGGTTGATTTTAAAAAATCCCCCTTTTCTATTTGGACATCCGAAAGCAAGGAGATAACGGCTTCGACGGTTATCGTGGCCACGGGCGCCAATGCCAAGTGGCTGGGCCTTCCTTCGGAAGAAAAGTACCGCGCCAAGGGTGTTTCGGCCTGCGCGGTTTGCGACGGATTTTTTTTCAAAGGAAAAGAACTGGTGGTGGCCGGCGGCGGCGACACCGCCATGGAAGAGGCCACGTTTTTAACGCGGTTTGCGGCCAAGGTGACGGTTGTTCATCGCCGCGACAAGCTGCGCGCTTCCCCTGCCATGGAAGAGAAGGCCAGAAAGAATCTAAAAATCGAGTTCGCGTGGGATTCTGTCATTGAGGAAGTTTTGGGCAACGACATGGTCACCGGGGTTAGGGTCAAAAATTTTAAAACCCAAGCGACGCGGATCATCAATTGCGGCGGTCTTTTTGTGGCTATCGGCCATGAACCGGCCACCTCTTTTTTGAAAGGCCACCTTAAGCTTGACGATAAGGGCTACATTGTTCCTTTGCCCGGCAGTTGGGTTAAAACTTCAATTGAGGGTGTTTTTGCCGCTGGCGATTGCGTGGATCATCGCTACCGTCAGGCGGTGACCGCCGCGGGTTATGGCTGTATAGCGGCCATGGAAGCCAGGTGGTGGCTTGAAGACAAGGGCTTGGGTTAGTAGAATAAGGCCACATTTAATTAGGAGGTTTTTTTAATGCCGTATGTCATAACAGAGAAATGTCTTGGTGAGCGTTATGCCACCTGCCAGGGAGTTTGTCCGGTGGAGTGCATTCATGCCGGCGAACACAAGGGCCAAGTTTTTATGATCATTGACCCCGACGTCTGCATTGACTGCGGGGTTTGCTTGCCGGAATGTCCCATCGGCGCCATTGTTGCAAGCGTTGATGAAGCGCCGCAGGACGCGGCTCTTAACAAAGAGCTGACCCCAACATTGAAAAATAACCCGAAACCCACACCGCGTCCGCCTAACGATCCTCCAAAAAGAGCGGACAATAAGTTAGTTAAGTAGTTTTTTTACACGCCCAGGTAAGCTTCCTGAACCTTGGGGTCATTTAAGAGGTTTTGAGCGTTATCTTCCGAAACGATTTGGCCTGTTTCCAGAACATAGGCGCGGCTGGCTACGGAAAGAGCGCGTCTGGCGTTTTGTTCCACCAGAAAAACAGTTTTGCCCTCCTTGTTGATGGCAGCGATAATTTCAAAGATTTTATCCGTAATCACGGGGGCCAGCCCCATTGAAGGCTCATCGAGCATTAAAAGTTCCGGCTTCATCATTAAGGCCCGGGCCATGGCCAGCATCTGCTGTTCGCCGCCGGAGAGCGTGCCGCCCAGCTGACCCCGGCGTTCTTTTAGGATAGGAAACAACTCAAAAGCGTGCCGGAGGTCCCTCTCGATCCCCCCGGCATCTACCCGCGAAAAAGCCCCCATCTCGAGATTTTCCAAGACGGTAAGCCGCGGAAAAATTTTTCTTCCTTCGGGAACATGCGCGATCCCAAGGCAAGCGATTTCGTGGGGTTTTATATTTTGAATAGCCCGGCCTTTAAACAATATATCGCCTTGCTCGGCAGGCAGAACGCCGGAAATAGTTTTTAGCAGCGTTGTTTTACCGGCGCCGTTGGAACCGATTAGGGCCACGATTTCACCGGTATGGATTTTTAGGTTGACGCCTTTTAAGGCGTGGATTTTTTTTCCGTAGACGGCATGAATGTTTTTGAGTTCCAGGATCAAGGCGTTGTCAGTGGGCGGCATTTTTTCCCAAATAAGCTTCGATTACTTTGGTGTTATGGGCGACTTCTTGGGGAGTTCCCTCGGCGATTTTGACCCCGTGGTCTAAAACGATGATCCTATCTGAAATCCCCATAACCAGGCGCATATGATGTTCGATTAAAAGTATGGTTAACCCTTGGTTTTTTAAATGACGGATGAGCTCCATTAATTTTTGGCTTTCCCTGGGGTTCATTCCCGCCGACGGTTCGTCCAAAATTAAGAGTTTTGGTTTTGTGGCCAGCGCGCGGGCGATTTCTAAGCGCCGCTGGTCCCCATAGGAAAGATTTCTGGCGATCAGATTGGCCGAAGTTAGGATGCCGACCGTGGCTAAACATTTTTTGGCCTCTATCTCAATTTCTGTTTCCTGCCTATAAAAAGTTTTATTGCGAAGCAAAGACCACAGGAGGTCATTTTTGCTTTGGGTGTGGCGGCCTACCATGGCATTTTCAAGAGCGGTCATGTTGGTAAAAAGCCGTATGTTTTGGAATGTTCGCGCCATGCCGAGAGGCACAATTTGGTGGGGAGCCAATCCGCGAATGGGGCGCTCTTGGAATCGTATTTGGCCCGACGTTCCCTTGTAGACGCCGGTTAAAACATTGAAAAGAGTTGTTTTCCCCGCTCCGTTGGGACCGATTAGACTGACGATTTCTCCCGGCGATATGGCCATGGTCACGCTGTCCAAGGCCTTTAGGCCGCCAAAGCTTTGAGAGAGAGCGGTAATGTTAAGCAGGGGGTTAGTTGACATATTCCGTTTCCAAAATTTCAACTTGGCGGCGTTTAGAGGGCCAGAGCCCTTGGGGTCGGAATAAAACAGCCAAAACTAAAACAAGGCCAAAGAAGAAATATCTATAGTCAATAAATCGGGAGCCCACCAGAGCGGCCTGCAGGAGTTGCGGCACGCCGCCTAAAAGAACGGCTCCCAAAATAACGCCGCGAATGGAGCCCATGCCGCCGGTCACGATCATCGAGATCAAAAGAATCGATTCCCAAAAAACAAAAGATTCCGGTGTTACGAACCGTTCCCAGTGAGCGAAGATGGAACCGGCAAGCCCCGCGAAGACGGCGCTGATGACGAAGGCCCCCAATTTTAATCGAGCGACCGCCAGGCCCGTCAGCTCGGCCGCGACCTCGTCTTCCCTGATAGCCACCCAGGCGCGGCCCAGCCGGGAATTCTCCAGTCTTTGAGAAACCAGAATGGTTAAGATAACCGATGCCGCGATCAGGTAGTAGTAGTGCGTGTTGGTGACCAGGGTCATGCCTAAAATTTTAACCGGCCGGATGCTTTCACCGACGGAAGGAAGCCCCTTGGGGCCATTGGTCAGACTGTCCCAATTGTTAAACACAATTCGCGTTATTTCCCCGAAACCCATGGTAACGATGGCCAGGTAGTCTCCTCTTAACCGCAGAATGGTTACTCCAACTAAGAGACGGACAAAAACGGAAACAACTATGGCTGCGAAGGTCGACGCCAGAAAAGAGTATCCGTTAATGGAAAGAATGGCCGCTGTATAAGCGCCGATGGCGTAAAAGGCGATATAGCCCAGGTCAAATAGGCCGACATAACCCAAGGTAAAGTTAAGGCCCAGGGCAAGGAGGGCGTACAAACCGACCAGTCCGGCCATGCGCGAGAGATAGGCATAAGAAGTGCCCTCAATGATAATGGGGAAAATAAGCAGTACAGCCAGAAGCAAACCCAGGGGCAGCCATTTAGGTAGTTGAGGGTTGAGAGTTGAGAGTTGAGAGTTGAAGAAATTCACAAATTAAAAGATCAGATTATATTTTTTCGGCGATTCGTTCACCAAGAATGCCTGATGGGCGGATCAGTAAAACGCCGATTAAAACCACAAAAGCGAAAACATCTTTCCATTGGCTGCCGTTGGGCAGGTATCCGGCCGCCATTACCTCTAAAATGCCCAGCAGAAAACCTCCCAAGACGGCGCCGGCGATGTTGCCGATGCCGCCTAAAACGGCGGCGGTGAAGGCCTTGACTCCCGGCAGGAAGCCCAAATTGTATTTTATGGAACCATAATACATGCCGTTTAAGACCCCGGCCGCTCCGGCTAAAGCTCCGCCGATCAGGAAGGTGAAAGCGATGACTTTGTTGACGTCAATTCCCATGAGTCCTGATGTCGTGAGATCATCGGCGCAGGCCCGCATGGCCTTGCCCATTTTTGTTTTTTGCACCATAAAATGCAGTACGGCCATTAATATCAGCGAGGTGAAAAAAATTAAAATTTGAAGAGAACCTATTTTCATAAACCCCAAGGAAATGGATTGTTCGGGTACAACTTTGGGAAAAGAAAGCAATTGGTTGCTGACCCATAGGAACACCGCGTTGGAAAGAATGATGGAAACGCCTATAGCTGATATGAGCGGAGCCAGGCGCGCGGCTTGCCTTAGAGGACGGTAGGCCAATTTTTCGATAACAATTCCCAAGAGTCCGGATGCCGTCATGGCGACCAAAAGAACAAGAACCAGCGCTACCCAGCCTCCCGCCGGGGGAGCCAGCAGCGTGTAGGCGGCGAGTCCCACGAAAGCGCCGACCATGAGAACTTCGGAGTGGGCAAAATTGATCATCATTAAGATACCGTAAACAAGAGTGTATCCCAGAGCGATCAGGGAATAGATGGAGCCTAAAACCAAACCGTTAAATAGCTGTTCGATAAACAAATTAAGTTTCGCTTATCTATTATCTACTATCTTTTTCACTCTACTATCTAAATTTTGCCGGGCAAAATTTTTAGTTGACAATGGCGAATTCGCCGTTTTTGACTTTAGTCATGGTGATGATTTTATTTTTAGTGTCGCCCTTGGCGTCAAATTCGGTGGTGCCTAAGATTCCCTGGTAACGGATTTTTTTTAATTCATCAATGAATTTGGTCCGGTCAGGACCGACGCGCGAGATTATATCGAGCGCGATGTTGGTTGCTTCGTAACCAAAGTGATCAAAGGGTTTAACGGTGGCGCCGGGATATTTCTGGTTGTATTTTTCCAGGAATGTTTTGGCTGAAGGCAGGTGCTCCACGGGAATGCCGGTAATGGAAAGATAAGCTCCTTCGGCGGCTGGGCCAGCGATCTTAAGCAGCTCATTTGTTTTAGACCCATCACCGGAAAAGAAGGTGGCGGGAAGGCCGATTTCTTTGGCTTGCCTGATCAATAGAGCGCATTCCGGATAGAGACCCCCGAAGAATACACCCTGTGGATTTAATGATTTGAGCCGGGTAAGCAACGCTTTGAAATCCCGATCGCCGCTGGCGATTCCCTCAAATGCCAAGATTTGGCCGCCGCGTTTGGCAAAACGTTCTCGAAATTGTTCCGCCAGGCCTTGACCATAGGGCGTTTTATCATGAAGCACCGCGAAATTTTTAAATTTAAGCTTGTCGGTCACAAAATCAGCGGCATACGTACCCTGGACGTCGTCGGTCGGAACCACGCGAAAGATCGAACGGGGCCCGAGCCAGCCCTCTTCGAGCTGTTGAGCGGTTAGCTTCGGGTTCGTTGAGGCCGGCGAAATCATCGGGATTCCGGCTCTTGCGTAAACTTGGGAAGCCGGGATGGAACAACCGGAGTTGTAGTGCCCTATTACCGCCACGATATTGGGATCCGAAACAATCAGATTAGCCACACTGACTGCTTCTTTTGGGTCGGCCCGGTCATCAAAAGCGCGCACTTCAACGAGGTAAGGAAAACGGCCGGATTGGTTGGCTTCCTCAATCGCCAGTTCAACGGCGCGGCGCACGCCTTGCCCCTCTGTTCCTATGTCTCCCGTTAAGGGGACGGCCACCGCGACGCGAACGGAAGCGCTTTTTTGGGCGCATCCGGATACAAGCGTCATCGCCAATCCTAAAAGTAACCGGCTTTTTAGTTTATACACAGGCGCTCCTTGTTAGTTAAGTTTGTTTATGGGGACAAAACTTAAAATTCATAATGAAAAATTCAGAAATCCCCCATGGGGGATTTCTGTAGAATGTCATTATGCCACTTCTCGCAGTTTTCTTGGCTATGGTTTTTTGGGTTGTCCTGGGGCCAGTTGTTTTTATTTTTTGGGCTTTAGCGCGCAGGATGCCGTTGGTGATCGCGATGGCTTACCCCTCAATTCTTGTCTTTGGCCGGCGCGGAGTCGTTGTTTCAAGAAATACCCCGCTCGTTAAATGCCTGCTTGACTCCGGCAATGATTCCGATCGCCAAGAAGTTTTAAAGATAGCGGCTAGTCTTATCGGTTGCAAAGAAGATAAAACCGATTCCGTATCGGTCGCAATTCTTAAAGTAGCCGCGGCCAACAATATCGAAATATCGGCCGTTGAATTTTTTAAAGAAATTCCCGGTCGTGGGATTGCGGGTATTGCCAATAACAGGGCGGTTGTTATGGGAAGCGCTCGATTATGTTTTGAGTCCTCTTTGGAGATACCCCCCGGTCTTTTGCGGGAGGCCGCCGGCCAAGAGGCGGCCGGCCGTCGCGTCGTTTACCTTGGTTGGGAGGGAAAAGTCAGAGCGCTTTTGGTGTTGACCGAGCAGTTGTTGGGTGGCGCCGCCCAAGCGGGCCGGGCGATGCGCAGGGATTGCGGGATCGAGAGATTGATTCTTTTATCAGGGGCGAGCGAAGAATTGGTTGAACAAACAGCCCAGGCCATAGGGGCCGAGCGATTGGGCTGCGAGCTGGATATTAAGGAGAAAAAGCGGCGTATTCTTGAACTCAAAGAAAAATGGAGTTCGCGCAAAGTTTTGTTTATTGAGCCGCGCCGGCCGCTTGCTGTTATTTGGTCTTGGTGGCGCTGGCGGCGAGCCGCCGTCCGGGTGTCTTTTGGAGCGCTGGCGGGCCTGGCCCTGGGACTCGCCAGTCTTGTTTTTGGCGGTTGCTTGAACCGGAACAATCAGGGGATGATCCGCGGCCGGATTACCCTTGGTCAGGAAAGCCTGGATTATCTGGCCAAGAAACCCAACGCCGTTTGTTTTTTGGTGGCCAAGGACTCTTGGCAGACCCCTGTTATTATCCGCCGCTGGTTGAATCCCCAGTTTCCGCTTTCTTTTCAGTTGGGCCGCGGCGATCTTTTGATCCCATCGCGTTCCTGGTCGGGGCCGTTTTATTTGGAGGCGTTTCTTTTTGTGTCGGATAACGCCCGTCAAGAATTGCCGCCGCCGCCCGATGCCGCGCGAACGCTGCCGAGCGCTCCGGCGCGGCCGGGCCAGACGGGTTTTATTGAGTTGTCTCTAGTTACCAGGTAATCGAGTATTCTGTTTTGAAACTAGTTTCAAGCTCTTGAAGATTGTTCCATTTCCCCGGAAATCCTAAAGCAATGGCCGCGTTTAAAGGCCTTTTCATTTTCAAGGCCTTCAGCATTTCATAGAAACCGACGCGGCCGCCTTTTTCCAGAAGAAAACGGACAAGAAGCCAGCTTTCGATATAAAAAATCCGGGCCTCTTTTTCTCGATGATCCAGCGCGCTTTCAATTTGAGTCAGGTCCTTTAAAGGCCAGAAGGAACTTTTAAGAATAGGAAAAGACGCGCTGATCGCCTCCCGGATTACCGCATCCCCCCTGGCCCTATACTCCTCGTGCATGGCCAATCCCTCGTTCAGCCAGAGAAGATCGGTCCGGTATCCGGCGAAGAATTCCTGGAATATCAGATGCGAAATTTCATGGGCCAGTGTTTGGGGCAATCCGCGGTATTCATAGCAAACAATGGCGTTGCCCATGAAAACGGCGCCCGACCATTCCGGCATGCCGGATTTTTGCAGGTATTCCTCGCGGGTTTGGTAGAGATAAAGCGGCATGAGGCTGTAGGGCCGGAAAGATTCGGTGAGTTTAATGTCGGCTAAGATGCCCCGATAAATCATATCCGCTATTTTGGAAACCTCGGCCGCTGTTTGGGCATTGGAGATGATTTTAAAATAAAGACCGTCGATTTCCCGCGCGGGAGGCGCGGGCGTCAGATTGGTATTTTTAGGGATAACTCTGGACGAAGTTTTGGATATCGGACCGAAAGAACAATGGGGCAGGAGCGTGACGAAGGTGAGAAAGGCGGCAAGGGCGCGCAAGCGCCGGCTCACAGGGATTTTATTGCCCGATGGACGGCGTTCGCTATTTTCTCTGCGTCCTTATCGGCGTGGGCATTGCTTAAGAAGCAGGCTTCGAAATTGCTGGGCGGCCAATAAATGCCGGAGTTGACCATGTTCCAAAAGAATTTGGAAAACAGGCGGGTATCCGTTTTTTGAGCATCAGCGTAATTTTTGACGGGTATTGCGGTAAAAAATAGCGTAAACAAGCTTCCTTGCCGCGGCGCGGTCAGAGCGATGCCTTTTTGGCCGGCCGTTTCTTCGGCGCTGCGGACGATTTTTTGGGCCATTTTTTCCAGCCTGGCGTAAGGATTGATTTTCTTGAGCGCCGCCAGCGTCGCTAATCCCGCGGCGACAGCCACCGGATTTCCGGACAGGGTTCCGGCGTGGTACACTTTGCCAAGCGGAGCCAGCAGTTCCATGGGCGCTTTTTTGCCGGCAACCGCGGCCAGCGGAAATCCGCCGCCGATAATTTTGCCCAAACAAACCAAATCGGGATCATAAGATTCGGACAGCCCGCCCCATTGAAGCCTGAATCCGGTGATGACCTCATCGAAGATAAGCAAGGCGCCGTATTTTTTGGTGACGCAGCGCAGTGTTTCGAGAAAGCTTTTTTCAGGCGGGACAACCCCCATATTGCACGCCAGCGGCTCCACAATAACGGCCGCGATTTTCCGGCCTAGCTTCGCGAAGGTTTGAAAGACGGCCTTCTCGTCGTTATAAGGCAGAACCAGCGTTGTTTTGGCCCAGCTTTCGGGAACGCCGGCGCTGGAAGGCAGTCCGTGCGTTAAAACCCCGGACCCGGCCGCGGCTAACAAGCTGTCATGGTGGCCGTGGTAGCCGCCCGCGAATTTTACCGTGAGATCGCGCTTGGTGGCGGCGCGGGCGATGCGCAGCGCGGTCATGACGGCCTCGGTTCCGGAATTGACCAGACGCACGCGCTCTATGGTTTTAGGAAAAGCTTCGCGAATCATTTGCGCTAAAAGAATTTCATTTTGGTGGCAGGCGCCGTAGCTTGTTCCTTTGGCTATGGCCCGAGCGGCCGCTTGGGCGATAGTTGGATAGCCGTGTCCTAATATAATGGTTCCCCAAGAGCATACCAAGTCAACGTATTTTTGGTTATCCGCGTCCCAAAGGTAAGCGCCAGCCGCTTTTTTTATGAATAGAGGATGGCCGCCGACGGCTCCAAAAGAGCGCACCGGAGAGTTGACACCGCCGACCAAGATTTGTTTGGCTTTTTCAAAAAGCCGCTTTGATTGAATAGCCATCAGGCGGCCGCCAGCGGTTTTTTCCTAAACGCCCTAATCGTTTGATCAAGAAACACCAACGCTAAAAGCAGGAGCGCCGCGCTTGTCAGGTTAACAACGGAAAAAGAAAGTCCGCGGCCTAACCATTGAGCGTTCATTGATATTAAAGAGCTCAAGGTTGCACTGGCCATGAAAATACAAGGAATACCCGTAATCAGCCAGTTTTTGTTTTCTTTTTTAAGCCACACCGTGATGGCTGCCAAGGTCAAGCAAGCTAAGAGCTGGTTTGAAGCGCCGAAAAGACCCCAGTAAGCCTTCCAGACGGCAGGAGAACCTGGCTTAGCCGAAAGGAATATCAACACGGGCAAAATGATCGTGGCCAGGGCGCCGGCATATTTGCCGAGCCGTCCATGCCAACCAGTCAGTTCTTGAAAAATGTACCGGCCCAAACGCGTGCTTACGTCCAGGGTGTCATAAATAAAAGTCGCGAAAGCCAATTTCCCGAAAGAAACGCCGAATTCAAAAGGAATTCCAATTACGGTTAAAAAGGTGGCCAGTCCCCTGGCGTAGATTTCATCGGGAGACAAAGAAGCCGTTTTTCCTTGAGACGCCATGGTCACAAAAGCGCCCAAAGCCACCAGCGCCACAAAGGCTTCTAGTAGCATCCCCCCGTAACCCACCAGTCTGGCGTGCGTTTCCTTGGCCACCTGTTTGGAGGTGGTACCGGAGGAAACCAGACCATGAAATCCGGAGCAGGCGCCGCAGGCGACCGTTGTAAAGAGAAAGGGAAAAATCCCCCCGGCCGAAAATATTTTGATGGCGTCATGCTCTAAAACCGGTGCTCCGGCGACGATGGCTCCGGGATGATAAAACAGAAAGCCAATAACGCCGGCTGCAAGGCAAGCATAGAGCAGGAACCCGCCCAGATAGCCTCTGGGTTGAAGCAGAATCCACATCGGGATCACGCTCGCTATAAAGCAGTAACCCAAGATCACGATCTGCCAGATTTTGGGGCCAGCCACGGTAGGCAGCGCCTGCCCAAGCTTAATGAAGAGAATCAGGCTTAAAACACCGATGACGGTTAAGGCTGTTAGGGGGAACCGAGTTTTATACATTACCAAACCCATAGCTACGGCCAGGAGGAGATAAAAGATGGAGGTGGTGGCCACGCCAGGCCCGAAGTTTTCCGCGCCCAGCTCTGGCCGGCTTAAAAAAGCGGAGGCGGTCAAATCCGTGAAAACCAAAATGACATAGAGAAGGGAAATCCAGATATAGATCAGGAATATTTTTTGAGCGAGCGGGCTGATATGAAGCCCAGCCACTTCAGCGATAGAGCGGGCTTTGTGCCGGACAGAGGCGATGAGGGCGGAAAAATCATGCACCGCGCCGATAAAGATGGCTCCCAAAACAATCCAGAGAAAAGAAAGCAGCCAGCCGTATTTCCCGGCGGCCAAGATGGGTCCGGCGATCGGCCCAACCGCCGCGATCGCCGAGAAGTGCTGGCCTAAAAGAACGGCGGGCTTGGCCGGAACAAAATCCACCCCGTCATTGATTTTAACGGCCGGGGTTAAGCGCGCGTCATCCAAGCCAAAAACCCGGGCGACATATCGTCCATAAAAAATAAACCCCAGCGCCAGCGAAGCGACGCCGGCAACGCCAATAATCAGCAGGGGCATGCCACTAGTTTAGCAACCCCTGATCTGTTTGTTTTGATTTAATAAGCGCGCGAAACGATCGTTGCAGTTATAGTTGACGGGGCGCTTGCAGGGGCAGGTTATTCTCGATGGCGCCAGGCCCAGGGAGCGAACGCCCAGATAATCAAAGAAACGACGAGGCCGGCTCCTCCACCCATCAAAGCGCCCTTGGACCCTGCGATCAAGAGACCTGCCAGGCCGCCCAAGAGCGTGCTGACTGGCCATTGGGGCCAAGCGGCGCTGCCTAAAAATCCTCCGATGGCTCCGCTTGCGCCAACGGCGGCGCCGGCCGCGAGATAGCCGACGAGGCCCCCGGCCGCCGCCCCGAGCAAGCCAATGCCGATCATCTCCCAAGGGAGTCCCAGGATGAGCCAGTCATTTCTGTCAAAACTAACAAAAGTTTTGATGTTCTCTTTTTTGGAATTAGGACGTACAACCGTTTTAGTATCGGAAGCGGGAACAATTACAGCGGAAGGATTAACCGCGGCGGCTTTTTTTCCGGGAACCGATGCGGTTGCCGATAGATCCATTAATTCCCCGCTCGTTTGGGTTTGCTCAAAAAAAGGCCTTGGCTGATAGGCCAACCGGTCGCTTTGGCCAGTAGCGTTAAGATAAAAAAGAGGAGTTAATGAAATCCAAACAGTTGAGAGAAAGGTTTTTTTCATAGTTTTTGACCTCCAAAAAATTCCTTTGGGCGGCGCTGTTAGCGTAGATGAAAGGCGGTATATTGTCATGGGCCCAGGGGCCCAGTTCGATTTAGGAGAAAAGTTTTCAGTAGAAGCCGAGCGCTTGAACTACCGGGAAAGCAGAGCCAGCGCTTCTTCGGCGAAGTAGGTGATGATTAAATCCGCTCCGGCGCGGCGGATGGCCATCAGTGATTCGAGAATCGCGTCTTCACGTTTGGCCATGCCGGATCGGGCGTATTGCTCGATCATCCAGGCCTCGCCTGATACCTGAAAAGCGGCCAGGGGCAGATCAAATTCTTCTCTGGCTTTGGCCAGGATATCCAAATAAAAGAGAGCAGGTTTGACCATTAAAATATCGGCGCCTTCTCGGGCGTCGAGAGCCATCTCCCGCAAAGCTTCGCGGGCGTTGGCCGGGTTCATCTGGTAGCTCTTGCGGTCCCCGGAACTGGGCTTAGACTGCGCTAGTTCCCGGAAGGGGCCGTAAAGAGTGGAGGCGTATTTGGCCGCATAGGAAAGGATAATCGTTTCTTTAAAATTTTGCCGGTCAAGCGATGAGCGAATTTTGGCCACCATGCCGTCGATCATGCCGGAGGGCGCCACGATGTCCGCGCCCGCTTCGGCCAAGCTGACCGAGGTTTTGCCGATCAAGTCTAAAGTGGCGTCGTTGTCAACATAAAAGTTAGGGGTGAGGACCCCTGACCTCTTTCGCAAAACGCCGCAGTGTCCGTGATCGGTGTATTCGCAAAAGCATAGATCCGCGGCCACCACTAAATCTTCGCCGTAATTTTTTTTGATGGCGCGGATCGCCTTTTGAACGATACCATTAGACGCGTAAGCGCCGGTTCCCAGAGCGTCTTTTTTGGCGGGGATGCCAAAAACAATGACTGATCGGCCGCCTTTTTTGGCGAAGCTTTCAAGATATTTGAGCAGATCCGGCAGTGACCGTTGAGGATGCCCGGGCAATGTGCCGGAGGGCTTGGTCTGGCTGCCTTCGCGCACAAATAAGGGCGCCATCAGCTGTTCTTTGGAGAGCCGGTTTTCTTGAAAAGCGGCGCGAATGACGGGATTTTGACGCAGCCGCCGCAATCTTACCGCCAAGTTTGCGACGCCTGAATTGGGCGGATTTTTGTGATTGTCAGCTGAAACCAGTTTTCGAGCCAGCATCGTATTTATTATACGTGACGCTGGTCTTAATTTTTGGGCATAATGGACCCAGATGTGGCCGGAGAACGCGTTAGATGTTCGTGCTTTAAGGAGCCAGCCCATAATAAGTTGTGCATTTGGGTGAGCCGATTTTGTCCAGGATCAAAGCGACCCGCAGCGAGCATACCGACGGGTATGTAAGCGAGGACGCGCGAAGAGCCTGGGCAAAAGCGGCCAGCCAGATGTTCAAGTTATTATGGGCTGGCTCCTAAGGGGGGTCAATGACACGTGCAACATTGGATAAATCCGCGGGAGTTGAGGGAAATTTGAAGACGAAGAAGCACGTTTATTTCTTTGGCGGCGGCGTTGCCGAGGGCAGCGCCTCCCTGAAAGGTCTCTTGGGCGGCAAGGGAGCCAATCTCCACGAAATGACCAAGCTCGGCCTGCCTGTTCCGCCGGGATTTACCATTTCAACCGAAGTTTGCGCTTACTATTACCAGCACAGCCGGAATTACCCCGTCAGGCTTAAAGATGAAGTGGCTTTGGCACTGCGAAAACTGGAGGCGGCCATGGCCGCTAAATTCGGCGACAACCAGATTCCCCTTTTGGTTTCGGTGCGTTCCGGCGCCCGGGCCAGCATGCCGGGAATGATGGATACGATTTTAAATCTCGGCTTAAACGATGCGACCGTTCGCGCTTTAGCAACCCAAGCCAAAGATGAACGTTTTGTCTGGGACTCCTACCGCCGTTTCATCGCCATGTATGGGGAGATTGTTTTGGGGATCGAGGCTGGTCTCTTCGAACAAGCCCTTGAAGACAAAAAGACGCAGGCCGGAATTAAGGCCGACTCCGAGATCGATGCGTCCAGCCTTCAGGCTTTGGTCAAAGAGTACAAAGCGTTGATTGAAACTAAAACCGGCAAGGTTTTCCCGCAAAATCTCATGGAACAGCTTTGGGGCGCCATCGGAGCGGTGTTCGGCTCCTGGATGAACGCAAGAGCTAAAAGCTACCGCGAACTTCATGGCATTCCGGAATCATGGGGCACCGCGGTCAATATTCAAGCCATGGTCTTTGGCAATTGGGGTTCCACTTCGGCCACGGGAGTCGCCTTTACGCGTGATCCGGGCACCGGTGAGAAGAAGTTTTTTGGAGAGTTTTTGGTCAACGCCCAGGGAGAAGACGTGGTGGCCGGCACCCGTACGCCCCAGCCGGTCAACGAAGAGTCCAAGAACGAGGCCAATAAAAATCAGCCGACCTTAAAAGAGTTGTTTCCCAAAAGTTACGAGGAGCTCGTGGGCATCGCCGTGCGTTTGGAGAAAAGATTCAAAGACATGCAGGATATCGAGTTTACGATTCAAAAAGGCCGGCTGTTTATTCTTCAGTGTAGAAACGGCAAGAGAACGGCCCGGGCCGCGCTTAAGATCGTTGTGGATATGGTTAAAGAAAGATTGATTGACCAAAAGATAGCGATCAGCCGCTTGAAACCCCAGGAATTGGAACGGCTTCTTCACCCGGTTTTAGATCCTCAAGCTAAGCGCGATGTGGTGGGCCGCGGTCTGGCGGCTTCGCCCGGGGCGGCGAGCGGCCAGGTGGTTTTTGATCCTGAAACCGCGGAGCGCTGGGTGGCGGACAAAAAAACCAAAGTGATCCTGGTGCGCGTTGAAACAAGCCCGGAGGATATTCGCGGTATGCACGCGTCCGAAGGCATTTTAACCGCGAGAGGCGGCATGACTTCCCATGCCGCGGTCGTGGCGCGGGGCATGGGAAAATGCTGCGTCGCTGGCTGCGAAAAACTTGGGGTTTCTTACGAAAGAAAGGAGATGACGCTCGGTGGGCGTGTTTTTAAGGAGGGCGACGCCATTACGCTTGATGGTTCAACCGGAGAGGTGATGGCCGGGATTGTTCCCACTATTCGCGCGGGCGAGTCCAAAGATTTAATTGAGTTGATGACTTGGGCTGACCAGCGCCGCCGGCTGGGCGTGCGGGCCAACGCAGACACCCCGGCGGACGCGCGGGTGGCGCGGCAATTTGGCGCGGAAGGCATCGGGCTTTGCCGCACGGAGCACATGTTTTTTAACGGCGAGCGCATAAAATCGGTTCGGAAAATGATTCTGGCCGAAAGCCGCGAGGAGCGGGAGGGAGCGCTCGCCGAGATTTTTCCGATGCAGAAACAGGATTTCGCGGGCATTTTGCGCGAAATGCAGGGTTTTCCGGTCACAATCCGGCTTTTAGACCCGCCGCTTCATGAATTTTTACCTCATGAAAAAGCGGAACAGGAAGAATTGGCCCGGGAACTGGGTGTTTCTTTAGAAAAAGTGAAGCAAAGAGTGGAGGGTCTCAAAGAATTTAATCCGATGCTCGGGTTCCGCGGAGGCCGTCTGGGCGTGGTTTATCCCGAAATTTACATCATGCAGACACGAGCCATTGTGGAGGCGGCTTGCGAGCTGGCCAAGGCCAAGGTGGAGGTCTTGCCAGAGATTATGATTCCTTTGATTGGCGAGGCGCGAGAGCTTAAAATGATTCGTGAATACGTGCAGGCTGAATGCGAACGAGTCCTTAAAAATCGCGGCGTCAGGGTTAACTATAAAATCGGCACCATGATCGAGGTGCCGCGTGCGGCTTTGACCGCGGATGAAATCGCGGCCGAGGCCGAGTTTTTTAGCTTCGGCACCAATGACTTGACCCAAATGGGGCTTGGCCTTTCCCGTGACGACGCCAACCGTTTTCTGCCGGCTTACGTGGAAAAGAAAATTTACCCCGCCGATCCCTTCGTTTCAATTGATGAGGCGGGCGTCGGAAAATTGATTCAGATGGCGGTTTACCTGGGCCGCAAGACCAAGACGAAGCTTAAAATTGGCATCTGCGGCGAGCATGGGGGGGACCCTCAATCCGTGATTTTTTGCCACAAGGCAGGCTTAGATTACGTCAGCGCCTCTCCCTATCGAGTACCGGTGGCACGATTGGCCGCGGCGCAAGCGGCGCGAGTTGTTAAGGTAAAAAGTTGTTAGGGCAAAATTGAAGAATAGCCTTTTCCTCCTTGCCCCACAGTTACGATAGGATTTTCTATTGCTTCCTGCTTAGCGCGGTGATACTCCATGGCGTGTTCTACGCGGGAATCAAACAGGCCGCCGACCAAAATGCCAGTAGCTTTTATCTGGTGATAAAGATAGACCAAGGCTAATGCTGACGGTGAATATTTCCATAGACTATCAGGATTTAAGGGCTGTTGGGTTTCTTTGGCAGCCATTAGCCGCGCTTCCCGGATCACCATCTCTTCTCGATTTTTCGCACGATAATCAGCGTATTTTTTTGGATTTTCAATTCGATAGCGAGTAACTGTGAATGGCCCAGCGCACTCTATCATGTGATCTCTATAAAAAGGCCGCATTCCTCGATCATCCACAGCGCCAGCAAGCATTTCTGTTTTAAGCTTCACTCCCCTGGTACGGCTCGGGCACTCAAAAGCCGTCAATATATTTCCATGCGCTTTATCGAAGTGTTGCGCCATGCCGATCATTGGGGCTAAAACAGGAAAAAGAGCCCCAATGATCCAGGACCGCATTGGTTTAGTCAGACACTTATTCATGCATTCTCCTCGCCAAAAGCTCAATGGTTTTGGCTCTTGACTGACAATAGTCTGGCCAGAATAGCGGAAAAGTTTCAGGGACTTTAGTCCTAGTTAGGGGTGGTCGAAGGGCCCAGCTCCATCCCTGCTAACTTAATTCTTTCTGAACGTATAAAAACGTCTTAAAATAAGGGGTTTTCGCTGTGTCCCTGGCTTTTGACCAGAAATACCCTGTAGAGGGAAATTTGAGTTAACTTAGCGGGGATGAGGGCCCAGCTCTTTTTACCCGAAAGGCCCTGAACGCGCCGTGCTTTTCAGCGTTTAAGACCCCTGCTGGCTTGACCGTCAAGGTGCTCTATCTCAAAAAAAGGGATAATGATTAAAAAGTATGGTGGAAAAAATCTATCTGGACACTTCTGTTGTCAGCGCCTACTTTGACTCTCGCCAGCCGCAACGGCAAAAAGATACTCAAAGATTTTGGAAATCCGCGTTGCCGGCCTATGTGGCTCTGGTTTCTGAAATCACGATTCAGGAGCTTAAAAATACTCCCAATCCCAAGCGGCGCAGCCGTCTGCTCCATCTCGTGCGGGACTGGAAGGTTTTGAATCTCACTCTCCAGGCCCAGGATTTGGCCCATGCTTACATGGCCGACGGAATCTTTCCAAGGCGCTATTTAAGCGATGCTTTGCATGTAGCTATCGCAACACTTGGACAGACTGCCTATTTAGTGTCCTGGAACTTCGAGCATCTGGTCAAAGTAAAGACAAGGCATAAAATCAACGCCATTAACGCTGCCAGGAACCTGCCTACTATTGAGATCGTTTCAGTGCTAGAATTGTAATGTAGAGGGAAGATTGATGACAAAATTGAGCTATTTTGATTACTACAAATCGGCCCAAGAAAAGGGCATCCACCCCAAGGAACTGCGTAGCCTCGAAAAAGAAATCCGCCACGAGTTTCCAAATGACCGCATGATGTTCGAGCTTCATATGCTCAGGGCGGTTAGTTCCTGGAATGATTGGCATACCGGCAAATTGGGCTCGTTGCCAGTCCATCATTAGCCTGATCTCTTTTAACAAACGCCGGAAAAACAGAGCCGCGGCGCAGGCGGCGCTCAATAATTAAGTTGTTTTTTTTAAGAAAAAGGGCTGTTGCAGTAACCGTACGTACTGCCTGCCATGCCGCCGCCAATGGCCCCGCCGACCGCTCCTATTAATCCAGCTATCACATCGGCAGGAAATCCCGCCAAGAAAGTAGCTACGGCAGATGCCCCTAAGCCGCCGACCATCGCTCCCACGAAAGCTCCCGTGACGCCATAAAGCGCTCCGCTCACGACGGAACGATCGCAAGGCTTCCCCTGTTGCTCTGCGGTTTTTTTGTTGGCTTCATTGACGGCACTGTTTGGTTGGGGCATAGCAAGCTTGAAAAGTTTGGTATGTTTAGAGTCTGCAGCCTGTTTACCAGTACCACTTATTTCGGTTATTTTGAGAGTTAGATTCGGATCTTTTTTTGTTTTTCCAGATTTTTCTCCCACAATTTGACCAAGTTTGACAGCGTCAGTTTCCGTCACCTTTTGTCCCCAACCAAGATTGGCGCTTATTAGAAATCCAATTATTACAACTCTTTCGATTTTCTTGAAATTTTGCATTTTCATTTCCCCCTCGCCAAAAGCTCAATGGTTTTGGCTCTTGACTGACAATAGTCTGGCCAGAAAAGTGGGTGAGCGCCTGGGCCTTTGGTTCTAGTTGGAGAGGGCCGAAAGGCCCAGCTCTTTTTGCCCGAAGGTCCTACCTGGCAGCCCCCAATTTAGTTTGATATTGAAAGCAAAAATAGTTGAAAATAAGCAATTTTTAACAGATGAAACGAGGGATTTTTAGCGGGTCCCACACAATGTGTCTAAAATATCTGCTTTTTTCTTTTGGCGAGTGGGTATAGGTCATCGCATCTTCGCCATTTTCATTCACATCAAAGTAAGTTTCTCCGGCGAGATAGTCCAAAATTTCCTGGAAATTTTCCGCGATAAAGGGAATATTGCTTTTTATTAAGGTCTCCGCCATTTTAATAAACACTCCTACCAGGGCGCGGTCGGTTACGGCCAAAGAGTATTTCCAGGAGTTCTCGGCGGTAGGTGGATAAAGGTGAATCCCATGGTCCAATAAACTAAAAACAATCTCAAAGGGATGGGCGCCGCTCCATTGCTTGCTTTTGTACCAACGGTAGAATTCCTTTTTGCCGGTTCTATTTTTTATGGCCAGCATTCCGCCGTTTCTGGTGTCCGCCCATTTTTTATACATGGTCAGCGGCCGAAGGCCAGCGGCGCTTTTATTAAAAGCTGCCCGATAACATAGCGCAGTCGTATCAAGATAATCATTGAGCGAACATCCTTGTCCCTTCCCTTGTTCCCGAAGGTGACGTTCATGGGCATTCATCAACCTTTCTTTTTCCTGGACAGGCAGCGTCTTTATCAGCACGTATTGGCCCAGAATTCTTCCGGTACGAAAGCTATAAGGAACCGTCCATTTGATAATCTGACCATCTGTTTTTTTGATTAAAGAAAGGAATTTCAAGGCATCTTCAAAGAGGTCTCTGTAAACTTTTTCTATTTTCTTATGTCCTTTTTTGATATGCAAGGCTCCCAACTGACTGAAGAAGGCATAAAATTCTTTTTCGTATTCTGTGATCGAGAAAGGAACGGCAATTAACCGCGAACCTTTTTTGAGAGGAAGATAGAAAGCCTCCCATCTTTTTTCGTATTTGTCTTCGCGTGAAGGGTGAACCTGATCAACTATTTTTCCAATGAGATCGTAGAGGGCGTTGTTGTCCAGTTTTCGTTCGCCAAGCCGGTCATTGGGGAAGAGGTATTGGGCTTCTATCAAACTGATCTTTGGGTTGAACCCCATCTAGCATAAGTTTACCAGAAATCATCCATCGGGAGAGCGTACTACTTATTTTCTAAATACCGAAGAATAGCTTGAATAAAATGGCGCTGTTGCGGTGCTTTTTGAGAAACCCCCTGGGATCGCTTAAAGCCAAGTCTAGGGCATCCGGATTTTCCAGGGAAACATAGCCATATCGGGGAAATGCCCGGCGAACCAGGGTTGTTTTCCCGGACTGCCTCGGCCCGGTGACAAGAATGGCGGGGAAGCTCCCAGCCAATTGTTTAATTTTGGGAGCAAGATGACGGGCTATCATTATTGAAACGTTGGCATATGCTAGCTTAGCAGACCGATATTTGTTTTACAAGTTAAAAATTCAATTTTTAATCTGTAATATCAATCGTTTGAAGCTTTTGTCTATCTTATCGCGTTTGGATTTTCGCGTTGGGGTTTAGTTAGCAGCAACTTTTAGGCTCGCCGCCGCCGTCTTTGCTTTTGAAAGACTGGCCGCAGCCGCAGGTTGAGGTGGCGTTGGGGTTTTCGATGGTGAATCCCCCGCCCATCATTTCGTCTTTATAGCCTATCGTGATGCCTTCCAAGTGGGGGGCGCTGTTAGGGTCAACCAGTACCTTAATACCCTGCATCTCGTTGATCGTGTCCCCTTCCTGTTGTTTGTCCAAAGCCATGCCGTAGTTGAAACCTCTACAGCCTCCGGATTTGACAAAGATGCGAAGGCCGGTCTCCTCCTGACCCTGCTTAATTAGCAATTCTTTGACTTTAGCCGCTGCTTCAGGACTCAATGTAACCATTGGTAATACTTTATCATAAAAATTCCGGCTGCGGTATAGAGGTTGGTTTCAGGGATGGTGGACCCACAAGAATTGAGAAACGTGGGGACCCCTATATTCGACAGCCGCGCAGCTGCCGGGTGCAAGAGGGGGGGCCGGGCTTTGGGTAAGCCAACTGATAAACGCCCCGAGCTGGGGCTGATGGCCTGTTAAGACAATAAACCGGTAGTTTTTATCCGAGATTTCCCATTCTATGGCCTTGGCCAATTCTGTGGGCGAGGCGCCGCTGGCTAAGGCAGGCAGTTTTTTAAGCGGCGTGGGCGGGCTAAAAACCGCGGCGACAATCCCGGCCGTTTCCCAGGCTCGCCGCAGGGGGCTAGAGAGAATCAGTTCAGGTTTTAAATCGTCTCGCCTAAGCTTATTGGCCAGCGTCGTTATATCCTGCCGGCCTTTTTCGCTTAAAGACCGTTCGGCGTCAGAAGCGACACCGGACTGTGGGGCAGGGGGCGATTCGCCATGACGGACAATCAAAAGTTGCACGGGTATATTTTACTTTCACCGCGTTCGTTTTTTTTGACCTTATTGATTTTACGCTGGTGGGCTATAATGATGACGTATGACTCAAAAAGATGCCGATCAAATTAGACGCTGGAAAAGGATCATGAAGGCGAGTGAAGTGATGCGTATCCCTAAAACAAGCATCGCCACCTTCGGGCCCACCAATTTTTCTTACTACTGCCTTTCCGCTTTGGACGAAGCTTCGACAAGGATTAGAAACGGCACCGTTTTTGCCCAAAAACCCCAGATTATCCTTCCCCAACAGCTCAAGGAAATGTTCGACGGGTTTTTTCCGGGCGCCAGAGAATTTGTGGATGAATTTTTTCATCAGATGGGAGAAAAATTAAGAGCCCTGGGCTATCATTTTCGCCACGAGTTAAAACATCAGGAAACAACGCGCCAGTCTTTTGCCGAGAGCCTTCAGGCGGTTGAGACAAGAGTGGGTCAAGACGCGCGTTCAACCATCATCCGCGGCCCGGACGCCCATTGGCAGGTTTCTTTACTCAAATTTACCATGGAGATGATCGCTAAATCGGCCCAGATGAACGTGACGGAGCTTCAAGAGAGAGGATTTTTTGATCCGGAACAAAAATTGCGCCATCAAATCGAAAAGATGTTTTTTGACGCGCCAAAATCGAAAGAGGCGCTTGTTAAGTTGGGGGAGTTTCTTCGTGAAAACAGTGTTTTCGAAGAGTACGAAGACCGGTTTTTCGAGCTTGTCCAGAAAGACCAGCCAAAATAAAGGAAGGGGTTTAGCGCAGGGGAGTCACCCTTTCCCCCAGACCCGAGAACCAGTCCCGTCGGTTCTACCCACCCGTTCTGGGTGGGGCCCCACTCCGCAACAGGGTTAAAGGGTTACACCCCAGCGCGAAACCCGTATAAATAAAAGCGAAAAAATCGAGATAATCGAAAAATGCGAAGGTTAATTTTTAAATAAAA
>JACQJO010000072.1 GCA_016205025.1 Elusimicrobiota bacterium
AGGCGCATTTGGCGCAAGGGTTTAGCGCAGGGGAGTCACCCTTGAACCCAGTAGTGGAGAGGGGCCCCGCGAGCACGCGGGGAGAACCGTCGGGACTGGTTCTCGGGTCTGGGGGCAAGGGTGACTCCCCTGCGCTAAACCCTTACATTCATTTTTACATGACAGGGCCGGACCCTCGCCGGTTAATCCTGAACGATCTTGTCGCCGGGGTCCGTTTTCTGGCTTGGGCGCGGCTCGCGGCGCCTACTGACGGCCGGTTTCCCGGAGGGTTTAGCTGGAAGGAGTACCTTGCCGATCACGGCGCTTCGGGTCAATTGCTGATTGACCGGCCGGAAGATTTAAAAATAGAAGCCGTTCCGTCCGGATTCGAGGGCGCTCTGGGCCGGCTGCGCGCCCGCTTGGCTTTTCGGCTTAAGGAAGCGTTTCCTGACCCAGAAGTTTCGGCCCTGTTGGCCGGCCTTGTTTTGGGCGATAAAAGATTTTTAGATGCCGCGATCAAGGAAGATTTTATCGCGGCCGGCGTTATGCACCTTTTGGTGGTCAGCGGTCTGCATGTGGCTTTGTGGGGAGCTTTTTTACTGCTTTTATTGAAGAACTGGCTGGGTTTGCCCAGGCAATGGTTCTTGACCTTGGCTTTATTCGGAACCTGGACTTTTGCGGTCTTTATCGGGATCACGCCGCCCGTCATCAGGGCTGCTTTGATGTTCAGTTTTATTTTGCTGGTCCCTTTGGTTAAACGCGAAACCGCGCCCCTATCCCGTCTTTTTTTGGCCGCCCTAATACTGCTCGCGATTAAACCCGCCTGGCTGTTTGATCCCAGTTTCCTTCTCTCTTTTATGAGCACTTTCGGGATTCTTTACGGTTGGGAATTCATTGGTCGGCACCCCGGCTCTTTGATCTGGAAGAGACAGTTTTGGTTTCGCGTCTTGGCGGTTCCCGGACTAACCAGCTTATTTGCTTGGATCGCCATTCTGCCTTTATCCGCCTACTTTTTTCATCAGATATCCCTGGTCGCGCTTTTGAGTAATCTCATATTAATCCCTTTTTCGGGCGTTATCTTGGGCGCCGGCGTTTTTTGGTTGACTGTTGTCGGCTGGGCGCCGATCCTGGATTCTTTGATGACGGCAGGAGTGGCGGCTTTGGCCAAGGCTTTCCTTTGGTTGGTGGGCGTCTTCGCGCATTTCAATTGGGCCTCGTTGTCCGTTGCCGCGTGGGATGGGTGGCTGTTGGCCGGCTGGTTTTTGTTTCTGTCGGGCTGGGCGTTTTACGCGCGCAGAAAACAGGCCGCCATCCTTTTTGGCTCGGCCATTCTGATGACGTGCGGCCACCGTGTCGGGGCCGCTTTCAGCCGGCCCCGCATTTATCTTTTTGCGGACGCTGACGCCTATCGCGCCGCTTACGCCGAGGAAGGAAACCAAAAATATTTCTGCCGCGCGGCAGCCGGAGGATATTCTGAACTGAACGACTTTCTTAAAACGCGCGGTTTCACCGCCGGGCGAGATGCCTGCGCCGGGATGCCGCCGGGGGCACGCACGCGGCCATCCGGCGCCTTTGCGCCGGGTCCCGGCCAACTGGCATTTTCTTGCGGCCGGAGCGTTTTTTATTTTCCTTTAAGCCCATTTCCTATAATCGGCCAAGATCATGCGTCTCGGACAATCACTTGCCGCGACGGGGAGTTTAAGTAGCGCCATGACGGGATCTGTTGTTTTGTTCTATAACTCAAAAAAACCCTTGGTGCGCAAGCTCCTGCCGGACATCAAGAATTTTTTAAAAAAGCGCCGCCTTAAAATCGAGTGCCATGATCTGCGCGATCTCAAAATTGACGCGAAATTTCAGGCAAGACCGCCCTTGCGGTCCAATTTGCATCTGGCCCTTTCGCTGGGGGGCGACGGCACCCTATTGGCGGCCGCCAGGCGCGTTCTTCCTATGAAAACTCCGCTTTTAGGCGTCAATCTCGGAGGATTGGGATTTTTAGCCGCGGCCGATGAGGCGGACTGGAAAACCACCCTGGACCTCGCCCTGCAGGGACGCCTAACAATGGAAGAGCGCCGGATTCTCTCCGTACGGATTTGCAAATCTGGCCGGGAGATGGCGCACATCGCGATCAATGATTGCGTTGTTCGCGCCGGAAGAAATCCTAGAATGCTGGAGCTTGAAATCGCCACGGACCGCTTCGGACCCTTGGCCAGAGTAAAAGGCGACGGCGTGATCGTGGCGACCCCGACCGGCTCCTCCGCTTACGCTTTGGCCGCGGGCGGACCCATTGTGGAGCCGCGCCTGGCCGCGTTTCTGGTTGTTCCTTTGGCGCCGCACGCCTTGACCCAGCGTCCGCTCATTTTAAACGCGGATCAGGAAGTGACGGTGAGTCTGGAGTCTTACCGCGGCGAGCGTTCGCACGCCATGGTTTTTTTGGACGGCCAGGTATCGCAGGATTTGTTTTCGGGCGACAAGGTGGTTTTGCGTTCTCACGGCACGCCGCTTTTGCTGCTGCGAAGCCCGAAGCATTCTTACTTTGATCTTTTGCGCAATAAATTAAACTGGGCGCCATGATTGAAGAGTTAAGGATTAAGAATTTCGCGGTTATCGAGGATTTGACCCTCCGTTTATCTTCGGGTTTTAATGTCGTTACCGGAGAGACCGGAGCAGGCAAGTCCGTTCTCGTGCAAGCCCTCTCTTTTTTGGGCGGCGAACCGGTCGTTTCCTCGGATTACCTGCGCTCCGGCGCCGAAAAAATGGAAGTTTCGATTTTTTGCCGCCTGGATTCCAAAAGAAATCCGAACATGACGCTGGAACTTGAGAATCTGGGCATCGAGTGGCAAGAGGGAATTTCGGCCAGGCGGTTTTATGAGCCTTCGACCAACAGAACGCGGGCTTTTATTAACGACACACCCGTCACTTTGGCCACTCTTAAAAAATTATGGGATTCGCTGGCCGAAAGACACGGGCAGGACCAGTCCCTTGAACTGGAGCGGTCCGATTTTGCCCGCAAGTATCTGGATCATTGGGGAGGGCTTGATCAAGAGCTCGCCCGTTACCGCGCCCTTTACGCCGAGTTTCAGCAGGCTAAGCAGGATTTAGAGCGGCACCGCCAGTTTGTGGCGCAGAACAGTGAGCGTTTGGACATATTGCGTCACAATCGCGATGAGTTGGAGGAGATTTTTCGAGACCCAGAAAAATTGCGGGAATTAGACGGCGACCTTTCCCTGTGGATGGGCCGCGACCGGCTGATGCAGGGATTGTGCGAAGTCGACACTCTATTAGGAGAGGGGCAGGTAAGCGCCGGCCTTCTTGTTTCCAGGGCCAAAGCCCTAGCTTTGAAGTTGGTCCAACAGTCAGACAATCATTCTGACTTTAGGGATATGGCGCAAAACCTTGAACGCTGCAGCGACGCTTTGGATGAAGTTGCGCGCCAGGCCGCGGCCTTGAAATCTTCTCTGGACTATGAGCCGGCCAGATTGGAAGAGTTGCTGGCGCTTAAAGCCAAGAGAGACCGCTTGATGGCCAAGTACCACCTCGCGGATATCGAGGGTCTGCGCCGTCTGCAGGAGCGAACCGCCGTAGACCTTGAAACGCTTGAGGCATCCGGCGAGCGCGATGGCGCTTTGGCCGCGGCGCTTGAGAAAAAGAGAGAAGCATTGGCGGCGCAGGGCGGCCGGCTTTCGATCAAAAGACAGCGGCTGGCCCGAGAACTGGGACCGCTGGCAACCCAACGCCTTCGGCCGCTCGGTTTTGCCAAGGTTGTGTTGGAATGCGATGTTATAAAGCGCGATGAACCGGATTCTTCCGGACTGGACCGGGTTGTTTTTTGGTTTAGCCCAAACCCCGGAGAAGGCAAAAGGGAGCTGGGTCAAATCGCCAGCGGAGGGGAGCGTTCCCGAATCGCTTTGATTTTAAAAAACTTGATTCTTGAACGGCCGCCTTCGATCACGCACGCGCCGGAAGACCGGCCCGATTTGCTTGTTTTAGATGAAATTGAGCAAGGGTTGTCGGCCGAGGTTACGGCTTTGGCGGCCGCGCAGTTGTCCAAGCTTTCGGTTGAGTACCAAGTTTTAGCGATTACGCATTCGGCTGTCCTGGCTTGCTCGGCGGACAGCCATTTTGTGCTGGAAAAACGATTTGATCAAGGGCGAACCATGACCGAGGCTAGGGCATTAGTCAATGCCAAAGACAGGGAGCGGGAGGTTTTGCGCCTCCTGGGGGCGGTATCGCCTAAAGACAAGAAGATGCTCTCGGATTATGTGGAAAAGTTACTTCAAAAAAAGCGAACACAATCGTTATGTTGATGATGTATTATGATTTGAGGTGTTTAATGCTAAAGAAAATTAAAACAAGTTTGGCGGTTATATTGTTAGCCGCTGTTGCATGTCATGCGCAAGCTCGTCCGTCGCGAGACGCGGGACACTTTGGCGTTATTTTGGGCTTGCCGACGGGGTTGACCGCTGATTTTGTGGTGGACTCATCGAACCGGTTTTTCGGGGACTTGGGCGCCTGGAGCGGCGACGTCGCGGTCAATGCCGGTTGGCTGCATCAATTTCCCGGAGTGATGCAGCCTAAAAATAAGAATTTGCGTCTGCAAACCCATTTGGGCGCCATGATGCACGGCCGGCTGGGCACAACGGACCGATGGGGAGCGGGGGCCGTGATACAGGAAAATTTTTTATTTAAAGGTTCGCCTTTTTCTATTTTTGTCCGCTTTACCCCTATTTTTCAGATCGGTCCGGAAACGGACTTTCGTTTGGGGGCGGCCGTGGCCGGGGTGTTCGCTTTCTGAATGAAACCGAGGCAAGGCCCAGCTTGAAATTGGGACTTTTGTCCAAGGGGGTATTGACATCAGAAAGGGGCCTTGTTAGAATTCCACAGGAATGGGGAGGTATTAAAATATCATGAAAGCTCCCGAAAATCAGCCATCCGACGGCCTTGGCGCCAACGCGCAGGGCGCGTTTACGTCGGAAACAAAAGACATCCGAGTTGAGATACGCACCTCTTCGGAACGCATCGAGGGATTGATCAAAATTCCCTCCGAAGCTCAAAACTACTGCAAAAGGCTCTCGGATATTCTTTGGTATGCTGACCGCGGCGGCACCGGAATTCTTACCGTGGCCAACGCTTCCGTCTACGACCTGAAAACCGCAAAGCTTATCACACGGCAGAAATTGCTGGGAGTAGCTAAGGCGCAAGTCACCTATTTTTGGCTGTTGCCTTCAGAGGGAGAGACGGATCAGCCCTTGATCGTTGAATTGGGCGAACGGCCCAATTAGCGCCGAATTTCAGGGTTTTTAATCCCGGCGCTGTCCGCCAGGCGAAGTGTTGAGATCATTGGCTTGGGCGGCGTACCTTTCTATCCCTTCAACCACCTTGTGGGCGTATTGACGCCGAAAGTTAAGGTCAAAAGCCAGAAGCTCTTCTTGGTCCGGCAATAAAACATAACCGGATTCGATCAGGATCGCAGGTATCGTGATTTCCCTGGTTACATAAAAATCGCTCCACAATACCCCATTGTTAGGGATGGCGATGCTTTTGTGATCTAAGGCGCCGGCAATTTTTTGCGCCAGCAAAAAAGAGTAGGGGTGGTAATAAAAGACCGAATAACCCAGTTCTTGACGCGAGTTATAAGGGTCCACGGTTGAAGCCAAATCATTGGCGTGGACGGAAATAAAAAGGTCGGGATTGTTTTGCCGTGTTAAATTAACGCGCTCTTCCAGAGCCACCGATTGATCGGTAGTGGAGCGCGTTAGGATGGCGGCGGCGCCCAGCTCCTCCAGTCTTTTTTTAAGCTCCAGGCTTAAGCCAAGGTTGATTTCCTGTTCCTCCAGGCCGGAGGGAGCAATGGCCCCTTGCTCCTTGCCGCCATGTCCGGGATCAATGATGACGGTTAGGCCCGTAAGCTTTTTTTGCGCCACGGAAGGCTTTTCGGGTTTCTTGAGCACAAATCCGTGGCGCAGCCGCAACGATAATCCTCCGCGCCTTGATTCAACCCAATAACCCCAAGCCAGCGGCCGGTGAAACTCCAGCACGACGTCCACCTCGTCTTCTTGGGGGATGGTCCAGTTCAGGCTTTTAATCAGGGAAGACGACCCTTCGATCTCCCGGTAAGGAACCCAGTTGATGTGAATGCGGCAGCCGAAAATTCGCAGTCGTATCTTGCGCGTATCTTCTTCTTCAACGAGGAAGGGAAGTCTGGAGTTTTTTTGCCAATCTATATTGACGGTTGTTTCGTTGAACGGTTCCGTGCTTTGCGTCACTTCGATCGAGTTTAAGTTCGGCGTTTTGGGCCAAGAAGATTCCGTTACGGCGTCCGCGGCGGGGAGCCATCCCGTTAAAGCTCCGGCCAACCGTACGCGGTAGAGGTTGCCGAAGAGGCCGGTGGCCGTCAGGACGGTCCCCGAGGCGACGGTGAACCAATAACTGCCCGGAATCGGACTGGAAAGAATTTTGGCGGAACTGCCGGTCACGCGCAGAGTTTTGGGCCAAGCCCCGGTCTTGGCCGCGCGGATTTTTTTGTTTGTTTTTAGCTTTAACTCTTTGCCCCCGGCGGGTTTAAATGAGATCACGAGCTCGCCTTCCTTGGAATTTTCAGATGTTTTGCCGTTTAAAAGGAATAACCGGTCTTCATAAAAACCGGGACGAACCTCCGGCATATTCTTTTTTCCGGTCAGGGAGCCGATTTTATAGGAAACCCGCGCGTTTTCAGGTCCCTGCAGGGAGAGTATGATCGTTTCACCCGGAGGGATTTCTATCAGCGGCTCCTTTGGCTCAAGCGAAGATAAAATTTGTTCTTCAAGGCTTAAGGATTTGGGGACATCGAACTGAATCCTCCTGGTGTCCAGGGGCGCCTGATCGGTGGCGCTGGAAGCCGAGATCGTTAGGGAACCGGCCGTTGGGACTAAAGGCAGATAAGTCATGAAGGAACCTGTTCTATAAACGGGAATTTTTTGGTTCGACACCCAGATTTCGGCCAGACCACTTTTGCCGACGTTGCCGGCCACAATGACGCCTTTGGCCTGGCCGGGGATTATCTCGTCGGACTTCGGGCGCACTAAGCGGATTTCTCGAGCATTAAGAGAAGGGGTGAGGGGTGAGGGGCCAGGGGTGAGGGCATAAACAAAAATAAAAAAGAAAGCTTTTTTCCTGACCCCTGATCCCTGACCCCTGATCCCTTTCAACATAAGTCAATTACACCATTTCCCTTATTATGAGCCCTAAACCTCGAACGCTCAACGCTCAACTTTAGGATAATGGTCATCCATGTCGAAGCGGCGCCTAGCGGATGCAATCACGAAAGCTCGTTGGCCTGTTGCGATCTCTGCGGTCATCTTTGGGGCGGTTTTCTTTTTACGGCGCGAAATGATGGAGCTTCCGCAGCTTCCCCAGGTGAAATTTTGGGCGCCGGCCGTCAGCTCCAGGGTCGTGGACCGAAACGGCAAAACCATTTTTGAGTTTGCGGTGGAAAAGAGGGACTACGTTTCCATCGAGGAGATTCCTTTGGCGTGCCGCCTGGCTTTCTTATCCATAGAAGATGAGCGTTTTTATAAACACTGGGGAATTGATCCTAGAGGTATTTTTCGCGCTTTATTAGTTAATTTATCCGAGGGGCGGGTCGTCCAGGGGGCCAGCACCATTACCCAGCAGGTGGCCAAAAATCTTTTCCTGACAAGAGAAAAGTCGCTTCGACGCAAGGTTCGCGAATGGCTGCTCGCGATTTATATCGAGGCCAATCTTTCCAAAGAAGAAATTTTAGAGATGTATTTGAACCAGGTTTATTTGGGTCACGGCGTTTACGGCGTGGCCGAAGGCGCCAGAAATTTTTTTGGCAAAGACATCGGGCGCGTTACTTTGGCGGAAGCGGCAATGCTGGCGGGATTGATTAAGGCTCCGGCCAATTACTCTCCCTGGAGAATGCCCGAGGCCGCCCGGGCGCGTTCTCACGTCGTTTTGGGCCGCATGTTGGATCAAAGCATCATTTCTCCTTTTGTTTATGACCGCGCCGTCAAAGAGGAGGTTCAGATCACGAGTAAAACGGCCGCCAGCCTGCCGCCGGCATTCGCCCATTTCCTTGAATACTTAAGACAGGATATCGAGGACCGTTACTCGCCGGAGCTTCTTTGGAAAGGCGGGTTAAGGATCGAGACGACCATTGACACCGGGTTTCAAGAAAGAGCCCACGGGGCCCTGACCCAGGCTTTGGAAAATTTTGATCAAGCACGTTTGTCCTGGGAGATCGCTCGCGGCAATACCTTGTTTTCCGCTTCCACGCTTAAGATCGAGGGCAGTTTTTTAGCCATGGAAACAAAGACGGGGGCCATTTTGACTTGGATCGGGGGGCGAGATTTCAAGAGTTCGCAGTTTAACCGCGTCAATCAATCCAAGCGTCAGCCGGGCAGCGCTTTTAAGCCCTTCGTGTGGCTGGCCGCCTTAAACAACGGCGCCACGCCGGCCAGCGTCTACGATGATTTGCCGTTGGCCTATACTTACGACGGAAAGAATTGGCGTTTGGTTGAGGGTTCAACCGATTTTCAAAAGATCGTTGACGCGGCTGTGGGCCGCGCGCCGGAGATGATCTGGGTCCCCAATAACTTCGACGGAAAATACCGCGGCCCCTTGACCTTGCGCCGCGCTTTGGCGGCGTCGAGGAATCTTGTTTCCATCCGCCTCGTGGACCAGGCCACGCCGCAGCGCATTGTGGCCGTGGCTAAAAGAGCGGGAATCGCGAGCGCCTTGGAACCGGTTTTGTCGCTGGGTCTGGGAACCGCCGAGGTGACGCTCTTGGAGTTGACAGGCGCTTACCAGACGATCGGCAACCTGGGCATTCAGGCCAAGCCCTACGCTATCCGCCGCATTACTCAAGGAGCGACCGGGTCGGTTTTGGAAGATAACCGCCCGGTTTTATCCGAAGCCCTGCCGCCCGGTGAGACTTATCTTTTGGTGGACATGATGAAGAGCGTTACGACCGAAGGGACGGCGGCTCGCGTTGGCCGCGTCATTCGCCGGCCCACGGGAGGAAAAACAGGCACCACTCAAGACAATCGCGATCTTTGGTTTGTCGGTTTTACGCCGGACGTGGTGGCCGGAGGATGGATGGGCTACGACAATTTTGAACCCTTGGGCAAAAAGGACGCGACCGGAGGCTCCACGGTCGTTCCCTGGTGGACGCAGGCCGTTTTGCCGATCATCGAAAGTTATCCGTCCAGGGATTTCGGTCCGCCGCCGGAAGGAGTGGTTTTCAGTAAAATCTGCACCGTTAGCGGACGCATGGCCAGGTTGCGTTGTCCTAAAACAAGACTGGAGGTTTTTTTAAAGGACCATCAGCCTGCTCAATTCTGTGAACTAGCCGATCACGAAGAAGAGATTCTGCTTAAACCCGATCAATTTGATGAAATTTTGGCTAAATCCTCCATGACGGTGGTCGGTTCTACGACCACGGCTGTTAGCCAGGATTCCGAAGAGGAAACCAATCCGCTGACGCCGGTCCGATCATCCGGGGGGGACGAAGAAACGGATATTCATGAGGAGGAACCTATGACGCCGCCGCAGGAAAGTGCACCGCAATGAGCAAATGGGGCCGGATCACCGCCCGCGAAATTTTAGATTCCCGAGGGAATCCAACGGTCGAAGTTGAGATCACCGCCGATGACGGCCGAAGCGTCAGAGCCTCGGTTCCCTCGGGCGCTTCCAAGGGGGCGCACGAAGCGTTGGAACTGCGCGACGGGGAATCCAACCGTTTTTTGGGTTCTGGCGTTACCAAGGCTTGCCGCGCCATCAATGAAAAAATCGGACCGGCCCTTAAAACGATCGATCCGGTTGAACTCCCTAAAGTGGATGAACAATTAATCGTCATGGACGGCACCGCCAACAAAGCCCGTTTGGGAGCTAACACCACCTTGGCGGTCAGCTTGGCCGCGGCCAAATGGGGCGCTTTACTGCGAGGGCGTCCGGTGTATAAGCATTTGGCTGATCTGTACGGCAATTCCCGGCTTAAGATTCCGACGCCGATGCTCAATTTCATCAATGGCGGGCGCCATGCCAATAACGGGATTCAGATTCAGGAGTTCATGGTGGTTCCGGGCGCCAAAGAGAGCTTTCGGGAAGCCCTGCGCGAGGCGGTTGAAATTTTTCAGCACCTAAAAAAAATTCTGCATGATAAAAAGGATTCAACCAGCGTGGGCGATGAGGGAGGTTTCGCGCCCAGGGAACTGGAAGGACCACTGGAGGCGATGGAACTGATTTTAGCCGCCGCGGATGAGGCGGGGTATAAAAATAAAACCAAGCTGGCTTTAGACTTGGCGGCCAGCGAATTTTACAGCGAGCGCGGCTATCTCTTGCACCATGAGCGCGCGCCATTGACCTTTGAGGAGATGACCATTGAACTTAAGGAATGGTGCCGCCGATTCCCTTTGGTCAGCCTGGAAGATCCTTTGTCCCAGGATGATTGGGCCGGATGGGCGCACTTAACCCGCGAATTCCGTTCCCTGACGACCGCCGCCGGCAATGAGGCGCCGCCTCTTTTGGTCGGAGATGATATTTTTGTGACCAACCCCGAACGTTTAGAGCGCGGCATCAAGAGCAAAACAGCCACCGCCATTTTGATTAAGCCCAACCAAATCGGAACCGTGACCGAAACCGCCAACGTGGTGGCCATGGCGCGCGAAAACGGGTACGCCACCATCGCGTCGCACCGTTCGGGTGAAACCGAAGACCCGGTTTTGGCGCATGTGGCGGTCGGCCTTGGAACCGACGGCATTAAGACCGGATCGGTCAGCCGCAGCGAGCGGCTGGCCAAATACAACGAGCTTTTAAGAATCGAGGAGGAGCTTGGGCCCGGTAGTTATGCGGGCCTGGAGGCTTTAACAAAAATTCGTGCCGCAGTTAAACTATAGCCGCAAGGCGCAGATTTTTTTATTCGGGATCCCGTTATGCCTGGCGGTCCTGTGGTCCGCCAGGGACATTGTTGGGCTGGCCCGAAACATCAGGAAAATTCGCGATCTCAAGGTTTTGATTAAGGACCGCGAAACAAAAAAGGAAGCTATTGTTGAGGAATTTGAGCTCTTGAAAAAGAACGACCCCGGCGCCTGGAAACGTGTTTACCGCCAAGAAGCCCACGCCCTAGAACCCGGCGAAATCGAGTACCGGTTTAAGCCGGCGCGCGTGGAAAGCCAGCGGTGACCAAGTCCGGGTACCCGCGAAGCGGGTGGACGCGGAAATGGTTGTAGGCCGGCAGGCCGGAAACCGTAAGTTTTTTATCTTTTGCTACTCGCTATTCGCTTTCCGTATATGCCCGGGGCGGGAGTCGAACCCGCACGGCCTTGCGGCCACAGCATTTTAAGTGCTGAGCGTCTGCCATTCCGCCACCCAGGCATAAGCTAGAGTTAGGTGTCATAAGATTTGAGTAAGCATTTTACCTTTCACAACGCTGGCCGTCTTTAGAATATTACGCGCAAAGGCGCTACCTTGGGCGTATTGTTCACGAAATTCGCTGACCGCCAAGACCAGGGGGGCTACAGGGTAGTGGTATTTGGGCCCAAGCTTAACACTGGCCGTGACCAGGTAGTCTAGGACCGCTTTTTTGTCTTTTTCTCTGCCGACAAGCGCCAGCAGATCAATGTCACTACCCGCACGCAGGCGGCCTTTCGCCGCGCTTCCAAATAGGATTAGCGATACGACTTGCTTTGGCAGGCCGTCGGTAACGTCATCCAACAAATTTTTGAGCCAGCTTTTTTCCTTGTCAAAGACGACCTGAAGGATTTCACTGACAACCCAATGATTCTTATTAAGATAGAATAGGTGGGCCGGAGCCGCAATTTTATATTCCACGAGGCCCAGGGAAACAAGCTCCTTTAAGGATTGGTGGGCCTGCTGGTGGCTTAAACCCGTTCGCCGCGCGATCTCCCGTCCGCTGATTTCGTTGGACGCCTCGTACAAACACCGAAGAACTTCAAGCCGGGATCGCTTGCCAAAGACAATCTCGATGACCGATCTATTGTCAGTTAAAGTATCCATTTGTCATTTATATATTACATTAAGTTAGGCCTATTTTCCAGCAGGTCGGTCGGTTTAAGTGGCGGTTTAGGTTTTATGATGTTCTTCGGGCGGAAGGGTTCTGACGGGCGCCTAAATCCCCGCTCAGTCCAAACCCCAGCAAATCCTACGGCCTTGAAAGAGCCGTCTCTGCCTTTGGTTATTTTAGGTTTTCTTTGGTTTCCATTGGAAACGCTGGAATGGCGTTTTGGTTCTCTTGGGTCTTGTTTGGGTTTCTTTGGGTCTAATGACGGCTATCAGGACGAATACTTCCTGATTTATTGATTCAAAAAAAGCCCGCCAGCAAGTTTGTTCGTCTTACCTGTTGTTCTGTATCTCCTATAAGGGCTATGCCACTGTCAATACGTCTCATTGTTGTTTCGTAGAAAGGTTCTGGCCCAATATCTTTTGGTCGTGGTATTGACTTGTCGTAACTTATCCGTATTGCTTTCAGATAACTTTTTGTAGCGTCAAGAAAAAATAAACTATCAGCATCGTAAGCTGCGTAAAACGCACCCTTCTGAAAAGGAGTCGTTTTCGTGATTCTTCTAATTTGTCTTTTTCATCCTTGGTCAAAGGTTTTAAGAACGCATCTGTCCTGGATTTACATGGCACCTTACGAGTCTCTCAAGCTGGCTCGATCCGTCATTGCGTGCCTGTATGTTTGTTACCAAACACGCCGCCAGGGCGATTCCTAAAGTTAACCCATTTCTCATTTTGATATCTCCACGCCCAAAGCTCATCGGTTATGGCTTCTGGCTAATGGAAGTATAAGCAAGAGAAGGGACTAACCGCGTGGGCCCTTGGGCCCAATTTCAATTGGGCACTTATATAGGACTTTTTGCCCAAAGGTCCCATATGAAATTATTGCGACCTAAATAACCGGAATTTGAAGCTGCAGCTGGTCGTAGTCAACCCTGGGGATCACTCTTTCTCTGGCCACCTTTTTCTTGCTTAGACTCACCAATCCAACCTTGGTCAACAGCGATAGGTCATCCTGGACATTTTTTAAGTCGCGTTTTGTTAGATGGGCCAATTCATAGATGGATTCGGGATGATTTTCTCTGATGGCATGGAGAAGCTCAAGGCGTTTTGGCGTAAGCACCTGCCTCATGGCTTCAAGACTGACGAAATAGCTGCCCTCTTTCTTTGTTCTGGGGGGTTTGCCTTTTTGGATAGTCTTTATGGTTTCGACAAGCTCTCCCAGCCCCTCTTCTAAGCTCTTAATCCCTATCGTAATGTTTTTAACTTTCATGGGATTTCCTCCTCATTTCCTGAACTTCCACAAGAAATCTTTTAACCAGTTCCTCAACAGAATCAAATTTAACGCTTTCTTCCCTATTCCCCTCGTGGCGATGGTGCCCTTTGCCCTCGGCATTGTCGTAACCCAAAAGCCGCTTGCCTTTTGAGTCCACATAGACCAAAGAGTATTTGTATCCTTCGGGGGTTCTTTTGTCCCTGGAAACCACCCAGGCTCTTATCTCGGCTATGGCCCCATCGGCATAGATATGTTTGTGCCTGAAAAAAAGCCTGGCTTTCATATATATGGTATTTTATACCACATATTGCCTTTTGGCAAGTAGGGCTGGATTAGACGGCTATCGGGACGAATACTGCCTGATTTTGGCTGAACGATTTTTAGGTGGGTTTTGAGCCGTTTTCCATTCGAGAAAAGCCTATTTGCCCCCGACGAGATTCGAACTCGTCCTTCGGCCTTGAAAGAGCCGTCTCTGCCTTTGGTTCCTTTAGGTTCTGTTAGGTTTTTATTGGAAACACTGCGATGGCGTTTCGGTTCTCTTGGGTCCTGTTTGGTTTTCTTTGGGTCTGTTGACGGCTACTGGGACGAATACTGACCCAAGGTGAACTTGGGATGAATTCGGCATTGCCCCCGGAATTAAAATCAATTTTCAGGGAAATAGGGAAACCTCAGTTCTGTTTTAAGCCCCTTTTCTTCCCTCGCGTAGAAAACTTTGTAGTGCCAGCCTTTTGGCATCAAGCCGTCATCGGCCAACGAAAACAGACTCCAAACGGCATCGGTAAAAATTTCTTGGTCCGTCTCATGTGCTGCAGTAAACAGCAAAGCGTTAATTGCCTTATCCTTAAGTGTTAAATTTCCTTTCTTGTCGGCCAATCGAGTCAATCCCTCCAGACATGCAGAAGCATCCGAGGCCCCCTGCGAATAGGATGCTCCAACGTTAAGGCCACCATAAGGAATGTTTATGCTAGCTGGCCTAGGCCGCCCAGGGGATTGCAGAACATCAATCATTATCTCGGCTACCTTTTCCAAAACTACAGGCGACTCCTCACTGTGATCTTTCAATATGCAGATGCCTTGTGTGGCGGCATGAGTCAAGAAGGCGTCATACCGCGAAGAACGGGCAAGCGTTTTGAAGAGTTCAATCACCATACTGTCGGGCAATGGGTTGTGTTTCTGAACAATTAAATCACCCAGTTTGGACTTTATGCCTACCCATTGAGATCGCAATTGCGTCGAACAGCCAGAGCGATAATTGCACCCTTTTTCAGTGATCAATGCATTGAGTTGATTTATCATGGAAAGAGCTTCGTGGACCACAGTTATATTATCTTGGCCGTGGCAAATAAAAATGGGAAAAGTAAACAAATTTATGGTTAGCATGGGACCTAAAACCAACGCTTTAAAATTTATTTTCATGGGATAATAATAGCTTCCCGAGGGCTGGATTGCTAGAGTCGAAAGTCCCGGAATAAAATAGGTCTAAAGTCCCTTTGACATAAAATGGTCTTTCCGAATCACCCTACGGCCTTAATAGGGCCGAAGGATTGGGTGGGTTTCTGGGCAGAAAAAACTTTTTGGTCGCCAGGAGTGTTCGTCTGGGTGGTCGGTTGTTTTTGAAATTGGTTCTGTTGGGGTTTCTTTGGGTTAGCTAAAATATACACAAGTCGCTGGGTCCCGTGGCCGGATTTGATTCCCAAATGGTCAAAAACCTTGGAATTTAACCAATCGCGCCCATAGCTCAACGGATAGAGTGTTGCCCTGCGAAGGCAGAGATGGTGGTTCAATTCCACCTGGGCGCAAGGTTAGGTACTAGGGACTAGTAGATAACAATCAGCGAGGAAAAGAATCATGAAGAGCAGGATTTATACCGATAAACATGCTGTCGGCGGGTTAAAGGAAAAACTTCCGGTTATCGAGGTTTTTCCGAACCAATACCCTAATTATGAAATCAAAGTGGAGATGCCGGAATTCACCTCGATTTGCCCTCGCACCGGACTGCCGGACTTTGGCGTCATCTCGATTCGTTATATCCCCAAGGATTGGGTGGCGGAATTAAAGGCGCTTAAGCTTTATTTAAACGGGTATCGCAACATGGGGATTTTTCAGGAGAACGCGACCAATCGCATTTTGCGCGATTTTACGGCGGCGGTTGGGCCTGTTTTTTGCGAAGTCGTGGGCGATTTCGCGGCGCGTGGCGGTTTGACGACCAAGGTTACTGCTCGCTATGGCCAAGAACCCTCCCTTGGAATTCACAACGGTCAGCTTCTTTCCAAGAAGTCATGAAAAAACCAGCATCCAGCATCCAGCATCCAGCATCTTGCGTGGTTATTGGTTGTGGCCGGCAGGGCGCGGCTATGGTTTACGATTTGATTCGTTATGGCTCGGACCGCTTTAACGCTGTTGTCTTGGCGGACCGGGATCCGGTTCAAATTAAAAGACTGGTTGATCGCGTTAAAAAAGCGCTTCGGGTTACTCAAACCAAGCTCCCTAAGATTGTGGTTAAAAAGGTGGATGCGTCGCAGGCGTCGGCTTTGCGGCCTTTAATCAAGGGAGCCGGGCTGGTGATGAGCTCCTCTCATTACGCTTTAAATCCCATTATCGCCAAGGCGGCTGTTGAGGAGGGCGTTCATTACGCGGATTTGGGCGGCGAACTGCAGTCTTCCATCAAAATCGAAAAGCTGGGCAAAGCCGCGGCGGCCAAAAGGATTTTTTTAGCTTCTGATCTTGGGTTGGCGCCCGGCATTTCAAGCATCTTGGTCGGCTGGGGCGTGCGGCATCTGCAGGCGGGCTACTCGGCCACGGTTTACTGCGGCGGACTCCCGGAACGCCCGGTCGGGCCTCTTGGCTACAAGATCGTTTTTTCGGTGGAAGGTTTATGGGGGACCCATTTGGGCAAAACCGCGATCCTGCGGGACGGCCGGATTGTTGAAATCGAAACCCTTTCGGAAGTTGAAAATGTTAATTTCGGCAGTCTCGGTTCGCTTGAGGGGTTTATCACCAGCGGCGCTTTAGCCACGGCGCCCTGGACCTTGTGCCGTCAAATCCGCAGTTATGTGTATAAAACCCTTCGTTATCCGGGCTACGTGGAGAAGCTCAAATTTTTAAGGGATATGGGTTTGTTGAGCTCGGAGCCCGTTAAGATCAACGGGACTTCCGTTCTTCCGCGCCAGTTGACCGGGCATCTTTTTAACGAAAAGCTCTCCGGATTCGCGGTCGGGGATTTGGTTGCTTTAAGAGCGGTTTTGAAAGGCAAACTTAAAGAGGAAGAACTGGATCCCGCCTTGCGGTGGGATGACGAAAAAAGCGGCGCGCAGGAAGTTGTTTTTGAAGCCTTGGAGCGTTCTGACTCCAAGCTCGGGTTTTCAGCCATGGAGCGCACCACCGGCTTTGGCGCGGCCGCGGCCGCTATACAGCTTTTGGATCAAAAAGCTTCGGGATTTGTTTTACTAGAGCGGGATATCGATGCCGAGGCCTATATTAAAGAGCTTCAAAAAAGAAATATCGTCATAACAAGGAGCCAAAAATCATGCCTACAACCGCGACCAGAAACAGTAAATCTCAAGCCGTGACCACTGACATGATGTCGGAGGTATCCAAAATTAACCGTGAACCCGGCGCTTATAACTACATCGGCGGGAAATGGTTGAAAGCCAGCTCGGGAGAAAGCTTTCCTAATGTTAATCCGGCCACCGGAGAAATTTTGGGCCAATGGCCCTCTTCCGGCAAGAAGGAAGTTGACGGCGCTGTGGCGGCGGCCAAGCGGGCTTTGGAATCTTGGCGCAAACTGCCGGCTCCTAAAAGAGCGGAGTATCTTTTAAAGGCGCACGATATCTTGGTTTCCCGGAAAGAGGATTACGCGCGCGCCATGACGCAGGAGATGGGGAAAGTCTTAAAAGAAACCCGCGGCGATGTGCAGGAAGCGATCGACACCGCCCTTTATTTCACCGGAGAAGGGCGGCGGTTGTTCGGTGAAACAACCACGTCCGAGCTGGCTGATAAATTTGCCATGACGGTCAGAATGCCGGTGGGCGTTTGCGCGTTGATCACCCCTTGGAATTTTCCGATGGCGATTCCTTCCTGGAAGGTTTTTCCCGCGTTGATCTGCGGCAATACCTTGGTTTTAAAACCCGCTTCTTACACGCCCGCCAGCGCCACATTGTTGATCGAGGCCTTAGCCGAGGCCGGTGTTCCTGCCGGTGTCGTTAATTTGGTGCACGGCGGCGGCGGCGTTGTGGGCAACGCTTTAGTGGAGCACCCGGATGTCCGGCTGGTTTCTTTTACTGGTTCTTCCGATGTCGGCGCCGGGATCGCGGCGCGCTGTGGGCAGTTATTTAAAAAGGTAACCATGGAGATGGGTGGCAAAAACGCCCAGATCATCATGGATGACGCGGACATTGATCTGGCCGTGGAAGGCGCTGTTTGGGGCGCTTTCGGCACCACGGGCCAGCGTTGCACCGCCACCAGCCGCATTATTGTTCATGACGGGGCTTATAAAGCCTTTATGGATAAGTTTACGGCCAAGGTTGGGAAACTGCGGCTGGGTAATGGTTTGGATGAAAAAGCGGACGTGGGCCCCCTGGTCAGCGATTCGCAGCTTAAAGTCGTGGAAAAGTACGTGGCGATCGCTCAAAAAGAGGACAAGGCCAAGCTCTTGGCCGGCGGCCGCCCGGTTAAGAGCGGCGATTGCGCGCAAGGGTTCTTTTATGAACCGACCGTTTTTGAGGGAACTCCCGGCATGAGAATCGCCCAAGAAGAGATTTTTGGCCCCGTGGTCGTTATTTTGAGAGTTAAAAGCTTTGAAGAAGCGATCACGGTTTTAAACGACACCAAATTTGGTTTGTCGGGATCGGTCTACACCAAAGACATCAACCGCGTGATGAAAGCGATCCGGGAT
Source organism: Elusimicrobiota bacterium (assembly GCA_016205025.1). GTDB lineage: Bacteria > Elusimicrobiota > Elusimicrobia > JACQPE01 > JACQPE01 > JACQJO01. The sequence goes on from JACQJO010000072.1 coordinate 18,165, forward strand.
ATGGAAACCGGCATTACCTATATCAACGCCCCTACCATCGGCGCTGAAGTGCATCTGCCCTTTGGCGGGGTTAAGCAAACCGGCAACGGCCACCGGGAAGCCGGCCAGACGGTGCTTGAGATATACACCGAATGGAAGTCCGTTTTTGTGGATTACTCCGGCCGCCTTCAAAAAGCGCAGATCGAGGACAATCCTGACAAGAAATAGATCATTGGCGGGATTTCGGTCGGGCAGGTTTTCAACGCTGAAAAATATCAGCCGCTCCACCGTCGTGGCGGAGCGCGCTTGGCTGGCTCGGACCATTTTTCAGAGAATTCGAGGCCTCTTGTTCGCCAAGCCTTTAGATCGCGGCGAGGCGCTGGTCATTCCTTCGCTGGCGCCTCAAGTCCACACGTTTTTTATGAATTATCCGATTGATGTTATCTTTCTCAATCGCGATAATTGTGTGGTGGCCTTGGAGAAGCTCGAACCCTGGAGGATTTCTCGTCTTTATTCCAAAGCGGTCTGCGCCGTGGAATTAACGCAAGGGGCGGTCGCGGCCAGCCAGACGCAGGTGGGAGATAAAATCGAAGGTTTTGGATCAAATTGAGATGGCGCTGGAAACTGAAATAAAAACGCAATCCGAAACATCGCCGGACGGCGCGCCTGAAACTTCGGAGCGCGAGTTTAAAACCTCAAGCGGGTTTGAGATCAACCGGGTCTACGGCCCCGAAGCCGCCGCGACCCAGCCGTCTTTGCCGGGGGAGTTTCCTTTTGTTCGCGGGCTTTATCCGGAAGGCTACCGTAAAAAACTCTGGACCATGCGGATGTACTGTGGCTTTGGAACAGCCAAAGAAACTAACAAGCGGTTTCATTATCTGATCAATCACGGAGAAACAGGGCTGTCGCTGGCTTTTGACCTGCCGACCCAGATTGGGCTTGATCCCGATGATCCTAAAAGTAAAGGCGAGGTGGGCAAAGTTGGGGTCAGCATCTCCGGCCTGTGGGATTTTGAAAAACTTTTCGCCAACATCGATCTTGCCAAGGTTTCGGTATCCATGACCATTAACTCAACTGCTTTCATTTTGTACGCGCTTTATGTGGCCTTGGCTCAAAAAAGAGGCATGGATATCCGGACGCTTCGCGGCACGGTTCAAAACGATATTTTAAAGGAGTATTTAGCCAGGGGGACCTATGCCTACCCACCGGAGCCCAGCCTGCGCGTTGCGAGCGATCTTATCGTTCATTCTGTCGGCAATACGCCTATTTTTTATCCCATTTCGATTTCGGGCTACCACATCCGGGAAGCCGGCGCCACCGCGGTCGATGAGGCGGCCTTCACCCTGGCCAACGCTCTGGTTTATTTGGAAAATATTAAAAAGCGAGGCGGATCGTTAGAGCCGGTTCTTCCCAGAATCAGTTTTTTCTTTGGCGTTCATAACCACTTTTTAGAAGAGATCGCCAAGTTTCGTGCGGTCAGAAAAGTGTGGGCCGAGCTCCTAAAGGATCGTTTCGGCATCAACGAACCCAAACTCCTTCATTTGCGTTTTCATGCGCAGACCTGCGGCTCCACCCTGGTCCAGCAAGAACCCATGAACAATGCCGTGCGGGTTTCGCTCCAAGCGATGGCCGCTGTTTTAGGCGGCGCTCAAAGCCTGCACACCAATTCTTACGATGAGGCGATCTCGATTCCCACCGAAATGGCGCAGCTTTTGGCCTTGCGCACCCAGCAGTTGCTGGCGGTGGAAACGGGGGTCGTTGATACTGCCGATCCATTGGGAGGCGCTTATGCCATTGAGGCGTTGACGCAGGGTTTGGCCGGTAAAATCAAACAACGCATTGAGGACATTCAGGCCAGGGGTGGGATGCTCAAGGCCATTGCGCAGGGTTACGCGCCCCAAGCTTTAGCTGATTCCAGTTATCGTTACCAAAAGGAAATTGAGGCTGGCAAAACTTTAGTTGTTGGGGTAAATACTTTAAAAGAGAGAGACGCCTATTCTTCGAAAAAGGCGTTTCGATTGTCTCCAAAATCGGAGGGAGAGAGCATACGTGAAACGCGCAAGCATAAAAAAATGCGCGACGCTGTCCGGGTCAGATCCGCTTTGGACCGCCTGGCCAATGCCGCGCAATCCGGCGGCAATATCATTCCATTCACCATCGAATCGGTGTTTGCGCGCGCCACGCTTGGGGAGATCGCCGGCCGCCTTAGAGACATCTTCGGAACCCATCAATAACAGAAAGGCGACTAAGGTAACTAAGGTTACGAAGGCAACTAAGGCCGGAAAAGATTTCAGACCCTTTCTTGCTTTAGTTACCTTCGTTACCTTTGTCACCTTCGTTACTCTTTAATATGGAAGGCATAGTTCGCAAGAAACAACTCAAAGAACTTCTGCTGGAATCCAATCTCATGGAGGCCAAGCAGTTGGAGATTTTTGCGGCCAAGGCCAAAGGAAACGTCGCGCAGCTGCTGATGTTTATTTTGAGAAAAAAGGTTATCGACCGCCAGAAACTGCTGGAAGTTGTTTTAAAAGGCTGGAACGTCAAGGCCGTTGATTTAAGCCAGGTGACGATTGACCCGGACGTCATCAAATTGATCCCGGAAGCTCTGCAGAAGCGCCACACTGTTTTGCCTTTTATGAAAGAAGACGGGCATCTTTTGGTGGCCATGCCGGACCCGCGCGATCTTTTCGTAGCCGATGACATACAGCTAAGAACAGGTTTTCAGGTAAAAAGTTATTTCGCGTTTCCGGATGAGATCCTGCAGGCCGGCCGCCGCGCCACGGGCCAGGCTGTTCCGGACGGCAAGGGCGCCAAGGAAGCCGCGGAGGATGGCGGGGGCGGAGGTCTTTCGGCTATTGAGCTGGCGGCTGAAGAACTGGAGGAGGACCAGGAACAGGAAGAAGAGGAACAAGGCGGCCCCAGTCAAACCGAAGCGGCCACCGAAGCTTTAGAAAAAGCCCTAGAAGACGTTCGCAGTCAGGATCTTGGCGCAGCCGGAGAGATTGAAGTTGCCACTCAAGAAAAGGCCGATATCACGGAAATCGACAGCTCCGCTCCTGAAGTGGAAAAACTGGTCAATATTATTGTTTTGGCGGCCATTCGCGAGAAAGCCTCTGATATCCATGTCGAACCATTCGAAGATCCAAAGGGAAAAAGAAGCCGGATTATTATTAGGTTGCGCGTTGACGGAATTTTGAAAGACACCAAATACATTAAGATTCCCTGGCTCTTCCGCAATGCCCTTATTGCCAAACTGAAAATTATGACGAAATCCATGAATATTACCGAACGCCGCATCCCCCAGTCTGGACGCATTCAGGTCATGGTCAAAGGCAACCCCGTGGAGTTCCGCGTGGAGATCGTTCCTACGGCTTATGGTGAATCCTGCGTCATGAGGGTGCTTGATCGCCGGTCGGTGCAGGTGGACATTAAATCCATGGGATTTTTGCCGGATACGCTTAGCAAGCTGCTTGGGTTGCTTCAAGGCATTGGGGGCAAGAAAAATTTTGGCCTTCTTTTAGTCGTCGGGCCAACGGGTTCTGGGAAATCTACCACGCTTTACGGCTGTCTCAACTACATCAACAAGCCGGGGATTAAAATTTTAACCGCCGAAAACCCGGTTGAGTACAATTTGGAAGGCATTATTCAGGTGCCGGTGAATCCTGATTTAAAATTGGGTGAAGGAAAAGTTTTTGATTTTTCGGCTGCCCTGCGGTCATTCCTGCGTTTGGATCCTGACGTGATCATGGTGGGCGAAATCCGGGACCGTGAAACAGCTCAAATAGCGATGGAGGCCGCGATGACCGGCCATTTGGTATTTTCTACCCTGCACACCAATGACGCCACCAGCACGATTTCCCGTTTAACCGAAATGAAGGTGCCGGCGTTCCTCGTAGCCGGAACGGTTAAAGCGGTGCTGGCCCAGAGGCTTTCGCGCCGCATCTGCCAAGATTGCAAGATTGAGGTGGATCCGACGTCGGCCGATATAGAAATTTTTAAGACCCACGGCGTACCTTTGCCCAAAGGAACCAAGCTCTATAAAGGCAAAGGTGAAAATTGCGCCACCTGCAAAGGATCGGGGTTTAAGGGCCGTTGTCCAATCCATGAACTTTTGGTGATGGATGATAAAGTGCGCGATCTTTGCCTTAAAGAAGTGGCGGCCGAACCCTTGAAAAAAGAAGCTATAGCCAGCGGCATGAGGACACTCATTCAAGACGGCCTCATGAAGTGCCTTCAGGGCATGACCACCGTGCGCGAGGTTTTGGGCGGATCGGAAGAAAGCAAGGAAGAGCCCAAGGAAGAAAACAAAGAGGAAAAAAAGTGAGAATTTTCAGCTCCGGACAAGCGAGGCTTTGTGATTGAAGCAGCGAGCTTATTTGAAGTTGCCGAGGAGCTTACCTCCTCAACGGATCTTGACACCGTTTTGCAGAAGATCGGATTGTCGGCCAAAAAGCTTTTGAATTGTGAGGCGAGCTCCATCATGCTTTTTGACGAGACTAGAAAGAATCTTTATTTTAAGGTGGCCACCGGCGACAAGGGCAAGGCGGTTGTTCGCTATGTTATTCCCACGGGCGTGGGGATTGCCGGCTGGGTGGGTCAAAATTTGGAACCCGTGGTGGTGGAGGACACCTCAAAAGACCCCAGATTCACCGGCCAGTTCGATAAGTCGAGCGGATTTGTGACCCGGTCGCTGATCTGCGTGCCGATGTTTTTTAAAGGGGAGCCTTTGGGGGTTTTGGAGGTTTTAAATAAAACAGAGGGAAGGTTTGATCAGCGCGACCTGGCTCTTTTAAACAGCGTGGCCAGCCTAGCCTCGATCGCGGTCAACAACGCTCGACGGGTCGAGGAGCAGAGAAATTTTTTCGCTCATATTCTTGAGGTTCTGGCCTTGGCCATCGAATCGATTGGACCTAAGTACGTGGGGCGGCCGTGGCGCAGCCAGCGTTTGGCCGCTTATGTCGGACGACGCCTCGGGCTGGCTGCCAAGGATCTGGCCAATCTTGCCCACGCCAGCTTGCTTTACGACGTCGGATTTTTGGCCGCCAAAAATACCCGGTATTTGGAGCTTTTAAACATCAGCTTTTCTCAACTGAAGGTTGACGGCCACAAGGAAAGCCTTCATGCGATTTTGGGAGAAAGGATGTTGAGCGGAGTGGAGCTTTTTAAGGGCGCCTTGCCTATTATCCGGCATCATCACGAGCACTTTGACGGATCAGGTCACCCTGACGGTCTTTCCGGCGCCGCAATTCCCATGGGCTCGCGCATCATCGCTTTGACTGACGTAGTGGAAGACGTCCGCTACGAGCTGCGCACCATCGCGGCCCAGGAGCTCAAAACGCGAATTATACACGAGGTTTCCAATCTCAAATCCAGCCGTTTGGATCCCCAGGTCGTTGACGCCTATCTTGATCTGGTCAAAGAAGAAGATATTGTTTAACAGCAGTTCCGTAAACCTGCCCCCTAACCATTCCGTTTTTCGAGAGTAATTCCACCCTTCTGGTTTACTGAGCAAATTCGCATTCGTAAAATGGTGGCGCTTAGGTATTTACACTGATATTACTATATGTTACAGTGTAGA
>JACQJO010000073.1 GCA_016205025.1 Elusimicrobiota bacterium
CACCCCTCACCCCTCACCCCCTCCCCGAATTGCTCTCTGGGATTTCGGCGTCAAATGGAGCATTTTGCGCAATCTCGAGGCCTCTGGTTATGAAGTTTTAGTGTTCCCCTATCGAACGACATCACAAGAAATTTTAGACGCTAATTGCGCGGGCATCGTTCTTTCCAACGGTCCGGGAGATCCTGCTGTTTTGGATCACGCCATCCAAGAAATCGGAAATCTGGTCCGGAAAAAGGATCATCCCCCGGTTCTCGGGATCTGTTTGGGCCACCAGCTTCTGGCCCTGGCTTCGGGAGCCAAGACCTATAAGATGAAGTTCGGCCATCATGGCGTCAATCACCCGGTTCACGATGAAGAATCCGGCCGGGTCTGGATCAGTTCACATAACCACGGTTTTTCTGTTGATCAAGACAGCCTGTCCGGTGACGCCAAGGTAACGCATATCAGTTTAAATGACCGAACGGTGGAAGGCTTAGAGAATAAAATCCTGGGGTATTTTTCGGTGCAGTTTCATCCGGAATCGGCCCCGGGCCCCTGGGAAGCCAGGGGGATTTTTCAGAAATTTAAGAGTTGGGTGCAACAGGGAGCGCGCAATGCCGGTAACTAACGTTTTAACGGCCACGGCCGCTTGGCTCGCTTTCCTGCATGCTTTGGCGCCGGATCATTGGGTTCCTTTCGTGGCTTTGGCCAGGACCAATAGCTGGTCTCGATCGAAATTGGCGTTGGTGACTTTTTTGGCCGGCCTGGGACATGTCGGCACCTCGTTGGTTCTTGGCCTGGCGGGCATTTTGCTTGGTCAAGAGCTTTCCCGCCTGCAAGGCGTCGAAGCGCGCAGGGGAGAGATGGCGATTCTTTTGTTAATCGGTTTTGGAATCGCCTATTTGGCCTGGGGCATCAAGCACGCCCGCCATGGCGTCAATCACCATCACGTGGGCGTGGACTCTTTGGCCGGCGCCGCCAAAACGGCTTTTTTGACGCGTTTTTGGATTTTTTTCGCGGTGATGATTTTCGGCCCTTGCGAACCCATGATTCCGTTGATTTTTTTGGCTTGGGCTAAAGGTTTACAGCCCCTGTTGTCGGTTGTCGGTGTTTTTTCATTCATTACGGTGACTATGGTTGTGGCGCAGTCTTTGCTGGCGTACCAGGGGTTGAGTTTCTTTTGGTCGCGTCATGAAGATCAATTGGCCCGCTATTCTCACGCGATCGCCGGCGCCACCATTATTGCGGTGGGACTATTGGTGATCCTATTTGATTTATGAAACTGCCATGAGGAACGATGCCTGCGCGTAGAGACATTCAAAAAATCCTGATCATCGGCTCCGGCCCGATCGTGGTGGGTCAGGCCTGTGAATTCGATTATTCCGGGACTCAAGCCGTCAAGGTTTTAAGAAAGCTGGGCTACACCGTGGTTTTGGTCAATTCAAATCCCGCGACCATCATGACCGACCCGGAGCTGGCCGACCGGACTTACATCGAACCCTTGACTCCCGAAGTCTTGGAATGCGTGATCGAGCGTGAAAGGCCGCAGGCGATGCTGGCCACTTTGGGAGGACAGACCGCTTTAAATTTAGCCTGTGAGCTTGATCGCCTGGGTGTTTTGGCGAAGTATTCCGTGGAGTTGATCGGCGCGGATATCAAGGCCATTAAGAAAGCCGAAGACCGGGAGCTTTTTAGGCAAACCATGGCCCAGGTTGGCATTGAAACGCCAAAAAGCGTGTATGCCGATGATGTGGCCAAGGGATTGGAGATGGCTAAAGAGATCGGGTTTCCTTTGGTTCTGCGCCCTTCTTTTACCCTGGGGGGGCTCGGTTCTTCCATCGTGTTTTCCAAAGACGAACTGTTGGGCGAGCTGGGACGCGCATTGGAGTTTTCTCCGGTGCGCCGGGTTTTGATCGAGGAATATCTCAATCACTGGAAGGAGTATGAGTTGGAGCTGATGCGCGATCATCGAGGCAATCAATCCGTGGTCGCGGCTATCGAAAACGTGGACCCGATGGGCATTCATACCGGGGATTCCATCACCGTTTGCCCCATCCAAACGCTGACAGAATTCGAGTACCAGCGCATGAGGGAGATGGCCTTTCGCGCTTACGAGGCTTTGGGGATTTCTTGCGGAGGTTCCAATGTCCAGTTCGCGGTTGACCCCAAGAGCGGCCGCACGGTGATCATTGAAATTAACCCCCGGGTTTCACGTTCCTCCGCCCTTGCCTCCAAAGCGACCGGGTTTCCGATCGCCAAGATCGCGGCCATGCTGGCCGTCGGCATGACTTTAGATGAAATTACCAATGAAATTACGGGCAAAACCCCGGCTTCATTTGAACCTTCCATTGATTACGTGGTGGTTAAGGTGCCGCGTTTTCATTTTGAGAAATTTCCCGGAGCGGACACCACGCTGACCACCCAGATGAAATCAATCGGGGAAACAATGGGCATCGGCCGTAATTTTTTGGAGGCCCTGCAAAAAGCCCTGCGAGCGCTGGAGGACGGCCGCTTGGGCCTGGAAACTCTTGAGCGGCCGGACCGCCAAGAGTTTTTGAGTCTGATCGCGCGCCCTAATCCTAAGAGGATCTTTGCTCTTTATACCGCGATCATGGAGGGCCTGCCCATGGACGAATTGCGCCGCCTTTCGGGCGTTGACCCTTGGTTTTTGGCGCAGATTCACAGCGCGGCGAGTCTGGAGCAAAAAATTCGGGATCACAATGGAAAAAATTGGCCTGAATTTCTGGGACGCGCCAAACGCGCCGGATTTTCGGATCAGCAGATCAGCCGCTTTTCGGGCCAGCCCTGCGACCGTGTCGTGAAGGAAAAAAACAGGCAGGGCATCGGCTCGGTGTTCCATGAGGTTGACACCTGCGCGGCCGAGTTTGAAGCGCAAACGCCGTATTACTATTCCACTAATCAGGGGTCAGGGGTCAGGGGTCAGGGGTCAGGGGTCAGGGGTCAGGGG
>JACQJO010000079.1 GCA_016205025.1 Elusimicrobiota bacterium
CCGTATTCCGTTCCCAAAGCCCAGTTCGTCTTTTGGTCATAGACCCGGTATTTAAAATCAGCAGCTAAAGCAACTCCGGCAAAGCCATGCCAGGCCAGACCGCTGGCCAAGGTTAATGGCAGCCGCGTTTCTTCGTTGATGAACCTGATACCTGGACCTAGGTTCTGGATGCTCAATCCAAGAGAAATAGGGATTCTTGTCATGTGATAGAGGCCGCCGGCATCAAGAGCGAAGCCTTGCCCTTTGTCTTGCCCGATCTGGCTTTGGATCAGTTTAACCCCCAGTCCCAAATGGGTTTGAACGCTCATGGGACGGCTTAAAGCCAACGTGAAAGCATTTGATCTGGAAGAGAAGTTCCCGGTTCTTCTGCCCTGCTCATCCCTTCCTTCCTGTTCAGGGTGGGACAGCATGGACATCCCAAAACCAAGAGCCCCTATCTTGGATGGATACCCCACTCCCAGAAAATCAAAGTTGCTGCCCAAGAGCCACTCTCCATGCATGGCGGAGAGTTCTCTTTTCTTGATCGCCCCTAATCCCGCGGGGTTCCAGTAAATCGCCGTCGCATCATTGGCCATAGCCGTATAAGCTGAACCCAAGCCAATGGGTCTGGCCCCCACCCCGATCTTAAGGAAGGAGAAGCCGGAGTTGGTCTGGGCTATAGCCAATCCTTCCGTCATGGCGACCCCGACTAAAGTTAGAAGAAACCATCTCACGAGCCGTTTGTTTATCGCCATATTTTTCATTTTCATCTCACCACGCTAAACCTACCTGTTTTCTTTAAAGATTCACCGCCCTTTCTGGCCGCAATCACATAAAGGTATACATCCGAGGGCAAATCCTGATCCAAGGGGTATTCATAGGCGTACTGAATTCCTTCGCCACGATCCAGGGTTTGGGGGGCCCCATGAAGGGAACGCTCCCACACCATCTCCCCGCTCATGTCATAGACCCTAATCTCAATCTGTTCAGCTAGGCCAGTTTCAACATGGAAGACGGGCCTTTGTCCGCCTCTGGCTGGGTTGGGGAACACGAACACGCTTCTTAAGGTAAAAGAGGGGTCAGGCCCAGAGGAAAGTTCGGCCAAGCCGGCCGCCTTCTTGCCTCCACCGTTGTTATTGTTTGAGGTGTTGGCAGCAGTAGTTGTTGAAGAGACGAGGATCAACCGCTCCTGTCCTTGAAGGGTATTGGAGTTGCCGGTAACAGCGATCTCTTTAGCCAGGAAATGCCCGGCCATAGCCGCGTTGCCCGCGATCTGTATGGTTGCGGAAGGAGAGTAAAGAACAAAAGCGGCCTGGGCCTCACCCGAGAACCGGTGTTCCAGGGCGCCCTCCGAGAACAGGACTAACCGGGATGCCTGTCCCTGGTTATTTAAGTTTCCGCCCCCATTGATGGTTATTGATCCTTTCACAAAGATATTGACCGGCCCGTCGAGTGTTAGGTTTCCTTGGCTGGTTACGGTTAAATCCGAGAAAAGATAGGTTCCGGTGGCCAAGGCCAGGGTAGAGCCGTTACCCACGGTTAAGTTTCCTTCCAAAGAAAGAAACTGCGGAGGAATCCCGGCATTATCATTGGACAGCTCCACTGCTTGGCGTATGGGGATCAAATCAATGGGAAGGGGATTTGCTGGATTAGAGACAATAGTTGAACTCCCCAGTAAAACACTGCTTCCTGTAAAGGTAACCTGTGGAGCCAGAATATTGCCCGTCACCTTAACATTACCCTCGGCTTCAAAAGGCCCATTGGCGACAATGGTTCCCGTAATGTCTGAAGTGCCGGAAGCCTTCAGGGTCCCTGTTCCCGCGCAAATCAAGACAGAATCCAGAAGAGGTGTGACGAACACGGTGACGGAGCGGGTAAATTCCGTGTTCATCAGGCGGTCCCGGCTAAAGAAGGAAATTAGGCGCTGCCCTTGAGCCGGTACGCTGAAAGGCCCGGCATAAACTTGGAAAGGCGCTGTGTCAATAGAAAACAGAATCTGTCTAACTCCTGAGGCCGCGCCGTTAACCAAAGGATCAGAGGCCGATAAAGAGATCAGCGTGCTGGTGGTGATAACCGTTTGTCCAAAAGCGGTTAAAGTCCCTGTGCCCAGAGAGATTGTGGTTGCGGGCGGCGTGTTATCCACCGCAACTTTAAGGAATCTTGATGCCTCTTGGTTGTCCACCCGGTCCCTGGCAAAATACTCAATAAAGTGGATTCCCTGCGCGAGGATGGCGAAGCTCCCGGTGTAAACCTGGAAGGAGCCACCGTCAATCTTAAAGAGAGTCTCCTTGACTCCAGAGGCAACCTCATTGGCAACAGGATCAACGCTGGTCAACACAATCCCTGTTTGTGAGGTGACGAACGCGTCCGCGTCTTGGGGCTGGGAATCCGGACCATGCGGCGTGAAAGCCGCGGTACCGGCGTAAGATACCGAAGTTTGGGGCGCGGTTTGATCAACAGCGGTGTTAATCGTTTTTACCGCTTCCTGGTTGCCCACACGATCCTCGCTTTGAACCAGAACCGTTCTTTGCCCTTCCGGGAAAAGAGTAAAGCTGGCGACAAAAACTTGGAAAGACCCGCCACCCGTGGTGAGCGAAGTCGAACCGTCAATCTTAAATCTTATCTCCTTAACCCCGGAGGCCGAACCATTAACCAACGGATCAACCGCGTTAAAGGATATAAGGGTGTGGGCGGCTACAAAAAGCGGGCCGCCAACAGTCCCGGGAACTTCCCCGATCGCCCTAAACTGGGGACCGGAAAGATGAAGTGAGGTCATGGGCGCTGTGTTATCCACCGCCACCGTAGCCAACTGGACCTCTTCTTGGTTGGTTAGCGCGTCTTCGGCAAAGAAGTTGAGTACTAACAAACCATCCGGGTCCGAAGCTAGAAAAAAGGATGAAACAAAAGTTTGTCCCTGTTGTGGATTAGGATTAAGGAATATCTGGCGCGTGGCGCCTGATACCAAAAGAGTCTGCCGGATAACTCCCAAGCCTTGTCCGTCGCCTATAGCAAGAAGATCATCTGTCGAGGTCAGCGTCAGGGCGGTGTTGCTGGTGATGAATACAGGGGAAAATCCAGGGAACTCTTCAAACTTGGGAATCCCGATGGCTAAGTTTGTTCTTGGCGGCAGAATGTCTCCCACCAGAACCCGGAAGGTTTGATCCAGAGCATTGCCCACATGATCCTGGGCCGTGACCCTTAAAGAGTGAAGCCCTGGACCAAAAACAACGTCAAATTCTGCCCTGTTATCCTCCTCTCCCCCTGTGGGAGAGGGCAGGGTGAGGGGGACCAAGGTGCCGTTGTCAACAGAAAAGCTGACGGATTCTATCCCCGAGACCACTCTGTTGCTTAAGGGATCGGCAACGCTGACGCGCACAATCCCGGTGGAAACCAAAAGAGTGATCCCATCCGCGCTCAAGAGATGCGGGTCAGGGGAAGACAGCGTTGCCTGGGGAGCTGTCCGGTCAATGGCAACTACAGCGCTTTTTAGGGTTTCCGTGTTTCCCGCTTGATCGATGCTTTGAAACTGGATGGTGTTAAAACCTTCTTGAGGAAAGAAGAGTTGCTGTCCTTGGGCGAAGTCATTAAATGGCCCTTCGGTCTGGTTGATTCTAAAGAGCGTTTTGTAAACTCCTAAACCGCTTAACCGGCCCAAGGGCGGGTCCCGGGCGGTAATAGCGTATGCCGTTTGGCTTGAAGCGAACACCTGGCCCGAGGGATCGATAAATTCTTTGCCCTCTTCTTTAACCAAGCTGGTCACCGGAGCGATTGCATCTTTCAGGAACACCGCAAAGAAGGAAAGGGACGTTAATGGAAGAACAAAAAGATTGCTTTGAGTGTCAGGTCCCAGGTCAGCGACCAGAACCCATTGACTCAAAGCCGGCTTAAAGTGGTAAACCCGCAAGCTTTGCTCCAAGAGCTCATCCATTAAGTCTTGATAGCGAAACTGGATGGTGGCTCCCCCGGCGAGAGCCGGGTCCGGGCTGATGATGTCAAAGAGACCGCTGGCCAGGATCAACCCCTGGGCAGCAGCCGCGCTGGTGGCCACAGCCACGGCGGGGTTGGCGGTTACCGTTGAAACCTGGATGATGCTGACCCCCGAAACAGGGGAGATCAGGGACACCTCGGCCAAGCCATTAACCAGGGTTGTGCTTTGCGCCACCTCCAGGGTTTTGACCTGGGCGATGTTCGATACCGAGAAATTTAAGAGTTCGTCTAACGCCTTAACCCCAAAGAAGTAGGTGGTTCCATCGGAAAGACCAGAAACCGTCAAACTTTCCTGGGTTCCTGCTAAAGAAGGAATAGGAATACTAGAGACCAAGGTTCCTTGACTAAATGTTTCTAGACTTAAAACAAAGAAAGAAGAATAACGGACTTCATACTGCATGGCGGTTCCTGCGTTCCCATCATCGCCCACCGCGGCCCAGGAAAGGAGAACCTCTCCCCGGTTGCCTGTAGCCTGCGCTGACAAAGTAGTGATTGTGCTGGGCGCTACAGGATCAATGCCGGAGAGGTAACCCAGAAATACCTTGCTCCCTCCTGGAGCCGCCATCTCCTCATTGCCCGTTTCCGCTGCCACCAGTTGAACCTGGGACTGGGTGGCTCCGAAGAGATCAAAACTGGCCGATGCGCCGCCCCCCTCATCAACTACCGCGCGCGCCAGCCTCACTGCGCGCGTGGACACATCCACAATAAATCCTGTGTTAAAGCTGAATCCATCTAATGTCAGATTGAGAAATTTATCTCCTTGGGTAATGGTTGAGGTATCCACGAAGATGGAGGTCGAAGAAGTTGTGCTTAACGCCACGGAGCCGGATTGCCCGTTGATCGTGAAGGTGGCGAGCGTAACGCCGGGATTGGTGACCGATATCTGAATCGGCTGGCTTAAATCCACCACCCCAAAAAGATCAACAGGCACAAACACATCCGCAGGAGTCACGAACTCCCCTGCGGGCGATACCGTGACGAGCCCTGTTTTATTAACCGCCCTGATCCTAAAAAAGAACCGGGCAGGGGAAAGGACGGAACAATCCAGTAAAGCTGTGTGGGAACGAGAAAGGGCGCTTACTGTCTTGACATGGAGAACCTGGGGTTCCAATGAGCTTGAGGTGGAATACTCCACCACAGCCGTTGTGTTGTCATCGGTATTCCAGGTGACTTGAACAAAGTTGGAGGCCACAACAGGAACCTGGATATTAGAGATAACAGGAGTTGTGCCGTCAAAGAAAGCGGAGGCTTTGGCCGGGGTGGTGGAAACAGGGGCAGCCTCCAGATTCCCCGCGATGTCTTTGGCCTGGGTATAGAAGTCGTAATTTCCATCTCCCGTAGTATTAAACTCAAAGGTTCCGCTGTTTCCTGAAATAGAGGACAAGGGAGCCGACTGCCAAGCCCCGAACAACCCGTCATCATTACTGTCCTTTCTCACCCACAAAAACGTCTTATCCACCCCGCTTCCGGTCGCCCCGTTCTGATCAGAAGAGTTAAAACCGACTGGGATGGACCCTGTCGAGAAAGTGGAAGGGGAAACTGAAGCATTGGATACAGGGACAAGATCGTCGAACCGAAGGGTCACCACCCCCGCGCTCAAGGGATCGGCATTGCCCACATTGTCTTCAAGCCAAACATAAATTGAGTTGGCTCCGTTAACAATGGAGGTAGAGCTAAACACAAAGGACCCTGCTCCTGCCAAGAAGGTTCCCTCGCTGTTGGACACGGGAGGCGTTCCATCCAGCTTCGCCAGGGCCCCTTTGATTCCACTGCCCCCAAGATTGTCCAGGCCCGCGTGGCTGATGGTGAAGCTTTTGGTGTTTTTCCAGGGAGAGGGGGAAGAGCCGTCGGCCAAGAGGTTAGAGGGCGTGACCGGAGCTACGCCATCTACCACAAAGCTGCTGGTTTTGACGGCTTCCGCGTTGCCGGCGTTGTCTGAACTGGCAAGTACGATAAAGTGGCTGCCATCAGACAAAGTAAAGGTGCTAATAAAAGGATTAAGCTCATCGACATTCTGGGCCGTTTGGTCAACTTTAAAACCAATAAAGGCCACCTCTGAAGTTACGGCGTCTTCAACGATAGCGTCAATGGCATCAAGACCAATAGAGGCGCTTGAGGATATAAACGTGTCGCCGCCGCTGACAAACAAGGGGCCGTCGAAGGTAACAGCTGTTGTTGGGGGATCTCGATCTTCGGAGATGCCTCCACCGAAGGAATGATCTTCTTCATCCAGAGTTTCTGAACTAAAAGTTTTAAAAGCGTTGGACGTTCTAAAGTGCCAGATCAGCCTGGGCACATGCAGATTGGGGGTATCGGTTTTTAGTTCAGCCAAGACCTCGGTTCTCTGATTTGTTGGGATGAAAGAGGCGCCAACCTCCAAGTCAATGCGCATGACCAGGGAATCCCCTGGCGGCAGGGAAATCGGGCCGATAACCGAGGTGTTAAGGAGATTTAACCAGGCGGGCTTACTGCTGATTTCTACTCTGACGTTTTCCAGAAAATTTGGATTGGTGGGATCGTTTTGGACAGGGATATCAAAGCTGATTTTATCCCCGATCTCAACAATATCGGGATTAGTTTTAAGGGCCTGGGCAGGCTGGACGGCTAAACCTGCCACCAGGATCAGCGCGATTGCACTTGATATCCCTTTTTCCATGTATATATTCCTGACTACATAGGCTCCACGTTCGCCCCGAATCTATTCGGGGGTACATCCTCCGTCATTACCAAAGATTGTTTCCTTGCCATAAGCAAAATCTGTTCTTATTTCTTCTCCTTTTTATTTTTTTCCTCAAGACGATCCAAGAGATACAGGGCATTGAGCCGGACCAAGGCGTCGGCTTCGTCGGTTAGGTTGCCCTTTTTCTTTTCCTTTAAGACGTATTTTTCAATGCCCTCCACGGATTTTTTGAGTTTCTTCTTGTCTTGCGTGTTTAAATCAGAAATCAGCTTTTTGATTTTTTCAAGCTGTTGGTCGGATTTGATCCAGCCGAGCTTATGGGCTTCGGTGGCATCAGAGAGCATCCTGGCGGTCCAGGTGCTGGAGGTGAAGGGGTCGGGAGGGGAGACGGGAGCGAGGGTTTGGCCTAAAAATTCAATCCCCCTATCAACTTCAAGATCAAAATCTTTTTTTCCTTTGGGTAAATCAAATTGCTCGGGTAATGAATAGAAATCCCAATTCATTCCGCCGGTTCTAAATCTTCTAATGCCCGGCGGCTCTTTTGTTCGTAATCCAAATCCCGATATATTGTCGCCTGGCTGCAACCAGTTAGCTCTCTCACCTATGTGACGAGAGCTCCATGCCGCATATTGCCCCCCCGATTGCCATGCGAGTGGTGAAAAAATTTGTACAGATCTAATCTGATCACTCCCGGTGATCGCCAAAGAATGGGCTTGAATGTCGTGCTCGATGCCCACGTCTTCTCTTGACAGAGGGTGTGATTGTGGATTCTTTCTTAAATCCACCTCGAAAGTGTACAGGAACATTTCATTTTTAGGCGAATTATTCAGGGTATATATATATACATATTCACCTGCTACCGTTGCTGTCACAGAAGACCTCACCACCACATCTACCAGCCTTGGCCACGGTTTCCCAGCCTGGGCCAAAGAAAACGGCATGATCGAACCCAGCAAAAACACCATTTTCATTAATCCTCGATACATTCAGACCCCTCCGGCAATGCTTGGATACATGAGGCACCCCACTCAGAGGCTGGGCACTCAAAATGGACGTTGCAGATTTTTCTGCCGTTTTTGAAACCTTGTTCTACGATTCTTCGGCAATTGATTCGTTTATTTGGATCAGGATTGCTTTGGGAAGCATCCACGATTCGTTGAAGATGAGCCCCCATATCCTTTATCCGTTTTAATTCTTTCGTACCATTTGACAGCGTAACCTCATGGCTCCTATCAATATCCACACTTGTCCCTTTTCTGTGGCATTCGTGTCCTGGCTGCCAATTGGCATTAAGGTCAAACAACCCCCCATTGATAAGGCTCACGTCATTAATACCCAGAGTAGCTCCGCTGGACTGAAAATGCCCAAAAGCCAGCTTGGTGACTTCGGTGTAAAGCGTCTGGGTACCGTAATGGTTAGTGGGATGGAACTGGTTTTTAAAATTTACAAACGGATCATTGCCCGTTAAGCGGTAGAAGGTGGGCGGAGAAGAAAGCTGTTCTTTCTGTATCCCCAGCATCTGCACATTAACAAAAGCATTGACCTGCCTGTTTGATCCATCCTGCAAAGTCAGTCTGATCATCTCGGTTCCGGAGACTTCAGAGGGAAGATAGGTCAGGGCAGCTCCCCCTGTTCCCGATGGCGCGCTAAGTGTCCCCCTGGGTCTTCTTGTGGTGTCATGGATATGGCCCCCTGTGCCAAAAACAGGCAGAACCTCGATGGACCACGCCAGCGTTGAGGAGGATGTCTGTATGTTGACCATGGCCTGAGTATCCTGAGGTGGATTGAGGGTACCCACACCCCCAGGGGCCACCGTGGAGGGAGAAACCGAAAGGGTCAAAAGCGGTTGAGAAAGATTATCTGGATCGGGAATACTCCCTTTTTTCTGGAACAAAGGAACCTCCGAAACCCTGTCTCTCCTTTGGGATCCCTCGATCGCGGTGATGTTGAAAATGATCTCTTGCCCTGCTTGGCAGTCTGCGCAGAATGCCCGGAATTTATAGAGTCCTGTCGTGGGGCCAAGCGCGGCGGTGGCCCGGACGATGCCGAATTGATCTGTAGCATTGTTCGCAGGAGCGATTGAGGCTCCTGTGGAAGATTCTGGCAAAACGCTCCAGTTAACACTCATGCCCTCCTCTCCTTTACTGTCATGCACATTGACGGCCTTGACCCTCAAGGCTCCTTTAAGTATGTCTCCTTTGAATGCGGCAAAATCATTGACGAATTTTAAAAGAGCAATGGATTCTTCTTTTGTGGCGGCGGTGGCTGTAAAAGTTACCGTCGGATTAAGATCGCAATTATTGCAAGTTGCCTGGACGGTATAGATTCCGGCCGCAGAACCGAGCGTCATGCTGATTGTGACCAGGCCGCTGGAGTCGGATACTCCGGTAAAAGCGGATAAAGAAACGCCCTCTCCTCCGACAGGAATGTTTGTGGTGGAAAATTGCACAAGGACCCCTGCTTTGGGCGTGCCATCGCTAAAAGTAGTTTTGACCACTAAAGCTTGAGGCAAAATCCTTCCCGCGATCTGTGTCTGGTTATCACCGCTGATTTTATCCAAACGCGTGGTCTGGCCCAAATCCACCACCACAATCTTACCCTGGGTGCTTTGGAACGAGGGTAGATCGCAACCCTGCGGGTTTCCCTGGCAACCGGGCACGTTGTGCCGATGTTCTCGGTCCCAGGCTCGTTAGACAAGCCGAAGAAGAAAGCAAGGTTTAAGGGCAGGATATTGGTTCGAGTTGTTGTGGACTCATTAGTTTTTGGGTCAACCCCGGGGACATAGGTGACGGTGAAGGTGTAGGTCCCGGGCGCCACGGGGGTTACCCCGTCCCATATGAGTTTCTGCCTGTCGCATTGATTGATGTTGCAGCCTGCGGGGATAAAACCTCCGTTTACGACTCTGCCCCCAGGTCCTTGGACAGAAAGCTGGGCATCCCCGGAGTTTTTAAAATTAGCGTTGTTTCCATGATTAACGGTAGTTAGGATTTTTAAAACATTGGGGCTCCTTAGCGGCCCAATGCCACTGGTGGGAGAGCAGGTGAATGTTCCCAAATCAGCGGGACAGGATTGAGGGTAGAGATTGATATTCATCATCAATATGAACGTAACAAAAATCGTTCCTTGAAAATATTTCACTTTCTTAAATTCCTTTGCATAACTACATGAGCCTCACGTTCACCCTGCCTGCGGCGGGGCTACATCCTCCTTTTGAAAAAGCTGACGCATTGTTTTTTACCATGACGTTGACAACGCGAATGAGTAATAAATCGAACTTGTATTGAAAATGTCGGTTTCAGTGAAAAATTCTGGCCCATGAAAATATCTGACCTCGGCTCGGGGATGGAGGAATCGTCCGGGGAAAAGCTCGATCCCGCCGCCGAACATGGGTATGAATCTTCCGGCTTCCCGTTTAGTTTTAGTTGTTTCTACGCGGACTTGCCAGTCCGGAGGCGTCGCATTAAAGTTTGATTGGCGATAGTAAGAATACTCAACATTGAGATAAGCTGTCCCCAAACCGATGTAAGGGGAAAAAGCGTGCGGATAGAAAAAGTTTTTGCGTAGCCACATGGGAGCCATAAACGTTGCTTTGTGTTTTATTTTTAGGTCTTGATAACTCAATTCTCCAGGAGAAGAATCCTGCGTTCGTATTTTTTCCTCGCTCACCACTTTTCTGGTAAAAGCTCCAAAAAGGATTTCAAACCCCCAGCCATCAGGCGCCGTAACTGACCACAGGAGGCCTCCGCTCGTTACTTTTTCAGGTTCACCCAGCACGTTCTCGCGTTTATTGCGAAACCCATAAGCGCCATGGAGATTAAAAAGTTTTCTTTGACCTAAAAATTGGGCCTTATCCCCAGCCGCCGTGTTCAAAGCGTTCCGGCGTTTACCCCGGTCTTCCAGGGCGTTGTAGAGCTTACCTTGAGATTGGAAGTCTCCCGGCCCTCTGACTTCCAGCATTCCCTTATAATGGCCGCTGGAGTCATAAATCGCGTAGATATCCCTTTCATGGACTTCGTGCATAGAGCCGCGGTCGATTAAGGCCCTGTTGCTTTGGACGGAAGTCACTTCGGCCGTTTTTTTGGCGGTGTAAGGAGACCAGGTATCAGCCAGTTTTTTCCAAAAAGTAGGCCCTGGCGCTGTTTTCATTGGGACCAGGGCGGTTCCCTCTGGATAAACGCTTAAACCTGCCGCGATCTTGTATTTACCAGACAGAGTGGCTTCATAATAATAAAGGCCCATGCGCTCGGAGAGAAGCTGACCAACAACGGCCGTTAGGCCATCTTCAAGTTTCACCACTCTTCCCGGAACAAGACCCTTATTAACCTCCAGGATAAGCCCAGTGGAGTTGCCTTTGATTTCATTGCCGATCACCTTGCCGATGGGTTTGGAGGTTGGTGTTTCAGCGGCAGAAGCAAAAAACGCCATGCCCATTATCATCAATAAAATCAACCTGATGCTTGTTTTTTCGTACGCCAAACTGGCCGTTCCCATCCCGAGAATAACCATAACAAAAATAAAAAAGGCTGGTGTTTTTTTCCTTCTCATGACCTTTCCTTTTTTATCATCAGCTTCTTTATGAATCAGAAATCACCTCCCGAGAGCCCTCGTCCTATGGAGGGCCGACGACAATGAACATAAAATCACCATCTGTGTTGCTCGGGTCGTCGGTCTTCATTAAGGTTATCTGACACGAGCTAGTGGTGGGGGTAGCGGAGATATGTATGGCGGCTGGCAATGGGGCAGTGGTAGGTCCTCGTATGGCCATACATACCGGCGCAGCGCTAAAAGCCGTTATAAAATTAACATTGTAAACACCGGTTCCCCCTTTCGCGCCCATCGTAAAACCAGAGCCGTATTTTGGCGTATTGTTTGCATTAATCGCCCCTCTTATCATGCGCAGGGCTTCCCCTCCGCTGCCGGGCTGGACATAACCTCCGCTGGCTTTAATGGCTCCGGCGACTTCGAGTTTTTGAGCGGGGTTTGACGTGCCGATGCCCACGTTGCCCGAGACGGTCCAGACGCCGGAACCAGGGAAGCTGGCCCCGCTGCCAAAGCTTTGAAGGGCGGTCCATGCGTTGGCATTGCCTAAATTAAGGGAAATGGTTCTGTCGGCGCTTAAGTCCCCGCCGCCGGAGAGCCCGGTTCCAGCGGAAATTAGCCGGGATGCCTGGGCTTTGTTGTTTAGCTGGATTTGAATATTTGAGGTTGCGCCGCTTAAATAGTCCAGTTCGGTTGAGGTTACGGCGCTGGCGGCAACGTTTTTGGAGCCGTCTGTTGATAGAGCCCTGTTGGCGGTGATGCTGGGAAGGGTCAGGTAATTTGTGACCTGAAGACTGCCTTCGGCCACGGCTCCGGGGCTAAGACGGTCCGCTTTACCGGCTTTAAATACAAAGGCGTTTGAGGTGAGCCGTTGTCTGGGGACCATGGGAGATTCCGGGCCGGTTATTCCTGGTCCGGAGAGGACCCTCAACTCCATATAAGCCTGATCCGAGGAGAGGGCGTTTTGGATGGCAAGACTACTGTCGTCACTCTCTAGCTCCAAACGAAAGTTTCCGTTTCTAACGCTAACGGGGGGATTATTAAAAGTTTTCTTCCAAAGGAGGCCTCCTCCCGCAGGAGCATCAAAAATGCTCGCCTCCAAGGCGTAATTGCCGGTGCGGTTAATCCCATTGGCATCGGTCAAGCGTCCTTGGAGTTGAATTAAAGGCGGAACAGCAATGACTGTATCCAACCCTAAAAAAAAGGAAAGAACAACGGCGAGCCTTCTGGAAAATTCTTTCATCGCACCCTCCCCCCTTAACGCGACATTTGGTCTTTGACTGCAAAAGAAAAAGCCAGGCTGTTAAACGCATAGGTTTCTTCTGAACCTTGCCTTTGGCAGCCTGGCTATCCTAAAAAACAGGATCCCTTCAGCTTTGCGCCTCCCGATTGCTCGGGATTTGCCTTTATCGGGTGACCGCTTGTTTCAAAGAACACCGCGCGAGAGTTCCAACCCAGTCGTTGGTGTTAGGTTAAGGGTCCATGCCTATCTTGTCAAGAACAGGGGACATGATTTCAATGGTGAAATCGGATTAGCGAGAATGTCTAATGATTCAGCTTTTGGTCTCATCGGAAAAAACCAACTGGCTGGAAAGAAGAAATGTGGAATTCCTTGAAGAGGGCACCTAATTTCAAAAATGAAATCTGGCGCGTGCGGCTAATCTACCGTTAAGCGCCATCCCTGACCAGGCACAAAATCTATATGAAGAAGCCGGCGGACGGGAAGAGGCGCCGCTTGTCTGGCCCGGCAGGCGATGGTGTTGATGTTTTCACTGTGTTTTAATCGTAAAGCCTTGCGTATAGCGCGCTCGGGATCAGGTTGCCCGCTATTTTTTCCCAAATGGTACATTAACTCGAATTCCTTGGGAGGAACCCTTCGGGATGTTTTCGTGCCGTGGTTAGACCAGAGGACACGGCGAACCGGGTCCAGTGCGATACTGCCGAGCTTCAAGACAGCATTTCTTTGGTAAATGGCAACACGGCCTCTTATAAAGGAAGGAACTTCGCAAGGGTCCAAGCTGGCCCCCAAGCAGTCAATGTGATACGTTAATGCTGTTTTTTTGTGCGCGTGATCGCCGCGGCGGCAGAGGCAAAAAAGAGGGATGAAAGCGAGCCGGGGCGTTTGAGCGAGCTTTTCAACCAATGCCCCAGCCGCGTTTATCTCAAGACCCGGCTTCTCAACAAGCAATAGGGCGTCCGGATAATCCCGCGCGGCCGCTCTGTAAGCCTTGGCAAAACTTGCCGCGCGCACAATCAGAACCTCTTGTTTTTTGGATACCCTCCCCATTTGAGCGCAAATGTCGGGAGTTTTTTCAACGATCAAAAGCTTAAACGGCACCGGATGGAACCTCCATAGAATTTATCTTTAGCTTAACCCTGGTCATGATAAATTGCAAGAGTAAAAATAAAATCCAGAAAGGATAATTTTATGGAATTTGTTGTTTTTACCGATTTTCTTAGGCTACAGCGAATTGGTTAATTCCGTCATGATAACCCAGGGCGTTTTTTGCCTATAACGCCGCGGATGTGTTTTAAGTCAACAAATTGTGCAGGATCATGGCCGGTTGTCGAAGCCAGGTTTTTACGTTTAAGGCAGACGGGATGCCCAAGTGAAGTCTAACGCTGAAATTGACAAGCAAGGTCCTTTGCGGTCATGCCACGATGGAACAGCTTGGCCAACTTAGCGTCCTCTTCACTTGACCATGATTGATACGCTCCAGCATGTGATCGTTTGATGCTCTGATGGGCTGGTAGGTTGCGTTAAGTTCCATTACTTGCAACCCAACTCTTTTTGTCTCTGATTTTTATTTAAAGTCCGCGATGCTAAAAAGTCAGCTTGCTCACGGCAGAACTAAGGTAATTAGGGGCCAGGTGGGCGTAGATTTCGGTAGTTTTGATGCTGGAGTGGCCTAGGAGTTTTTGGACGGTGTAGAGATTAACGCCCTGCATGACCAGGTGGCTGGCGAAGCTGTGGCGCAGGGAGTGGATTGAGGTGTTTTTTAAGCCGCAGCGCTTGGCGAGGCGGCGGAAATCACGCGAGAGAAGGTTGCCGATCAATGTTGCGCCGCTTATGTTTGGGAAAATATAAGGGCTTCCGTTCCTGGTAACCTCCCGCAAAACTCTAAGCAATCGGTCATTTAAGGGAATATGGCGCACTTCGTAGTCCTTGGGCTGCCAGCCGTTTTTGGCTTGGACCACGAGGAGCTTCTTTTTGAAATCCAGATCATCCCAGGTTAAATGAACCAACTCGCTGCGGCGCAAGCCGGTGTAGGCCAAAATTTGAACAATGGCGGCCAGGCGCGGGCTCTGCGCGTTTTCCACAAGTTTTTGAATTTCTTCTTTTGTGAAATAGCGCACTTGGCGTTTGGGTTCCTTGAATTTTTTGACGGACTGGGCCGGGCTTTTGGCCAAATAGCCCCAGGCAACGGCTTTGGTTAACATGGCTTTGATGGAGTTTAGCTCGCGGTTGACCGTGGCGGGCTTAGCGCCGGCGTTCTGACGAAAAGTTTTGTAAGCCTCTATTTTGGTAACCGTGACCGCGGTTAAACGCTCGGCTTTGACGAACTCGTAAAACGTTTTAAGCGTCCTTCGGTCCCGGTCAAAGGTGTTAGCTGATTTGTTGGCCTTCGAGTAGTTGAGGTACTCGCCGATGAATTCTTTAAGGCCCACGTCTTTGTTGGCAAAACCGATTTCGCTTCTTTCAAGTTTTACTTCAACATCCGCCTTCGCGAGTTCGGCGAGCTTCTTTGATTTGCCGAGTCTTTTTCTGATGCGGCGGCCGCCGAGAGAATAATCGAGATACCAGATGCGGCCGCTTTGGCCTTGACGTTGATAGATTCGTGCCATTAGGGTTTAGAACAGGGGTTACGAGAGAGATTCTAGCAGAAAGATGGCACAAATTTGGCACAAAGGCCAAAAAAAGATGGTGGCCCCAACGGGATTCGAACCCGTGATCTCTGCCTTGAGAGGGCAGCGTCCTAGGCCGCTAGACGATGGGGCCACATAGGCTGATTCTCGAGAGGATTCAGCCTGATTTCCTCTTGATCTCCAGAACTGGAAACACCCCTTGGTGTCCAAATGGTGTCCATCCCGGAGCTAAAATTTTCCATTATCGCTTGAGCAAAAAAACGACGTTGCATTGTTTCTCCGATGCTGAAAACTGACCCCCTAGACCGGGGATTTAAAGAGCCGAACACCTCGTCCAATTTTGAGGTAATGGGAATTTCCCTTGGCTTACCTGATTTCGATTCTATCACATAGATAATTCCCGTCCCTAAATCCACGTTTTCCCAATTCAAAGCTAAAATTTCTCCTTTTCTCATACCAGTCATCAGCGCGCACGTCACTAGCGGATAAAGCCGTGGGTGGCAGGCGCTAAGAAGCGTCACCATTTCTTCTTTGGACAAGTAGCGAAGCCGCTTATTGTCTTCTTGAAGTTTTTTGATTTTAGCCGTCGGATTAGGGTCTGGGAATTTATCCCATTCGATGGTCCAGCTAGGCCGCTAGCACATTGAACTCATGTAGGACTCTTTACCCCAAAGTCCTGTGCTGTCAGCAAGTTTCAAAATTTACAGTTAGTTATGTGGTATTGCGCAGTAAAAAACCATTGACTTTGAGGAACTTTAGAAAGGTAGGCCACATAAGTGCGGCCGCTACATAATTACTCACCTCCTGGTTTTATCTGCTCCATTTAAGCCACGTTTCCAAAACGGTTTTCACTCGCGTAGTCAGGCGGGTCCGGCTGTAAGCATCCGCGACTCTTTTGATGCATTCCGCTTGAGTCGGGTATGGATGAATCGTTTGGGCAATTCCTTTGAGCCCTATGCCGTTAGTCATTGCTAAAGTTACCTCACCGATCATTTCTCCGGCATGGCGCGCCACAATCGTGGCTCCCAGGATTTGATCCGTTCCTTGCCTTGCATGGACCTTAATAAACCCTTCCGATTCACCGTCTAGGATGGCGCGGTCTACATCGCGGAGTTCCTGAACAAATGTCTGAACGGGAATGCCTTTTTCTTTGGTGGATTTTTCATACAAACCCACGTGGGCAATCTCGGGATCGGTGTAGGTGCACCAGGGAATGGTCAGCGCGCTTGCTTTTTTGCGCCCCATGAACAAAGCGTTCTGGATCACGATACGCGCCATGGCGTCTGCGGCATGCGTAAACTTATGAGCCGAACAGATGTCGCCAGCCGCGTAAATGCGGGAATTTGTGGTTTGCAAGCGATCATTTACCTTGACACCGGATTTCTTGTCATAGTCCACTCCCGCCGCCTCAAGGCTTAAGCCTTCGACGTTGGGAGCCCGCCCAACCCCCACCAGAATCTGATCCACGACAAACCCGTCTTTATGGCAATCGCACTGTGTGAAGATCACCTTCTCATTGCCTCTTTTTTCGATCCGAGTGACGTTGTGGTTACAGGAAAACTTTATCCCTTCCCGCACGAATGCATCCTCAATGATGGCCGCGGCGTCGCGATCTTCGCGAATAAGGGTTTGGCCCAGGGCTTCCATAAGATAGACTTCGGAGCCGAAACGCAAGAAAGCCTGGGCCATCTCACAGCCAATGGGGCCGGCACCAATGACGGCCAAACGTTTAGGCAGTTCGATTAAAGAAAAAATTGTTTCGTTGGTGAGATAACCGGCTTCTTTAAGCCCCGGGATGGGCAACTCCACCGCGCGGGCTCCAGAAGCGATGACCGCCTTGGCGAAACAAAGTCTTTGGTCGCCCACTTCGATGATACTGGGGCCTGCGAACTTGGCCTCGCCCAAAAAAACATCCACTCCCAACTTCTTAAAGCGCTGAACCGAATCATTGGGGCTTATTTGGGCGCGCAAGCGGCGCATACGCGCCATGACAGATGGAAAGTCCACCTTAGACCCCGGCGGGACAATGACGCCACAATTCACGGCGCTACGAACCTCCGCGATGGCCCGTGAGGCCCGGATCAAAGCCTTAGAAGGCACGCAACCCACATTAAGGCAGTCGCCTCCCATTAAATGCTTTTCAATCAAAGCGACCTTGGCTCCCAAACTGGCGGCCCCTGCGGCGGTCACAAGCCCCGCCGTTCCAGCCCCGATCACAACCAGGTTGTATTTAGAAGCGGGTGTGGGATTAACCCAATCAGAAGGGTGAGCATTGGCCACAAGAATTTGATTGTGCTCATCCATGGGATTAACAGTCACTTTATTCATAGACGCTCCTCCACATCCGTCAAAATCTTTTTTGAGTTTTGTTTCATAAGTGCCTTGGGACCCTCCAGAACATTTTCTGAAGGGTCCCCGGCGCTCCAATCTAATTGTTCACCGGCACCATCTCGTTTTTATCGTTATAGGTATAGCGGGGTCTGCCGTTGACCTTGTGAATCAAGACTTTATCCGTCTTCCAGCCCTCTTTGGTTTTCGTGGCATAGAAGTCCAGATCTACCTTGTCTTTCGAGCCTTTTTTAACGGATTTAAAATCCGAGCAGGCAAAGAACTGATTGTTTCCCAAATGCACCACGCGGTCTTTGTGAATACGCACAAGTTTTAATTGCCAATCTTTACCAAGCTTGTCATCGTGCACTTTGAAAGCGCCCTTGGCGGATTCTTCTTTAACATAGCGCTCCACTTCTTGAGTGTATTCCTTGGTCGTTTGCTTGGTCCACTCCTTGGAGCCCATGGGGTGTTCGTGCCCGGCGGGATGCTCTCCTTTCTTGGGATGCTCGGCAGTTTTTCCTTCAACTCCGCTGATATGCTCCTCTTGAGCCGATTTGGCAGTCGGATGTTCTTTGGGATGCTCCGCTGCTTTGAGCGTTGTGGCCGCAAGCAACGCGGCGATTACCATTACGAGTCGTGTCATAATTCGATTCTCCTCCTTTAATTGACTTTCATTCCGGCAGGTTTTCCCTGCCTTGTTTTTTCTAAAGCGGTGCGGGCTATATGGGTCACATACAGGCTTACCCCCACGGCCGCTAGCAATCCAACAATGTAGAGCGCCCACTCGAAAGGGGTCTTGGTATGTCCGCCGGAAATAAGCTTACTCAAATCTCCCGCCAAAGAGCCCAGGTAGACATACATAACGGTCCCCGGAAGCATTCCGATCCAGGAGGCAATAACATAATCTCTTAAGCGCACTCCCGTCACGCCGTAGGCGTAGTTCAAAAGATTGAATGGAAATATGGGAGAAAGCCGGGTCAACCCGACGATCTTGAATCCCTCCCTGGTAACGGCGGCACTGATCGCCTTAAACTTTGGATTGTTCTCAATTTTTTTAGCCACCCAATCCCGCACTAAATACCGTCCGATCAGAAATGCCGCAGTGGCGCCCAATACCGAGCCCAAAGAGACATAAGCGGTGCCCCAGAAAACCCCAAAGAGGGCCCCGGCGCCCAGGGTAAGGATGGCTCCCGGCAGAAAAAGTACGCAGGCAAGAACGTAGGCGGCTATAAAAACAAACGGGCCCCAAGAACCCGAACGCTGGATACTCCCCAATAGCTCTTGCATGTTGAAATGCCTGCCTAATCCGATCAAAAGGACCACGATCAAAATTCCTAGAACATATTTCATCTTCATGGTTTCCGGTCTGCCGACCTCCAACCATTTCCGCGCAGACCCACCTTCGGTGGGTACCCCCGCTTGGTCTTAGAGTTACTTGGATTCATTGAGGGACCAATCATAGTTCAAATACTTAATATCGTAGTTTCCTTTTAAAAGGTACGGCCTGTCCTGTTGGGATACATAGCGGCTGATAAAGTTAAGCACCGCTTTCTCCGTAGTGCCATGGTCTCCGAATCCTTCCTTTGCAGGATAGGCGTTTTTAAAGTCTTCGCCAAACCACTTAAATATCGGAGATAGAAAAATGGGCTGTCTGGCTTCCACTTCGATCCCGCTGACCATAGACATACGTTTATTCTCTTTGTCTATCTTGAACTTAGCTGGATTTTCCAAGAAACGTTTCGCCTGATCGTCTAACTGCGACTCAAGCCCAACGCTGGTATAGGCTTCGCCGCGCAATGGAGGGCAACCGATAGAAGCGCAGACAAGCGCCATGTGAGCGCGCGGCTCCTTAAATTGCTTTCTCAAAGTTTCGTGCTCAATTTCATTAAGGCTTATCTTGCGCCCAATCACCGTGAATTGAAGCTTGTCCCAAACTCCGGGAATCTGGCGGATGCTGTTTTTAGGAAATCGCAGGGAAGCCGCCCAGGAAGACTTGATAGGGTAGTGATCCAAGATCGCCTTAACAGTTAGGGCGTTATAGGCGTTAATCCAGAAAGCAATTTGATCCTCCCTTTTCCAGGCCTTATATTCCGATTCCTTGAGCCCGGCCAAGGAATCCAGATATTGATCCAAAATTTTAGGCTCCGCTTTGAGTTTTTTATAGTTTACGAATCCCTCGTGTGAATATCCCTTGAGCACTTGATCCCACTGGACGTGATTTTGGTCAAAGGCGCCTGCCTCACCGGCGGCAATCATTAAAACACCCGCAACCTGAATGAGGGAGAAAAGTTTATTCCGCCTTAATAGCGAGTTCATATGATATTTTCCAAGCGCTTTCATAACATAAGTGTCCGCGGACGCATAAATGTTACAGGCGTCACCAATACATCCTCGCTAAATGCCGAGGGGGCACTCCCAGATAAAAAAGAGCAATGATTAAAACGTTGCGTAAACCGTTAAACACACGGCCATTTTGTTCGTAGCGCCGGACAGAAGTTTTGATGGCCTCCGGAAGCAGTCTCACGCAGCCTAAACGCCGCAGTTTCTTAAAAAGAAAATACTCCTCCATAATGGGAACCGGCGGAAAACCTCCCACGCGGAAATAAATATCTTTCTGAATTGAGATAGACTGATCTCCATGGGGCACGCAGGTCCAAGACGTTCTCCAATTGGCCACAGACGCAAGAAAGCGGAAAAACGGCCGCTCGCTGTCAAAGCCAAGCCGGAAAGCCGTGGCTATTGTTTTATTGTCCGGGGCCCAAACTTCATTCAGCCGCTCTTGCCAGTTCGCAGGCAGTTGTGTGTCGGCGTGAAGAAAAAGCAAGAGGTCTCCGTTGGCAGATAGCGCCCCTTCGTGCATTTGAGCGGCACGGCCTAAACAGACGGCCCGTATGACCTTGTCTGCCAACCCCTGGGCTATATCAATGGTCCTATCCGAGCTTTGACCATCCACCACGATGATTTCGGTTGTATTCCGATCCGAGGTCGTCCGTAAATAGTGAATCGCCAGCGCGATATTTATCTCTTCGTTGCGAGTGGGAATAATGACGGATATTTTCACTAACAACAGCCTCCCGGCGCACCCGTGGCACAGCAGGATTCCTCTGCCATGGGAATTGGAAGAATTCCCGCTCCGTCGGGTTCTAGGATTCGAAATTGTCCGGCATAAGGCGCGGCGGAGAGTTTGGCTGCCGTATCCGTACAAACCTCGATGGCCTCATTGCGCGGGAATACATGCCCTTCTTCATCCACTGTTGCTTTGTAAGGGCCCAAATAAATTGCCTTTTGGCCGATGAAACGGCACCCTGCTTTTTTCTCAAACTTATAACCGCGCACGGTGACGGAATAGAACTTGTGACCCTCGACTTCTTTCCAGAAAGTTTTCTTGAGAACGGAGATTCCATAAAAGCCCGCCTTCTCAAGGCCCGCCACAAACTCGGCTTCGGAAAGCGATCCAGAGATGCACTCTCCCCACAAGTCTTTGTGAGCTTGAAGATTTAAGGGTACCGGCTCATCGGAAACAATATCGGCCGCCACCGCGCGGCCGTGGTCTTTTAAGATTCGCCACATTTCGGCAAACACTTTTGGCTTATTAGGAGAAAGGTTGATGACGCAGTTGGAAGTGACTAGGTCCACGCTTTGATTTTCAACCGGGATACTTTCCAAATACCCTTTTTTGAACTCCACGGCGTCAAAACCCAGGTTTTGGGCCACTGTTTTTTGGCATTCACGCGCCACGCCCAACATTTGATCCGTCATGTCCACGCCGATGGCTTTGCCCTGGGAGCCCACTTTTTTGGCGGCAATGAAAACGTCAATGCCTGCTCCGGAACCCAGGTCGAGCGCGGTTTCTCCAAGCCGCACCTGCGCTTGGGTGATCGGCGAACCGCAGCCATAAAAGCGATCAATCACTTCTTGCGGGATATGAGAAATTTCAGAATCGGCATATTTAATGGGACAGCAGAGATCGGCCTGGGGCTTATCCGCGGCTTTGCCATAGAACTGCTGGACAATGCGGTAGGGTTTCTCCACATCGAAGGCTAGAACACAATTGGAATGCAGAGTCCTAACGGGAGTTTTTTGCAAGTCCAGCCAATCCTTCGCATCTTCACTGCAAGCGATGGAATCGTCGCCCATGGCATGAAGAATTACCGGCGAGCTAAATCCAGATTTAGTGTTGAACGATTTTTGTTTGGCCTGGCCCAGCTTGCTCATAATATTTTTCATGAGTTCGACATAAAGTTTGTAATAGGGGTCGTGGCCCACCAGAGAGCCCTCTTTCCCATTGGAGGAGAAAAAATAGCTGTGCTCCAAGTCGCCTCCGCCGGTTAAGAATTTGAAGGGATCGTTTTGAAAATTTTTAGCCTGGGCGACGGAAGCTTTTCTAAATTTTTTAGCCACCGGACTGTCCAGCCACAAGTTGCGCAGGGACTCTTTCCGTGCATCGCCCAAACTTAAAAGCGGAAATCCCGCCATCGCGGCGGAAGGATAGACGTGGCCATCCACATACAGGCACAAGGATTCCCAGCAAAGTCCGCTCAGGTCGTATTTCACTCCGGGCTGTCCGTTGACGCGCGATTTTATGGATTCGTAGTTGTCAAAGATGATGCCTAAAGAATCCGCCTGTTGTTTTACTTCGCGTGCCAAAGCCATCAGCTCGGCATTATCCGGGAAAAAGGATTTCTCTTGGGTTTCCAACACGCGGCCACGGTTATGAAGCCACATAAGATGGACGGATTTAGCGCCCAGATTTTTAGCCAACTGGGGCAAGTCTTCGAGTTCCTTCAGGTTGGTTTTGGTCACGGCGGCGGTAAAAGAGACGTCAAAACCAAGGGCCGCCAGTGACTTCAATCCTTGGGAGGCCCTGTCAAATACACCTTTACCGCGAATAGCATCATTGGTTTTAGCCGTCGTACCATCTAAGCTCACTTGAAATTTAATTTTCTTGCGGTCCAGCGCTTCCAGTTTTTTTAGGCGCTCGCCCTCAATCAATGTCGCGTTGGTAAGAAGGATGAGTTCGCAGTCCAGCGGCCCCGTGATGTAACCGATCAAATCGAAAATATCGGTGCGGGCGAAAGGCTCTCCACCTGTCACATAGAAACGCTTAACGCCTAGACTGGAGGACTGGGAGGCTATTTTCTTATAGAACTCAATCTCCGGCCCCTTTTCTCCTTTGGGATTGGAGGATACCAGGCAATGAGAACAGCTTAAATTACAGGTTTGGGTTAAGTGAATCCAAAATTCTTTCAAGCCCTGTGGTTTTAAATAGTGCTGGCGGCCTTTGTACGTATCGGCCTTGACAGGTTCGAGGGATAGAATGCCCTTCGCTAGGGCCTCTTGAACAAATGTGCGCGCATGAAGCCAGGCTTTGCCTAAATCCACTTCATATAAACCGGCGTAGAGTTGGGCTAATTGCCCCAAGCTTGTTTTGCCGTCCACCCAGCTAAGGAGTCGCGCTCCGCGGCTGTCTAGGGCGATCCAGTTAGGCGCTTGGGCGTCCACAAAAAAATGCAGTCCCTCCCGGTTGAATGCGTAAAGTGAAGGCTTATGCAGTATGAGAGAATCTTTGATTTCGATTGTCTGTATGTTCATATCCGTCCTCCTGAAATAAGCGCGTAAAGTCCCATCGCAAAAATAGCGGCGGCGGGAAGCGTCACGATCCAAGCCCAAAACATATCTTTAACGGTGCGCCAGCGTATGTCTTTACCGCCCTTGCGCATACCTATTCCCATAATCGCCCCGCTTGAGACATGCGTTGTGGAAACAGGCAGAGCGATGTAGGAGGCAAATCCTACGAGGGCCGAGGTAATTAAATTTGCGGAAAAGCCTTCTTCGGCGGACATCGGAGTTACCTTCGCGGCCAGAGTCTCCGTCACCCTCAAGCCCCACCAAAAACTGCCTAGGCCCATAGCGAAGGCCACCAGCGCGTACATCTCAAGCTGGTTAAGACCCGCCAAAGAGGCCGCCGCTACCCCCAGCGCCAAAATTTTCGGGGTGTCATTCAAGCCTCGCGCGAAACTGGTTAAGCCCGAGGTAAGCCAGTGTAGAGCATCCAGCGCGTTAATCCCTAAAAAAACTGCGGGCTCCGATTCGCATTCCTGCGACTGGCCCACTATCGGCTGTACCCAGATAGGCGCCTCAACCACGGCGACTGCCGCGGAGGCGTTAGGGTCTAAGCGGATGCATACGCCCTGCCCGCGTTCCATGCAAACGCAATATTTTTGAAAACGCCCGACCGTATAACGGATTAAGGGGAATAAAAGAAGCATGAGCGCCATGGAAAGTAACGGGCTGACCAAAAGCGGCATGGCAAATTTTTTGCCCAGGGCGATCCACTCGATCCCTCCCAGACGGATGGCCATAATCCCCGCCCCGCCCAAGGCGCCGGTAATGGCATGCGTGGTTGAAACCGGAAGTCCGGTGAGACAGGCGGCCAATAGCCACAAGATGGCTCCGCCGGCTACCGATATAAGAAAAGCGTGTCCTGTCAAAGGCTGGGCTAAAAGGTCCTTGCCGCTAAAAGCCGCCACCAAACCCTGTGAGGCGAAAGCCGCCGCCAGGCCGCCGGCCACGGTCCATAGCGTTCCCCATACAAGGGCTCTCTTGTAATTGGTAACGCCGCTTCCCACGAGAGTAGCTATTCCCTTGGAAACGTCATTAGCTCCATTGGAAAAGGCCAAAACCAGAGTCAGAACGATCAATACCGTTGTCATCATTTTTAAATTCCTCCTAGCGTATATAAATAAGTGATCTAAGACCGAATAATGTTACAGGGGCCTTTTGCTTTAGGCGCCCGGATAATTTCTATTGCTAAAAGCGCATAAACCAGAATGTACTGCGCGACCCATATCCAAGCCCATAAAACATAATGCCTATCCGCCACCACGTAGGCAAATCCCGCCAGCCAACTCCAAGCCAAAGCGCTCCATAGAGGGTAAAAGCTTAAAAAAGGAATGAGCCAGGTGATATACCAGGGCTCAACGATCGAACTGCACAGTAGCAGGGCGTAGAAACACCCGAAGGCGTAACGCATGGAATCCTCTCTGTTTCTACGGGCCCAGTAAAAAGAAAAACTCGCCAGGCCAAGCGCCAAAATTGACTTACGAATCGTCATGCTGGGAATTGCCAATCCAAGCAGGGCATATAAACTCGAGTTAAACGTCCAATCCTTTGCAAAAGCGCTAAAACCCGCAAACACCGGCTCTCCCCGCGATGCCATCTCCAAAAGTCCTCTAGCAAACGGCAGGCACGCGGCGATAATCACAAGGCCATAGATTGCCAAAAGACGTTTATTTTTTTGCATCAACAACCACGGAACCATCGAGAGGGGCGCGATTTTTGATAGGGCAGCGCCGGCCAGAGCGATGGTGGCGGGAATCATCTTTTTCCTTTCCAATAAGTAGAGGGAAACGATCATCAGAAAAATCATGAGGCTGTCAAGATGACCTGACCCGGCGAACTCGACAATGACCAGAGGATGCCAGGCGTACACAGCGCCCCACGCGGGTGAAATTCTCTTCAATTCCAAAAGCATCAAAAGCACCCATACCGCGGCCAAATCAAACAAAGTGAAAATAATCTTCTGTACGAATACGGTAGGAGCGATGGCCGCTCCCAAGCGAAACGTCCACTGCGCCAACGGAGGATAGATGGTAGAAAGGCCGGGGTGGTTAATGGAGGAATGCAAATCATCGCGCAGAAACTTCAACTCCGGCGCTAAAGGAGAATGCAGATATGGATTGATTCCCGCTTGCTGGACCCGGCCATCCCAAACATAGCGATAAATATCCGTGGACATGGGAGGAGTCCATAAAAGCGTAAGCCTGAACAAGACAGCAAAGGCAAAAATAATCCATCGGCTAGACGGAACTTCGTTTTTCTTTAACCATGCCGCCATGATGACCGACAGTAGAATGAGAACCGCATAAATAGCAAGGAAGCCCGGAATGTGATCGTTAAAAGGAATAACCAATAGAAAACACGTATAGACGACGGCCAAGGCTATGCCAAAGGAAAAAAATAGACCCTTGGGGAATTTCCAAAAGACGGTCATAAGACTTTCTGTAAAGTATGTGGGCTAAATCTATAGAATGTTACAGTCTTTTTAAGGAATTAATGCCTCTCAAAACTGTCCAGGACCAAATTCAAAATCTGCGGGAACGCAAAAATGGCGCGATGGAGGATTTGGTCAATACCTACACCCAGCCTCTTATGGCGGGCGCCTTTGCGATGGGCTTTTTAGACTTCGACGCGGAAGAGCTTGTCCAGCAAACCTTCGTCGCTTTCTTAAGCGCCGTGGACCGCTTTGAGGGGCGGGCACAACTCAAAACCTATCTTTTTGGAATTCTCTACAACAAAGCCTCGGAGATGCGGCGCAAACGCCAGAAGGAAGAAAGTTTGGACAATACAGAAGATGTATTTGAAAAAAGATTTAACCCGGCGGGAATATGGAACTCACCTCCTCGAGGCCCCGAAGACACGGCTTTGACCAATGAAATTCAAGCGTGGATCGAGAAATGCTCGGAAAATCTACCCATTCAGCACCGGACGGCTTTCTTTCTAAAAGAAGTGGAGAAGGAATCATCGGACACTATCTGTAACATTTTGGGAATCTCCTACACTCATTTAAGGGTGCTCATGCACCGGGCTCGTATCAAACTGCGTGAATGCCTAGAGAAAAAATGGGGAAGCTCATGATGTTTTTGATGCCCACCTGCCGGGAAATGGCCCTAGGATTGTCTACGGGAAGCTTTGAGCATGTGGCGTGGTATAAACGGCTGATGGTGCGGATGCATCTATCCATGTGCGAGCATTGCAACCGGTTCGCCCGCCAACTTAGCCTGATCTCGCAAGCGCTTCGAAACATGTGGCAGGTAAAGCCCAATTTAAACACGCTCGATGCCATAAAGCGCCGTATCTTATCCCACATTAAGCAGAATTAATATCTTTCCCAAAAATCGGATTATCCAGCTCCTCTTGGATCTGTTTTATGGAACCAGCCACATTGCCTAGACAGCAAGCTCCTTGGGGATTTTTTCGCTCGCAGTCGCAGCGGCCTTCTTGGACGCCTTTTCTGATTTGATCAGGAATGTCAGTCTTGCCCTTCTCCTTAATGTCCCGGCGCAGGTCCCCGCGTTTATGCTCAAAGCAGTAACAGACAAGAATGTCGTCGTCAAGGTCTTTAATCGTTACGGGTAGCTTCGTCTGGCCTCTTTTGACTGTCTTGCCTTGCGGATTGCAGTAGACGACCTCGCAGTCTGGATTAAGACAGAAGGTGGCATCCTCGCCTATTTCCTCGCGCATAGGATTCGGAATGTGGTTATCCAGCGTAACCGGTTTAACTTTGCGTCCGTTATTGCCGCATGCCGGACAAGGGCAGGTGGTGGTGGCAACTCGGCAGCATTCCTCGTGAGTTTCTACGGGTTGAGTCATTTTAGTCCTCGCTCTTTTTAAGATTTGATTTTGGCATCGTAGTTGCCGGTCTTTCTCACCGCCTCGATCAGAGCCTCCGTTTGCGCTTGGCCAGGACGCGCCATGATCACGGCCTCTTCGTTTTCCAGGCTCACCGAAGCAGATTCCACGCCTGGAACCTTCATGAGAGACTTTTCAATCCCCGCCGCGCAGGCGGCACAGGTCATGCCTGTCACCACAAGCCGGACGGTCCCGGCATCCGTGCTAACCGCGACAGGCTGGCTCCTTAAAATCAAGCCGGACCAGCTGGGAAATGTGGCCGTGCCCAGGGCGGCGGCCGCAACAACCCACAGGAATCCCTTCATGGTTTTGCTTCCATAGCGTAATTCGCAAGACCCGTCAGCGCAAGCTACCTCGCGCTTTCTGTAGGTCGAATAAAAAGCCACGCCTAGAAAGACGGCGGTTATGGCTAAAAAGAAAGGGCGGTATTTAGCCAGGCCCGCGGCCAGTCCTGCGCCTCCCAAACCCAGGCCCACCAGCACAAGCGGCCCGATGCAACAGATAGAGGCAAACCCTGCCGAAACAACGGCTCCGATGCTCGCTATTTTCTCCTTCATCTTTTTTTTACCCCCTTGGAAACATTACTTTTTCTATTCACTTCCAAACTTTTTAAGATCGGACAGGAGTTGGTGGTCCCTTGGCTTTGGCAGGTGTTGATCAGACCCCTTAAAACGCGCTCTAAAGCCTGGAGTCCCGCGATTTTCTCTTGAACGTCTCGGAGTTTTGACCCCGCCTTCTTTTTGACGCTCGCGCAATGAACCCTCCGGCTGATCCGCAAACGAAGAAGACCGGAAACCTCTTTAAGACTAAAGCCCAATTCCTGGGCGTTTTTGATAAAGCGAACTCTGTTAATGGCGTCCGGCGCATATAGCCTGTAGCCCGATTCTCTGTGGCCATCCGGTGAGAGAAGCTCCTTGCGTTCGTAAAAACGGATCGTCTGGATGTTGACGCCGGCCTCTTTGGCTACCTTTCCGATCGTTAGAGTTGCTTCCATATTGAACCTCCCGATATAAGTATAAACCCTATACCATAGTATAGAGTCAATAGGCAATCTTACCAAGCCCTGGGGATTGGGTTTCAGGCTGGGTAAATATTTTTTCTCGGTTTGAGAGGGCAGCGTCCTAGGCCGCTAGACGATGGGACCGATTAAGGAAAGCGTTATACTGCGCCTGGCGCGAATCGGCTCATCGCCTTGGTTCGCCGGAGCGCCGACGCAGCTATTCAACCATACGCTCCGGCTCAATGTAACCGGCTTCCAGCAACATCAATAAATCGTCGGCGCCAAAAATTTCTTGAGGGGCAAGATTCTGGGTGCAGTAGCTCATGATTCCTTTATAAGGGGAGTATTGGGGATGGTTCGCTTGATCGCACACCTTAACCACGCCCGCCTTCTTGGGATTTGATTCCAAATACCATGGGGTCACATGATCGGCGAAACCCAGGCAGTGGCCCAGTTCGTGCTGGAGAGTCATGGTTTCCTCGTAGGCGCCATAAAGATAAATCCGGCAGCTGTAATAGGGTTCGGTCAAGCTCGGCCAGATATACGCCGTGCCGTGCTTGGCAAGGGATATGTTCCCGGTGGCGTAAACCTTGACATCAGCCGCGCCCTGATCCCTGGTTTGGCGAAAAAGCTCCCACCCGGCCAAAGCGTTCCAGGCATTAATAGCCGCAGTCAGATCGGTGCCGACACCGGGATCGATCCAAATGGTGACACTTTGCCTAGGCGCTGTTTTGGCTTTAAGAAAACCAGCCTTGGTGGCGTTGGTAACAACCGCGGGATCGGGCGTGGTCGCGGCGCCGAACTGATGGTCCAGCGCGTGGGATAACCCGCCCAAAACAACGATCAATAAAACAAAAAAGGCGCGATGTCTGCTCAACCTTATTTTATAGCCGCAGGAAGGCCGGCTTTTCCAGGGTCTAAAGTCCCAAGAACTGATAGGACCATTTTGAGGGATTTTGGTATACACTTAAATCCGATGGTCAAGGTTTACGGGGCGATCTTAGTCAGTGTTTCGGTTTGGGGAACCGCTTTTTTGGCCATTAAAACGGCCCTAGAAGAACTGGGTCCCATGGAACTGACCGCTCTGCGGTTTCTTCCGCTGGTTCCCGTATCTCTGGCTTTTCTTTTCTTTAGATGGCCCAAGGAAACCAAAGCCGCCTTGATTAAGCATCCCTGGGCCGTCGGAGCGGCTTCCTTTCTTCTGATACCCTCATACAACTGGCTCCTTTACGCGGGCCAGCAAAAAATACCTCCCAATATCGCGGCGTTGATTATCGGAAGCTCGCCTTTGCTCACCTACCTGATCGCGGTCGCCGTCAAACATGAAAATTTTTCCCGGGCCAAGCTGCTGGGCATTCTGACCGCTTTTAGCGGCTTATGCCTGGCTGTTTCCATGGGGCCTCGCGCGCGCTTTCATGGCGCTGACTTGCTCGGCCTGCTGGCCATTTTTGGAGCCGCAGCCAGCGCCGCAACCTACACCATCATCAGCCACTCCCTGTTGCGGTTTTACCCGCCGGGCTTGCTGATGAATCTCTTTATTCCCTTGGGAAGCATCCCCCTGTTGCTGACCCTGCCCGAGCATCCGGTCGCAACCGTTCTGGGCCTTGGCGAACCGGCCCTGATCAGCCTTCTGTTTCTTTCCCTCGTGGCCACGCTGGTCGGTTTTCACACCTGGTTCTACGCTTTAAAAAGACTGCCGCCCAGCCAAGTCGTGGTGTTTGTCAATCTCATTCCTTTTTTGACCATGACCATCGGCTATTTTTTCTTTAATGAGCCGATGAATCTTTATCTTTTCATCGGTGGCGCGCTCGTGGTAACGGGCGTGTATCAAACCAACAGAAAAATTAAAAACAAGGAGCCAAAAGTTCATGAAAATCCGGTTAATCGAGATCCCTCTTAA
The DNA here is from genome assembly GCA_016205025.1 of Elusimicrobiota bacterium. Lineage (GTDB taxonomy): Bacteria > Elusimicrobiota > Elusimicrobia > JACQPE01 > JACQPE01 > JACQJO01. Next base: position 29,755 of record JACQJO010000079.1, read on the forward strand.
ACTTTTTATCGGAGACTTGCCTTGGGAAAAAAAACATCTCCAAAGCGTGGCCGTCACGGTCGAAATCGAACCCAAGGGAAAACCGCCCGATTACTGGGCGATTTCAAAAGGCATCATCGCTCAATTTGAAAAGAAGCACTACGACTGGCTAGAAGATTTGGCCGGGGTGATGAAAAAATACCTGAAAAGAGAGTTTAAAATTCGGGGAAAGCTGATTCTAAAAAAATACCCCAAAGTCCCCCGATCGCCTAAAATTTTCGAAGTAACAGCGTCTCTGTAAATTTTTTCATACATTTGTCGTTTTTTTCGCCTTTTTAGCCTTTGTCGCCTTCTCCGGAATAACTGGCCCAAGAACTTTCGGTTTCCCAAATCTTAATTTCTTTAACCGGAAAACCCAATTTTTTGGTTTTTTCAAAAAGAAAGCGGGCTAAATTTTCGGCTGTCGGGTTGGCCTCTATTGGAACAACGGCAGGGTCCAGCTTTCTTAACTCTTTCAAACCCGGATCCTTGGCGTTTAAAATTAAACGATGATCCCAGTTATCATCCACCCACTTTTTGATCTTTTGCCTGATCTCGGAAAAATCAATAACCATGCCGCGCGCGTCCAGACCGGGCCTCTCTAGAATAATCTCGATCTTTCCGTTATGCCCATGGAGGTTGCGGCAAGGACCGTCGTAATTTAGCAGCCGGTGGCCGTAAGAAAACGTGATGAGCTTAGTTACCCGATAGGGCATCTTTTTATTTTATCAGGCGGCCGCCATCGACGGTCAACCAACTGCCGGTTGAAAACTCGGCTTCCTTGAGAAAAAACCGCACGGCGCGGGCCACGTCTTTGGGCGAACCAATCTTTTTAAGCAAGGTGGCCTGCTGGACCGTTTCGATTTCTCGCGCGCCCATCGCTTCCGGCATCAACACCGGGCCGGGCAAAACCGCGTTGACCTGAACTTCAGGCGCCAGCGCCTTGGCCAAGGCTTGCGTCAAATACAAGACTCCGGTCTTGGAAAGACAGTAAGGAATATAGCTAACGTAGGGCCGCAGGCCGGACCAATCCCCGATTAAAACCATTTTGCCTCCGCCTTTTCTCTTCATGGCCGGACCCAAGCGCTGGGCCAAAAAAAAGACGCTTTTAAGATTAACGTCCATGTGCCGGTTCCAGTCCGTTTCGGCAACGCGGCCGAAAGGGGTTTTCTCGTATAAGCTGGCGTTAAAAACAACGGCATTAAGACCTGGTTCCAGCCGCAGGGCCTCCTTGCCCACGCGCTCCACATCTTGAAACCGCGACAAATCGCCTCGCAACAGGCTGACGCGGCCGGCGCCCAAAACTTTAAGTTCCCGGGCCAGCGCCTTAGCCTCGGTCGCGGAGCGCCCGTAATGAACCAAAACGTGGTCTGCGCCGTCTTCGGCCAGGAGTCTCGCGATCGCGCTGCCCACTCTTTTGGCTGCTCCGGTAATCAAAACACGAAGATTCCGCTCACGTCCAACCCTCAACACTCAACTCTCAACTTTTTTAATCACGGCTTGCCGATCAATTCTTCGACCTTTTGGTAAAGCCGGACCGAATCAGTGGGCTTGGCAAGATATCCGTTGGCTCCTAATTTATAAAGCTTGTTGACATCATTGACCTGGTTAACCGTGGTCAACATTAAAACAGCCATGCTCCTGGTAATGGGCGCGGCTCGAAGCGCCTGCAAAACCTCCCAGCCGTCTTTGCCCCCCGGCATATTGATGTCCAAAATCACCAAGTTCGGCTTGCGAAACCAAGCCACGCTCAATCCTTCGGCCCCATCCTTGGCCTTGTAAACCTTATAGCCGCGCTGTTCCAGGGACAAGGAGATTGTTTCTAAAAACATCTCCTCATCGTCCACCACCAAAACGGTTTTCTTTGACTTAAATAATCGATCCCATAGTCCCATTGATGCCCCCAAGAGTAGAAGGTTATCAGAAAATGGATAATAGTTCCAGGTTGCCGATATGGCCATAAAAAAAATCGCGGTGGGCGCCGATCACGCCGGCTGGAAATTAAAAGAAACGCTGGCCCGGTTTCTTAAGCGGCGCAAGGTGGTTGTCATTGACGCCGGCACGCATCAAGACACCGCCAGGGTTGATTACCCGGATTACGCCAAAATCGTGGCCCGCGCGGTCGCGGCCGGCAAGGCGGATATAGGGATTCTTTGTTGCGGCACCGGCATCGGCATGTCCATCGCGGCTAATAAAATCCGGAGAACGCGCGCGGCCGTTGTCTGGAACAAAAAATCGGCCGCTTTGGCCCGCGAGCACAATGGCGCCAATATTGTGTGTTTCGGCGCTCGCTTGATGAGCGAGCGCGCGGCCGAGGAATCTCTGGACGTGTTCCTTAAAACAACGCCTTCGAAAGAGTCGCGTCATCGCCAACGAATCGCTAAAATAGCCAAGTTGGAACAATGATGAAAAAAACTCTCGCCCTGTTCGCCTTATTCGCTTTATTCGCCTCTCCGGCTTCAATCCAAACGCTGGCTGACGCGCGGCGCGCCTACGGTCAAAAAGAATATGAGAAGGCTTTCGCCATGCTGGAATCCCTTGCTCAAAGCGATGGGCGCAATTCGGAAGTTCACCTTCTTTTGGGCCATGTCTCATCGAAACTGGGAAAATGGGACAAGGCCATCCAATCGTTCGAGGAAACAACGCGCCTTGACCCGGAGTCGGTGGCGGCTTATCTACAGCTAGGTTTTCTTTACGAAAAAAGAAAAGACAATGTTAAGGCGGCCGAAGCCTGGGCCAAGGTTCTTTCCCTGGCCAAAAACGAAAAAACCCGCGAACTGGCCCAAAAACACCTGAACAACTTAAAGTGAACGCTTCCTTTCCCTTTGCCTGCCCTGAGCGTAGTCGAAGGGTCGCCTCTTTCGCCTTTGTCGCCTCTTTCGCCTTTTCTTCCTGCTCAAGCGTTCCCCGCAGCGCGGCAAGGCAAGATTTTGATTTCTCCAAAATTCGCGCCGTTAAAGTGCAAGCCAAGGAAAACCTGGCGCCCTTGATTTCGCGGGAACTGCTGCTTAAAGGCATCACCCCGCACGCTTCGCAGTCTCAAGGCTCCCCGGCGAGCGTGATATTAAAAGTGGCTTTAAGCCAGATGCAGCCCGAAAAACGCTATATCGTTCAAACAACTAAAAAAACGCTGACCCAGCAAACGAGCGCCTCCGAAAACGCTTCTCAAACTTCAAGCACGGTTCAGTTCACGGAGGAAGCCGGGCATCAGCCGATTGAGGTTTCGGGTTCGCTTCCCTACACCCAAGCCGTCTGGAACGCGCCGGACGCCAAATTGATCGCCACCTACGCCCAGGTGCTCCTTTCGGGGGAACTAATGGCCCGCGATTCCGGCGAAATTTTGTGGGCCGGAACCTACTCCTATGAAGGCGTGGACAGCGAAAGCGCTCTAGAGGGAGCCGTGCGCGGATTGATACGCGAGATCCCTTTTGACCGCCGTTAATTGAATAAAATGAGCCTAGCCATGATCGCCGCCGATAAAAAAGAGCTTTTGAAGTCTTGCGCTAATTGGATGCGCCGTCATTCCATCATGGCCACCGCTGAAGCGGGCTCGGGGCATCCTAGTACCTGCCTTTCGGCTGCGGATTTAATTTCTGCTATTTTTTTTGAGGCGATGCGTTACGACCCGCAAAACCCGAAAAACCCGGACAACGACCGCTTCGTTCTGTCCAAGGGCCACGCGGCGCCCATTCTTTACGCCGCCTGGTCTTTAGCCGGCGTCATCCCAACCAAAGAGCTTTTGAACCTGCGCAAAATAACAAGCAATCTGGAAGGCCACCCCACCCCCCATTTCTCCCACGCGGAGGGGGCCACCGGATCGCTCGGCCAAGGGCTCTCCATCGCCACAGGAATCGCTTTGGCCGGCAGGCTGGATAAACGCGATTACCGGGTTTACGCGCTCTTAGGCGACGGTGAAATCATGGAAGGCGCTGTTTGGGAGGCGGCCGCTCTGGCGGCGCATTACAAGCTCGACCACTTGATCGCGGTCGTCGACGTCAACCGCCTGGGTCAAAGCCAACAGACTTCGCTCGGCCATGACACGGCCGCTTACAAAAAACGTTTCGAGGCGTTCGGCTGGACCGCCGTGACCATTGACGGACACAACTTCACCAAAATTCTAGAGAGCCTGCGGGCCGCTCAAGCAAATCAGGAAAAACCTTTTGTTATCGTGGCCAAAACGCTCAAAGGCAAAGGCGTTTCTTTTATCGAAAACAAGGACGGATGGCACGGCAAACCGCTTAAAAAAGGAGAGGAGCTTGAAAAAGCCCTCACGGAACTCCAAGGCGAGGAACCGCCGATCCCGGTAGCGATGCGCGTGCCTGTGGGGTCTGGGGTCAGGGGTCAGGGGTCAGAAATAAAAGAAAAAAACTACTCTTTCCCCCTCACCCCTCACCCCTCACCCCTCACCCCTCACCCTTATAAAGTCGGTGAC
>JACQJO010000080.1 GCA_016205025.1 Elusimicrobiota bacterium
GAGGATAAATCTTTTGTGCCATGAAGATACCGCCAATCCTGGTAGGACGCTCCGCTGTATGATATGGTCCCCGCGGAAGCGTTAAAGGGAACCATGCCGATCCAGTCCCCCCAATGCGCCTGGCTGGAGTTAAAGGAGATAGTGATGGTTTCACCGGGAACAACTTGTGTTTTGTTGGCGGATAGACTGACGGCCTGCGCAAATGGGCTCGAGATCAAAAAAATAAAAATAGAGATAAGCAAAGTTAATTTATTCATCCCGGAACCCCACCATAGTGCCTTGGGGGATTAGCACCCAGGTTCCTTCGGTCTTTAGGTCTTCCAGGTTCTGGGTTGTTGTGTTGGGAAGTTTCTGCGCTGTGGGTTCCAGGGTGTTGACTCTGCTTCTGGTGATGATTCTTCTATCCGGGCGGGCATTGCGGATGGCTCCAAATTTAACCGTGAAATTAAATTTAGCCACCATGCCCAGATCTGCGTTGGCGCCCATGGTGGCAATGGAGCCGTCAAAATGGTAGTTGTTGGATATCTTAAGCCCAAACCCTCCAACCAGGGAGCCGCTGGTCTGAAGTGACGGAATGGCTCCAGCTACAGGCAGTAAGTACATGCCTCTTAGGGATAGGAGATCGCTTACGGTGGTTTGCACTCCCACGCTGAAATCGGTCTTGCCGGTGGCCATAATCCGGGATGCTCCCATAACAAGGCCAATTGGAATGCGGCTAAATCTGTATCCTGTTCCCAGAGCCAGGGTTAAGGGCAGGGGTTCCTTGGTATCGGTATACTGGATGCCCGGCCCTATATTACGAAGAGAAGCACCCAAGGAAAGGCCGGAGCGCCTGATGTTATGCAACAGGCCCACGTCTAGAGCCTGCGTGGCGGCTTTTAAATCAGCTAAGTGGGATTGGAACATCTTGATGGTCACTCCCAGGGAGGTGGAACGGATGGGCCGGGCAATGGAGAGGCTGGCGATCTGGTCCCGGGCCGAGAAGGGGTTGGTTTTACCGCCATCAGCGTTACGACCGTCAAGGTCATCCACCCCAAAACTGAAGTAGCCCAGTCCCAAGGTGAACTTGCCGATAGGGTGAGCCATATGCAAGGCGGTCATCCGGCTGTCTAAAAGATAAGAGGAATGAAAGGCTGAAATCTCGGCTTGTTTAATATTGCTTAAGCCGGCAGGGTTAAGGTGGATGGAACCCCCGGAGTTATCCGCCACAGCCACAAAGCCAGGGCCAAGGGAATCCAGCTTAGCGTCGCGGGATAGGTTCAGTGAAGCTCCGGCAGGGGCTTTGGCCCAGCTTTGGATAGGGCTCAAGCATAGGAAAAGACCCGTGATAACACAGGTTCCAATATATTGTCTTGTACTCTCCCATCTCTCTCCCATGGGTTAAGCGTAGCTCCTTTGAGGAGCTGGAAGAAGGGACTAAGGTCCCTATCTATATAGGGACTAAAGTCCTATGGAGAATAAATAGGGACAGACACTATTTATTTCCAATAAATAGTGTCTGTCCCTATTTATCATGAGCCTGGTTTGCTAAATTGAGAAGCTGGTTAGTGACCAGCTGGGTGGCTTTTTGCCAGCCCTCCTTATCGGAACTAAAGTCCGCCATAAACGGTTTGCCTATATAGACCGTTATTTTGTGCCACAACCTGGGGAACAGCCGCCCCGGCGGGACAACTCTTTCGGCCCCATCCACCCATATCGGAACGCAGGGGGTCTGGGCTTGGACCAAAAGCATGCCGATGCCGAGCTTTAATTTACCCAGACGCCGGCCGTTGGCGGTGGCATGGCAGCCCTGTTTCAGGGCCGCCTTATAAGTCCGGGTCCCCTCCGGAAACAACAAAACATACTCGCCCCGGGACGCCGTCCGGATCATGGACCAGAGAGCGGATGGGTCATTGCGCTCCCCCTGCCTATTTCTGGCCACCGGGATAACCCGCAGTTTGCGCATCCACCAAAAATACCAAGGGTCATAATAGCTCCGGCGGTCTCCCGGGGTCCACGGAAAATACCTGAAGGGGTTCCTGAAAACCCACGGGAAGGCCAGGGCGTGCAGGAATAGGGGCTCCACCGTGGAGGGGTGGTTGGAAACAATAAAAGCCCCTCTTGCGCCGACAAAAGGCAGATTCTGACGCCCGACAACTTTAATGCGTCCCAAAGCCTCCAAAATCGAGGCCACAAGAAAAAGGCCTAGGTAAAACGTGTACACGAAGATTAAGAAAAAAAGAGTATCCGCCGTCTTCTTAAACACTTTGGAAAGTATGGCAAAAAGCTAAAATGTGTGCGTGGCTATGACTGAACAAGGGTACCCGCGTAGCGGGTTTGTGAAGAAATGGTTGAAGCTCGGCAGAGCGCAAACCATGCTCCCATTGATTTTACTGCTGGCCTGCCCTCTTGGAGCCGAAAAAAAACCGTCCACAGCGCTTTCGCAATGGAAAAACCTAGCCGGACAATTTGAGCGCGCGCCTCGATCGGAGCCGGCTCTCCGGTCCTCCTACGACTTTGGCCAAGAGGCGGTGGTGAAACCTGAACCCGCAAACGTCAAACCGGACACGTCCAAAAAATCGGAGCCCGAGGAATGCGATTACACCACCTACCTGGAATACCGGGATTGGTTGACCAAGCGCGAACCCGGCGCTCCGGCGTGCGGAACCTGCCGGGAATATCTGCTCTGGAAAAAAGGCCGGGAAGAAGGTCTTAAAAAAGCCGAAGAAACCACCAAAAAAGAAGACAGAAAGAAAAAATGGGCCAATATGCTGGAAGGCGCTTTCTTGGGCGGCATTTTAAGCGCCGTGACCCGAAGCGTCAGCGACCAGGTCAAGGGATTCTTGGACAAGAACCTCTGGCTACTGGCGATCTTGGCCGCGGTTCTGGTTGTGGGTCTTGTCGTTCTGCTGACCAACGTATTCAAAAAAGACAAACCTTCGGATAAACCCAAAAAGTAGGACTTCTAAACCCTGGCCTTAGCCCAAAGCGTCCAGGATCCATTTCGGATCGCGGGCAACGGCGGTGATGGTGGGCGTGTCGCGCACGTTGGTATAGAGAGCGGCTTTCGATTCTCTTAATTCCTCAATCAAATTCAAAAAATCTTGAGGGCTGTCGGTTTCAAAAGCGGCCACAAACTCCTGGTCATCCAAACCAAAAGCGCTGGTGATTTCCAGCCTGACCGATGGGTGCCGGCCAACAATGCCGGCGTGCTCTTCCGTCATTTTTTGGCGTTCCGCCGTGGACAATTGATGCCATGCTTTGGTTTTAACCAAAGGCATCACGAATAGAAAACGGCCTTCGCCCGTCAAGCCGCGGCCCTGGCCGCGATCGGGCTGCGTTTTTGCAACGCCGGCAGGAACAGACTGCCTGGCCGTCGAAAGAAACGAATGAACCCCTCTAAGATAAGGCCCCATGGCTGAACGCGCCAGCTTGGAAGCGAATTCCTCAAAAATTTCCAGATCATTCGCTGCCTGCCAAAAAAGAAAATCCGCCTCGGCCCGGGTGGCCAGCAGACTGTAAGCGTGAATGGCCATCCGGTCCTTAAAAAAATCCAGGGCCGAAAAAACCTCCTCCTTGGCCGCAAGACGTAAATTGGAATCCAGCTTTCTAAATCCGGGGTCAACTTTATAGGTCGCAAACCGTATGAACGCCCGCTGGGAGGACTCCTCTTGGGAGGATTTGACCTCGGGCTGGGTTTTCGCCTGCATGATCACAGTTTAACCCTTAACGTCCAGGTTCTCCAGCCCGGCTTTTTCTTGATCCAAAACAGGGTGGCCGCCCTTCCATCCGAAGCGCAAAAAGGCTTCCCAGGTCCAGGGCATCTTGGCTTTAAAAAACTTGGCGCAGGCCATGGCGTACTGCTGGATTTCCCACTGCGCGTGAGATTCCGCGCGCAGCAAAATGAAATTCATCAGGCTTCTGGCGTTAATCGTCCAGTAAATCTGGGTGTAAAGAGAAACGGGCAGAACCATCCTGGCCATCTCGCGGGCAACGCCGGTATTAATCAATTCTTTATAGGCGGCGTAAGTTTGCCGGGTCGTTTCTTCATATTTCGCGGCCAATCGCCCTTGATTAAGATCTGGGGTTTTGAGCGAACCCTGCTTGTTTTTTACATCCTGCCCCCTGAACGCGGCGGGGACATAGAAATCTTCCGTCATTTCCCTGTACCGGGCCGACTCCTCATTAATGGAAGCGAACCGGTGGCGCACGAGCTGCCTCATCACAAAAATCGGCATTTTGACATGAAACTTAAAAACCGCCTGTTCAAAAGGCGTCATATGGCTGTGGCGCAAGAGATAAGAAACCAATTTTCTGTCTTTCTCGTCCCCCTTTAACCCCTGGGCGTAAGAAACGCGGGCTCCCAGCACCACGCCGGCGTCGCCTCCCATGAAATCAATCAGGCGCACGAAGCCTTTATCTAAGACCTTTTCTTCCAAAATTTCGGCGGGGGCGTTTAAGGTGTCATTCATTATTCTTCACTTGAGATAAAACCCACTGCGCAATCAAAGGATGCGGCAGCAAGGCCTGCCGGCTCATCTTATAAAAAAGGCCCCCCAGAGTTTCGGTTAAACGCTTCTCGATGCCGTTGGTGGCCACCAAATGCGGCAGCACAAGAATTTTTTGGCCGCGGCGCTGCGCTTGCGATACAAAAGAACGGATCTCTTTGGCTTTTTTCTCACGAATCTCCCGCGCAGAGTCGTCGCGAAGGTTAAAGGCTTTGACCTCGGCAAACCCACCCAATTCTTTGAGCTGGCGGGCCACTTGATCGGCGTTTTGCATCCATAAAATATCCATGGCGTCGGTATAAGGGCCATGTGAAATCAGGATCACCGTTTCCTTGTCAGGATTTCTGGAAACCGTTTTAGCCCGGTCCCATAAAATCCGGGCCACGTGCGGGTGGTCGTCCAAGGCCGGGCTCAATTTTAAGGGCAATTTCGTCGCCACCCTTCTTGAATCAATGGCGTTATGATGGTGCGCCTTGTGCTGATTCTTGGGGTATCTTGCTTCGTCATGGACAGCCTCTTTAACCGCGTTGATGAAAACATCGGACGGCTTGGGGCGTTTGCCCAAAACATATTCAAAATGCTCATACAGTTCCGAGCGGGAATTGACCAACAAAGGAACGCAAACCACCTGCTTGGGTTTGGGCCTTAAAGCTTCGAGCTTCGCCAGGGCTCGATCCATGGCCGAGACATCGGCCATGCCGAAGGCCACCTCATTGGCGTAGCCGGCCTTTGTTAAGGTCTGGCGGACCCGCTCAACCTCTTGGTTCCACTGGGCGGACCCGCCGTGAGCCAACAGCAAAATAGCGGTCGGTTTAGCGGCCTCGGCCGCAACGTTCGCGGCCAAAAAAATACCCGCAACGAACCAAAAAATACGCACGGGGTTAATTTAGAATTTTTCCCCTGTGTTTCCTACCGCGCCGCAAAAACCAAATCAAAGCCGCCAGCAAAAAAGCCAGGGCAGACTCAAAAACGACAAAACAGGCGATCTTTAAATACGCGAATCCCGGGTGCGCAAACCGGATCAGCCAACCCGAAATTTCTCCTAATAAAGCCGAGCTAAAAGCGGTGATGATAAAAGCGGTCTTAAACCCCTGATTAAAAGGGGCAAAGATGAGCAGGTGCGTCAGCATTAAAATCACCAGCCCCATCATCGGGAAATGCATATGGCTTGTTTCAAGCATTGACTGATAGGTTCGAGGCATCGTGAACTGATTCTCCGAACCTAAATAATAAGCGGTGACAGAGGACGGGAAAAGGGACATTTTGGAAAAATAAAGAAGCGCGTTGGTTACCCAAAGACCGGCCAAAAACAAAACCGTTAGGGTCAGCGTCAGCCGCATTAAAGGATGATTTTGGAAGCCGCCGGACTCCATGTATTTCATGGAGAATTTAATGAAGATTTTTTATTTTCATTCGTCATGATCATTCTATAAGTTGCCAATATTCTCCTGACGCCTTCTGCAATGGCCTGGGCGGTCAAGGTGGCTCCGGCAATGTTGCGGATGCCCCGCTTAACCCACAACTGATCGCCCGTTAAATCGCGCCCTTCGAAAATTTTAAGCCACCGGGGGTGCGGCCGATAGTCTTCGGGCTCGTAAAAGGCGAGCAGTTCCACCATCTTAATCCTTCCGTCGGGACCAACCACCGCCATAAAGGTTTCGGGCATGGTGCGCACCGTGTGCGTTTCAAAAAAAGCGTAACCCAAAATTCCGGTTGTGCTTCTACCCACGTAATAAGAAACAAGGCGGGACTGGGCCTTGGCTTTCGCGTCGCGCTCGATTTGGCCCGACTGACCTTCGGTTAAGAATATCGTCTTGCGCTCAATCCGGGCGCCCGGAAAAACCAGCTTCAGGGCCTTATCTTGGGTCAGCAAGACTTTGGCCTGCGCCGGAAAAGCGCAGGCCAAAGATGCCGCAAAGGCCAGCGATGCCCTAAAACAAATACCCAATGGCTAAATTAAATTGATCCACGCCGGTCTTGGCCTGATTTTTAAGATTTTGGTAATCAGCCTTAATCACGGTATTGGGATGGGGCTTGTAGGTCAAGCCGTAGGTGAACTCCGCGCGGCTGTTGGCCGGGTCTTTGGAAAATCCTGCCGGCACTTCGGACTGCGTGTCGTAACGCTCGTAGCGCGCGAAAGGAGCAAGGTACTGTTTTGACCGGCACAGGGATAAAACGTCAAAGGCCGCTTCGGCGTACCCGCCGAACATCCGCTCGCCGATGGATTTATTGCCGGCGAGACCGTTCATGGCGTTGATCTTAGCCGCGTCCCCGATGGAGCCCACGCCATAAAGCCCCTTGAGCTCCAGTCCCTGATAATTCCATGAGGCATGAGTTTCCCATAAAGTGATGGAGCCGTCCACCACGCCGCTGGAATTAGCCATGCTTTGGCCGGAATTTCCGGTGTAAACCGAAGCGCCCAAAACAACGCCCGGTACCCCCTTGTAATCGGCTCTAGCCGCCCAGGCCAGGTCCTCCGCCGTCGTTTTGGCGCCTTTGGAACGCCCATCCTTGAGGCCGGTTGAAGCTGAAAATCCCTTAACGCCAGGAGTGGCGTCCTTAACCGCTTGAAGGCCGGCCACCGCATAGCTTCGGTATTCAATGGGGCCCAACGTCCCGAAGAGTCCGACGCCGTTTTCGCGCCAGGTGGTGGGGATAAAATTTCGCTCCACAGCCGGCCGCAGAGAGCCATGAAAAACAATGGGTTCGTGAAGCTCGTTGGTTAAACCTACCGGCAAAAGCAGAAGGCCGGCGCGCAGATTCGCCTCCTTGCGAAACATAAAGTCCAGGTAGCCGAATTCCAGGCTGACCTCTCCGCGCGGCGCCGAACCCCCGGCGGTGGAGGCGTGCTCGAATTCGATCTCGGAGTTAAAAAGAATCTTGTCCGTGAATTTGTGGCCGACATAAATGACAGCCCGCAAAAAATCGGCCTCGCGCAGTTTCCCGGAAGCCTTACCATCCTCGCGCTTGGAATCAAAATCCTGAACCGTCATCTCGCCGTAGCCTCCGATTGAAACGCCGCGATTGACGTGATATACCTTGGCCGCGGCAGGCGCGAAACCATAAACAGACTCATACACCGGCTCGGCCGCGGCCTCGCCCAGTTTCAATTTTTCCACCTCCTGGGTCAAAATATCAATCTTGCGCTCCAATTCAACCAACGAACTCTGGGCCCCGACGCTCGGCGCCAGAACGGCGACCTGTATCAATAAACCAACTGCACGCAATGCTGTCTTCATGTTCGTTACCTCCTGGTAAACGTGATATTATCGGCCAGTCTCAACAACCGCTCTACGGGATAATGCCGAGAGGCCGATATTTTTAAATCTTGGCCGTTCGCTTCCTTGATCAAATAAAAAGCGGATACCTGCCGGTTTCTCTCCAGCCACTGGATCCCTTTCCCCGGCCCCATGACCAACAAAGCGGTGGACAGGGCGTCCGCCTCGGATGCGCTGGCCGCCACAACGGTGACCGAGCCTTCCATCTCAACCGGACGGCCCGTCTTGGGATCAATGATATGCCCCACCCGGCGGCCGCCCGAAACAAGCTCACGTTCTTTTTGAGAAGATGTCGCCAGGGATTGATTGCTCAAAAACGTCTCGACTGCGGCGCGCCTGGAATCAAAAGGATCAGCCACGCGAACCCTCCAGGCCTTGGCGCCCGGGGGAGAGCCCAAAGCCAATATTTGGCCGCCAAAATTTAACAGCGCATTGTGGATTCCTTTTTCTTTCAAGACAATTGCGGCACGGTCTAAGGCATAGCCCTTACCGATGCCGCCCAAGTCTACACCCATGCGGGCGCGCGTGAATGTGGCGGTGCGCCGGGTTTCATCAAGGATCATCCGGCCATGGCCCACCGAACGCAGGGCGCGCGCGATCTCCTGGGGCCGAGGGACGCGGCCGGCGCCCCTTAAATCCCACAAAACAGTCAACGGCTCAACCGTGACGTCAAAAGCCCCGCCCGTCAGTTCGGACTGGCGTTGGGCCGATAAAAGCGCCTCAAATAACTCCGCAGACAGGGCGAAAGGCCGGCGGTAGGGGTGATGATTGAAACGGCTGATCTCGGAGTCGCCGCGCCAGTTGCTCAACATAGCCTCCAGCCGCGCTATCTCCCCAAAAGCGGCCGAAAGGGCTTCCTCCAGTTCGGTTTGAGTTGAGCCGTGTGCCTCGATCTCGCAAACGGTGCCCATTAAATACTGGACGCGGCGAATCTGGGCGGCATCTGACAAGGTGACGGAAGTGACAAAGGTGACAAAGGTGACAAAGGGAAAGGAGGACTTTTTATTGAAATTTGATTTCAATGAACGGGCAAAAATTTTTTCAATCACGCGAAGCTCCGTTCTTCTTTGCGGCGCAGTCACGGCACCGTCCAAAAATCTCATGGCGGTGCCAAAGAGGCTGAAACCCGAACTGGCGGCAGGTTTTGTCCTGAACCTTTTCCACCTCCGGCCAGCGGACCTCCAAAATCGCTCCGCAATTGACGCAGATCAAATGATCGTGATGAGGCCGCTCCCGGTTGACCTCAAAACGAGCGATTCCATCGGCCTGGGTCACGCGATCCGCGATCTGGCATTCCTCCAAAACTTTGAGCGTCCGAAAAACAGTCACCCGACCGATACCCTTATGCTTTAAAGCCTTGTAAACATCCTCCAGAGTTAAATGGCGGTCCGTTTCAAGAAGATAGTTAAGGATCGCCTGACGCTGAAGGGTGGCCTTGAGATTCTTTTTAGCCAGGTACTCCTCAAAAATCTGACGGATGCGCTCGGCATAGCCCTTGCGCCCCGCGGCCCAGGTGGGAAAATAAACCAATTCCGTTCGTTCAGGCATAGTATTAATTGAAATCTTATTTCAATATTAGAAAAAGCCCCGACACCTGTCAAGGCCCGTAAGGCAAATTTTTCGCCGCCGAAAGCTCCGCGTGCCCGCTCCCCATTTTTTCAACACTACAACCCTTGAAATATATAACTTAGTTGTGTAAGATCATAACATGGCTCTTGTTATTAGAAAATTCGGCCAAGGGGAATACGCCTACTGGGTAAGAAGGGTCGGGGAGCGCGTCATTCATACCTATCTAGGCTCCACGAAGGACCCCGGGGTCCAGGCTCAAGTGAAACTTTATCGAAACCGTTCCAAAGTGCCGTCCTCTTTGCATCATCTTTTTTGGGATACTAATCCCGAAAAACTGAATATCAAAAAACACGCCAATTACATTATTGAACGAATTTTGGAATTGGGTAGACTAAACGCCATGTATTGGGCCCAGCAGATTTATCCCTCCTCGCTGATTCTCGACGTGTCTTGCCGGAGTCGTTCGGTTTCCGAAAAATCAAAAAATTTCTGGAGGCTTTGGCTTGGAGAAAAAATTTCATCTTGAAGTCTTGCCCAAGCAAGAGCGGGAGGTTTTCCAAAAAATCGCCCCTGTCGTGAATCCCCATGGGCTTGTCTTGGCCGGCGGCACCGCGGCCGCCCTTCACATGGGGCACAGAATTTCGCGGGATTTCGATTTTTTTGCCCCCCAATCCTTCTCGGCCGAAAAATTAATCCAAAACCTAAAAACACTCGGTTTAAAGATGGATATTGAATTCCAGAGGGGCGAGTCTGATCTGATCGCCTTTCTCGATGGAGTCAAATTTAGCGCTTTTCATTATCCCTACCCCTTCCTCAAGCCAACAGATTCTGTTATGAAAATCACCATGGCTAACCTTTTGGATATCGCGGCCATGAAAATTCTGGCCATCGGCCAAAGAGGGGCGAAAAGGGATTTTGTGGACCTCTATTTTATTCTTAAAAAATTTTCCTGTTCCCAAATCGGCCAAGCTTTTAGTGAACGTTATGGAAAAGAAAGGCTTAATCCTGTTTTTGTGGGTAAATCCTTGATCTATTTCGCGGATGCCGAAGGAGACGGCGAACCAGAATACTGCAGCCAGGCCAAACCCTCATGGCCCTCCATCAAAAAATTCTTCCAAGCCCACGCGCGCCAGTTTGTTTTAGATTTCGAGGCAGCTGCCAACGAAGAGTAGCTCCAAGAAACTGCGCAGCACCTACGAGACGTTCCCCTAGCCCTTTGTGACAAGGGCTTCCAGATCGACGATCTTTTTGGGGACCTTGGTGAGATTTAAAGGCGGGCCGCTTTTCTGAATCACGATGTCGTCTTCGATGCGCGCGCCGCCTAAATCCAAAAAAGACTCGGCGCGGGTAAAATCAATAACTCCTTTAAACTTCCTACGGTTTTCGGGGTCCTCCAACAAAGCTGGGATAAAATAAATCCCCGGCTCAATCGTCATCACGAAGCCGGGCTCCAACTTGGCTACAAAACGCAGCTGCACCTTGGTGGGGTTGGCAAAGGCGCGTTTTTTGCCGCCGGTGCCGTCATGCACGTCTAGGCCCAGTAGGTGTCCGATGCCGTGCGGGAAAAAAACGCGAACAGCTCCGTCTAGCACAAGATTGTCCGTGTCGCCTTTTAAAATCTTAAGCGACTTTAAGCCCTCCGCAATCGCCCTCATGGCATTAACATGCAGTTCGGCGGACGTGATCCCGGCTTTAGCGCGGCGGATCGAGTCTTCCTGGGCCTCTAGCACGATCGCGTAAATATCTTTCTGCCTGGGCGTAAATTTTCCGCTGACCGGAAACGTCCGGGTAATATCCGCGCCGTATCCTTTATACTCCCCCCCGGCGTCAATCACCAAAAGATCGCCGCGCTTGATCTCGGCGCTGTTTCGATAATAATGAAGAACCGCCGCGTTGCGGCCCGTCGCCACAATCGAAGGATAAGCCAGGTGTTTCAAACCCGCTCTAAGGCATTCCGACTCAAAAATCGCCTGGACCTGGTACTCGCGCATCCCCGGCCTGGTCATGGCCATGACTTTCTTGTGCGCCTGACTGCTCGTGTCGCTGGCTCTTTTCAAAAACTCGATTTCTTTAGGAGTTTTAACCGCGCGAAGCTCCCACAGGGCGTCCTCTAAAATTTCGGTGTCGGATTCAAATCCATTTAAATGAATCTCGGCACCGGCAGGCGCCGTGGTTTCTAATAATAAGGAACGGTGCCCCTTGACCGATTTTTTCAGTTCCGCTTCCAAGCGGTCGTTATAGAGCACCCGGTCAATGCCATAAAGCTCCCGAGCCTCGTTGGCGTCCGGAACATGCCCCAGCCAAACGCGGTGATGGGTATCGGTTTTGGGAATAAACAGGGTTTCCAATTTTCTTTTAGAATCCAAAAGAAGGTAACAGCCCGGCTCCTCAATTCCGGTCAAATAAAGAAAATTCGATCTCTGCCGGAAAACATAGTTAACGTCGTTATTGCGCACGGCCTCCCGCCCGCCGGCCACCAAAATTAGGCCGTCCGGCAACCTTTTCATTAAACTCTGGCGATGCGTTCTACAAGGTTCCATGAACTGATTTTAAGAAATCCTGCGCCAAAGAACAAAGAACGTCGCCCCCCTGCTGACAATCAGCAGTTCCGTAAACCTGCCCCCTAACCATTCCGTTTTTCGAGAGTAATTCCACCCTTCTGGTTTACTGAGCAAATTCGCATTCGTAAAATGGTGGCGCTTAGGTATTTACACTGATATTACTATATGTTACAGTGTAGA
>JACQJO010000075.1 GCA_016205025.1 Elusimicrobiota bacterium
GCCAAAAACAATGACGCCCACGACAGCCGCGGTGGTGGAGCCCACGTAAAGATTGTTGGTGATGGTGGCGCTGGAAACATAGAAGGTTGATCCTGTCTGCAGGGAGCCGGTGTTCTGGATGTAGTTAGTGGCCCCTTCGGGAAGGGGAAGGCCGCCGCCGGCGGGATCGGTGCCGCAGACGATTCTGCCGTTGGAATCAGTCTCCAGGGCCGCGCTGCAGCTTTTAATACCCGCTAAATAAGAATCTATGGCTCCAATGGTCACCGAGGAGCCGGTAACCTCAAGGAGCCGGGTGGTTCCGGTGGAAATGACCAGCAGAGGAGTGCCGTTAGCCGGCACCGCGCTGGAGGAGATGCGCAGCATCGCGTCAACCGTGGTGGTGCCGATCGAGACTCTTTTGGCGCTGCTGACATCGCCATAAATCAGGTTGCCGATGTTTAACTGATTGCTTCCCGTGGCATTGGGAGCGTCAATGTCGTAGCCGATGATGATGTTGCTGGCTCCGGAGGTGATGGCATCGCCAGCCTGATAGCCGATCAGGATGTTATTGGAGCCGGTGGTCAGGCTATAGCCGGCTCTAAAGCCGATTAAAGCGCTGTTGCTAAAAGAGTTTACGTCGTTTCCAGTTCCTACCTCGAAACCAACCGCGGTGTTTGAACTGCCTGCAGGATTGCCACCAAGAGCGGAATAGCCGAAAGCGGAGTTGCTACCGCCAGTGGTGTTGGAGTACATCGCCGAAGCGCCAACCGCGGTGTTGCCGATGCTCGTGGTATTGTCCCTGAGTGCCGCGGCTCCTATCGCTGTGTTGTAACCGCCGGTATTGTTGGCGAGAAGAGCTTGCGCGCCTAAAGCTGTGTTATTAATGCCTGTTGTAATGGCTTTTAAGGCCTCGTAGCCGACTCCCGTGTTACTAAAGCCCGCGCTGACATTGTCGGACGGCTGATTCAGGCCAGCGCCTTTGCCGATATACAAATTCCAAACATTGTAGTTGGTAAATGTTGGGTCCGGATCGGTGGCCACGATGCGCAGAGTTTCCACTCCCGCGTTGTCGTACATGAAAATACCGGAATTAGCCGTTGTGTAATTGCCGATAGAACCGTTTGTTTTGATCATAAGAGAAGTGATGTTGGCTCCGCTGGCATTGATGTAGAACTTGGAAGTCGGGCCCGTTGTCCCGACACCAACGTTGCCTCCGGAGGTCGCCAGATAAGCGGAGCTGGAAACGGTTAAAATACCACTGCCGGTAGCCGAACCGGATCCCACATATAAGTTATAGGCCACCGTGCCCGAGGCGACATAAAAGGTTGATCCCGCCTGAAGCGTGGCGCTATTCTGGATATAGTTAGTGGCCCCTTCGGGGAGAGGGAGGCCGCCTGCTGCGGGATCAGTGCCGCAGATGATTCTGCCGTTGGAATCAGTCTCCAGGGCCGCGCTGCAACCTTTAATGCTTGCTAAATAAGAATCCATGGGTCCGATGGTGAATGAGGAGCCGGTAACCTCAAGGAGCCGGGTGGTTCCGGTGGAGATGATCATCACGGGACCTGTGCTTGCGGCGCCACTGGAGACATGCAGACGGGCTAAAGGTGATGTGGTTCCTATGCCGGTCCAGCCCGCGGGATCAATTCTTAATCTCTCGGAGCCCGCGGTGAACACCTGGAACGCGGTTGGGGCGGAGGCTCGCTCCGTTTCGTAAGCATGGAAAGCGTAAGGAGCGGCCAGGAGGCGTTCCCTGGGAGTTAAAACATCGGCGGCGGCGGCGTCTTGGCCTCCCGTGGTGTCCGTATCCACCCAAAGCTCAAAGTAGTAGCTGGCTCCCTGGAAAAGCCCCGAGGGAATGGCGGTAATGGTTCCGGCCTCGACTGAAAAGACGCCATTGGTGACCGCAACGCTTAGCCTATCCTCGGTCCAGAGCTGATTGCCCGCGTCGCAGTCCGCGGCGTCATCCGCCGTGCTTTTAGAGCAGATCACCAGCTTCATATCGTAGGAGCCGGTTAAAGGGTTTCCGGTGGTATCGGCCAGTCTGCCCTGGTAATGAAAGCTTTGGGCGATGTCGGCATAAAGGGGGATAGTAGATAGTAGATAGTAGATAGTAGATAGGATAAAAAAACCGAAATTTTTTCCTTTCCTAACTTCCCCTTCGACTTCGCTTAGGGCAGGCAACTTCCCTCCTCTATAAATACAACACCCCTTCCCAAGGGGAAAGGTTAAAAACGCTCGCGATGAGCGTGTTCAGTATTTATAGGCTAACAGAGGTGGGTCAGTTTTGCATGAAGATTTCGCGAAGACCAAAACCTCTCAATTTTGAATGGCGCCAGGCGCCATTCAAAATTACCTATTGAAAACGCTCTTTTTACTGGCCATACTGTTATTAGGAGTTAGGAGGAGGTGAGTGTGTTGCCGAACATAGGATTCACGGAAATTCTTCTGATTGGCACGGTGGCCCTGCTGATCTTTGGCCCCAAACGGATCCCCGAAGCGGCCAGGGGTCTGGGCAAGGCCTTTAAAAGTTTTAAGGAAGGCCTCAAAGAGTCAGCGCAAGAAGACGAAAAAAAGAAAGATAAAGGGAAAAAATAGGCCCGACGCGCGCGTTTTACCCAAAATAGTTCTTGATAATATATGCTTTATCCTGTACAATATTGTACAGGATATAACATGAATAGAATACAGGCCTACCAAGCCCTGCGGCAATCCGGCAAATTAATTTTTACCCTTTCTGATTTACGCAAGCTTCTTGATATCGCCAGCGACAACACGGCCTATAAACAAACCGGGCGTTTGGTGGAGGCCGGCATCCTAACGCGCTGCGCCAAGGCGATCTATAGTTTAGGCGATGCCCCCCCATCGGACTTTGCCCTGGCCAATATCCTACAGCGACCCTCCTACTTATCGCTAGAATCGGCTCTTAACTACTACGGCCTATTGCTCCAGACGCCACGGGAAATCACTTCGGTCACGGCGCGCCGAGCCAAAACGATTCGCCGGAAAGGCAAAATCTTCGTTTACAGGCATCTAGAACCTTCCCTTTTTGGCGCCTCCTTTATTAAGGAAAACAATTTTTTAATCGCTTCTCCCGAACAGGCTTTCGTTGAAACCATATTCTTTGCCTCCTTGGGAAAGTTGGCCCTGGATTGGCGGGAACTAAAAATGAAAATGCTCAATAAACGTGAAATAATCCGGCGCGCGGGCCCCATAAGGCATCCAGCCTTTCACAAACTGCTGGATAACGCTTTGCGATGATCACCCAAGAAACATTGCTCAAGCTGTCAGGTCAATGGCGGATTGACGAATATTCCGTTTTGCGGGAATATCTGCAGGTTCTTTTTTTATCCACCCTATCAGAGCACAAGGAGAGCCCCGCCATTTACTTTAAAGGCGGGACGGCCTTAAGACTCCTGCTTAACTCCTTCCGCTTCTCGGAAGATTTGGATTTCACGGCAACGCTCAAGGCCCAAACCCTGCTTAAAGTTATCCGGCAGATTGCTCAAAAAATCGGCCTCTTGGCTCCGGGGGCCTCTGTGCGTAAAACAAAAATCACCAAGCAGGCTGTTTTATCGGAACTCTTTTATCCGCCCGCCGGCCATAAATATCCGTTGATTATTGATATTGAATTCTCCTTGCGGGAAAAACCCCAAACCAAAAAAGACACTCTGCTTGAAACTCTGCTGCCCATATCGCCTTATCCTATCGTGCGTCATTTGGATTGGCCGGAAATCCTCTCGGAAAAGGTTCGGGCGCTCTTGACCAGAGGGAAAGGCCGCGATATTTTTGACGTGTACTATCTAATGACCAAGGGCGTGTCTTTAGACTGGAAACTTATCAACAAAAAAATGGCCTTGTTCCATCAAACCGCCGACCACAATATGCTCCGGCAAACCATCGGGCGTTTTGAAACAAAAACCCTTGAGCGCGACCTAGGCAAATTCCTCCCAGAAACGCACCGGCAAATAGCCGGGCAACTCAAAACCTTGCTTCTTGAAAAACTGGAAAAATAAAATTTGACCCCGCCTCTTTTTCTGTTAAACTTATATCAATGAGATTGGAGCATTACTCCGAGAATACCTTGAAACGGCAAGTCAGGGCCATTGTTGGCAAGCATCTTGATTTAAACGAATATAAAATTTTCTTCTTTGGCTCAAGGGTAAAAGGAAACCGTTTTCCCAGATCCGATATTGATATCGGGATTAAAGGCCCAAAACCCGTTAATTCTAAAGCATGGCTGGAGATTAAAGAAGCTATAGAAAATCTGCCTACCCTCTATAAAGTAGATATCGTGGATTTCCGCTCTGTCTCCCCGACTTTCCGCAAGGTAGCTTTACGGCACGTAGAATACATAGAAGGATCGGCGTGACTAAAGGCCAGGCTCTAGGCCGACAATTTTCTCAAGCCCTGAATCGTTTGAAAGAGGCGCTAAAAGAGAAAAAAACAAACCTCAATCGAGACGCCGCCATCAAACGTTTCGAACTCGCTTTCGATCTCTCTTGGAAAATGATCAAAGCCCTTCTTGAAGAAGAGGGAATCCCCTGCGCCTCACCGCTGGGATGCTTCAAGGAGGCTTATCGCCAGAACCTCATTGATTACGAGGAAATTTGGATTGAAATGGTTAAGACCAGAAACAAGACTGTTCATACCTACGACGAAGAGTTGGCCCAAGAGGTTTACGGGAAACTTCCCGCCTTCTGCGAAGCCCTGCAGAAACTTGCCTTAAAACGCCGAAAGTAGCCGCGCTGGGAAACATATCGGATAGCGCCTGCGCTATCCGAAACTCAATCGTAAAGATTGGCGCCGGCCGGGACTTTCAGGCGGCTGATGGTTGTGATCATCCGTTCTTTTAGCTCGTGCCGGTCTTTATTGTTTTCTTCATTTTGTGCGCCGCCGGCCGCTTATCTGTAGCCGGCGATCCCGCATTGTTCTGAATAAGCAGGCGCGCTTCAGGTGACCGTTCAATCAATGAAGCGCGCGCCAGCAAATCATCCGCCCAGTCATAAATTCCGGACAGAAACGCTTTGCCTGCGGGCGTGGCGCGCGCATACTTCTTAATTTCTTTGACACCGTTCTTGATTTTTACCAAATTATGGAAAGAATACAGACTGTAATTTTTAAGGTCATGTTTTCCGCCTCGATAATTCCAGTAGTCATTTTCCGTAAACATCAACCAGGCATACGTGCCATGAATGACCGCGGACATGGGACGCTTCTTATCAAAGCGCACCGACGAGTTATACAGCTCATCAGGACCATTCAGGATAAGACGATTGTCGTGCGTTTCAAGCATCATGCCAAGCGACTCAAGACGCAAATGCCCGACTTCATGATAGATGCCTTGGGCGCAGCCGGCAGGATCATTAATGCTGACATGGATGGAATGAACCGGGCCGCTTTCTGTTAAAGGGATATGTCCGGAAGAGCAACCACGGCCGTACCCACCGCCTGGCCTCGTGAACGCATGAAATTCATCCAGGTATTTGCGAATGGCGTTGTAACCGGCAGGCCACTTATCAAGGAAATCTGTTTGGGCTCTAGCCCACGCTTTTGTCAACGCGGCAACGGTTACCGGCAACATGGCGGGATCGTTGCGCGCTTTATCCGGAAGAACCGCTACAGCGCCCTTGCAAAGCGTGACAGCAGTTTTTGATTTCTTTTTCTTCCAGCGCGGTTCAATGGAAGCGATGGCGGCAAGGTCGTATCCATCGGCCTGTGGTTTGGCTACACGGGCCCAGTTGATATTCATGCCTGTTGTGACCCCCATCAACTAACGATCAATCGTAAAGATTGGTGCCGACAGGGACTTTCAGGCGGCCGCTGGTCGCGATCAAAACCTTCAAAACATTGGTGATGGGGAGGTTCCCCATATCCAAACGGTTTTTGGAAATTTTGATGGTCTGCTGGCCTATTTTAAGCAACCCGCACTCAAGACAAATTTTGGCCAAAGCCGCGCTGTGAATAATGTTGCCTCTTTTAGCCAGCAAAGAGGCCCAAACATGCTTGCAGTCGTCATGATCATCCGTTTTTTTGGCTCTTCTGGTTTTACCGGTCTTTTTTGTTTTTTTCATGATACGTCACCTACCCCCGCCTCGAAGCGTTGTGAAATCTCCGGTCTTAGTATACCTGGTATATCCGTATTCGTTTAGCCAGTACTGGTAATTGATTTTCCTTAAAATTTTGAGTTCACGAAACTTGTCCAAGTTTATAGCATCCGGAAGTTTGGTTCTTCTAAGGACCAGGTCCAACCGCCCTTTAAGCTTAGCCGTTACCTTGTCGCAAACTTTTTGATTGTCAAAAACGCTGCCCGATCTCTCGGCTTCGATGATTTTATTGATGGCCGGAATTTTTAGATAGCGTTTATTAGCCTGGGTTAAATCCGCTATCACGCGGCCCTTCTCCAGCGCTACGATGCCGCAGGTCAGCCACTGCCACTCATCCAGATAACCTTGGCGCCCATAGCGGTGTATTTTCCTCTGGCAGCCCTCGTATATCTTCTTGCATAGATTCTTGTTGAAAAAATTCCGGAGCTCCAAAAACTCTTTTGTGGCGAAAATGGCAGGACTGTTAATGGCCACCAACCAACCGGCATCGAATTTGATGAGCGGGGCCACGCACCGCTCCAAACTTTGCAGGGTAATGTTTTTACGAAGGCGGATAGCCGGCAATCCGCTGATATAAGTCTGATACGAGTGCTCCTCCCTGGAAGCGTAAATGGCCTGGTAACTGTAATCCGCGGTCTTTTGCGAAACGCCCCATGGATTTGCTCCGGTAATGGTCAAGTAAACAAGTTCTCCTAAACGGTGTTTTTTTAAAACTTTGCGGATAACGCCAAGTACGATCTTGTCCGTATTGCCGGATGCTCCATTATGACCGTTAGAATACCCGTTGCCGTTCATTTTTCTTGACGCGACCGCTTAACCATTAACAGGAATCTCCAAAAGAAATTTGGCAGGAGTATTGGTCATTTCAAACACTGGTTGCTGAACTCCTCTTGAATCATGGTGATCCCCATGGCTATTTTCAGGGGGACGATTTGCGCAGCCGTTGCCCGCGGTGTTCCCTCTGGGAAGGGGTTTGGTGCTGATATTAATAGGAACTCCCAGGCCCCGCAAGACATTCTCGTAAAAACCAAACACCGCTTTCCAGATGTGGCACACCTCGGTCCTGTTGCGCCAGTCGCCGTCAATGACACTGCCGGAACAACCGCCCCGGCATCCACTGAAATACCGGCAGTCCTTGCACCCGCCGTGCTCCTGCGACACGTTGGCCAAAATTTCCCCCCGCGTGTCGTGGTAAGCCGGATGCTGCATCAGGATTCCCTCTCTGTTAACCCGCATGCAATTGGTGACGCCGCCGTCTCCCGTGATAACCGTGGCCGCGGTAGTATGAAAGGGATCACAGCCCGAAAAAATGCACACCCTGGATTTATTTTGCAATCCATTGATAATATCGTTAAAAGGACTCCACTTGTTTCCCAAGGATAAATTCAGCTTGGCTAATTCAACGTAAACCTCAACAGCCCGCTCTTTCTCCAGCGCCCAATTGCCCTCACCCTCGTACATGGTCGGATTAAGCCGGCCGTAGATGCGCATGGAGCTTAACCACACAACATGCTGTTTAAATTTCTCAAATCTTTCCGGGGTCCCGGCGTTGGCGCGGCTGACAACGGCAATGGTGGAGCAGGATACCCCCTCTTTGTAAAGTTTGGGGAAAACGTCTTTAACATGCTCGGATCCCTCCCTAAACTCAGACAGCTCGCCCGGTCCATCGTAGGATATTCCGACATGGGTCTTGTATTTTTTAAACATCGCGATAAATTCATCATCAATTTTGGTGCCGTTGGTTTGAACGCCGCTTCTTCCTTGAAGTTCGTAAGCTTTGGCCAGGAACGCGTCAACATCTTTTTTGGGCATGGTCAACGGCTCGCCGCCATGCAAAACAATATCGTCTCCCTTGGTGTTTTTGGCGTGCTCCGTGGTTTTTAAAATCGCCTCAACGTCGTATCTCATTTTCGGTTTCTGCCCTTCCCGGAAATCGCCCTGGTAGCAATAGGTGCACGAAATATTGCACCCAAGAAAAGGCTTAAGAAGAATGGTCATTGCTTGCACCTCCACTGAAATGTTCTTGGCTCTTCCAAAAACGCCAGAGATTTGGCCTGTCCCGTAAAATATGGCGTGTCCACTTCAACAACTCCCCGGTGACTGCTCCAGGTCACAGGCGCTCGGAGAAGCTCCTTTAAACTCTCGGCCAACCGTGAATCAATGCCTCGCATAACCTGGTACCAGCGCTCGTTCGTTTTTTGGGCGTTGGCGCAATCCGGAGCGCAGTTCCAGTAATACGCGATACCCAATCCAAAAGAACGCAAAAGAATGTTGCACTCGGCGTAACCTTGAACGTCGCCCGCGTGATTGACCCACAATGGATCGGCGTGGGACCCGGCATAGCGGCAAAAATAATCCACACAGCAATCGGGATACCCCAAAAGCTGTCCGATGATTTTGTGATCACTTTTTTCTTCGGCTTCTCTAAACAGTTGCCCATCTTCGGCCGCGCGCGTTAAACCGCCGTACCAACAATAAGTTTCGTCACCCCGAGGCGACGCGTGCCCGCGGATGAAACCTTGGAAACGGACAATTTTTCGAACCGGCGTGAACAAAAGTCCGTCGCTCTTAATCCGGACCATCTGCTCATCATATGTTTCCGGATTGACATGGATGACCGCCAGGCGTCTGAAACCTAAACGCGTCATCTCCCACTCGGCCCGGTAATAAAGGTTCTCAAAATTTTTAAGATTCCCAACCACACCCTCGTATCCGGGCTTGGGAACAACCCTGGCAGAGCCGGGAGCGGGATTGCTGGGCGCTGATTTTACCGAATTTTCAAGCATACTTACAAAGCCGCGGGTTGACTTTGAGCCGCCACGTCGCCGTGAGAATCTGAATGGGCGGTATCGGAATGGGAATCGCTATGCGCCACGTCGCCGTGAGAATCTGAATGGGCGGTATCAATGTGCGAGGGATTGTAATCAGAATGCGAATTGGTGTGGGAATCACCGTGGGCGTCATCCCAATTACTGCTCCAATTGCTGTGATCCCCGTGGTCATCCCAACCCGAGTCCGAATGGCTATCCGAATGAGGGCCCCCGCCACTATCGGTATGCTCGTTGGTAGCGCTATCGGAATGTGAACTAGCCCAGTTGCCATGAGCCACATCGCTGTGGGAATCATTGTGGGAATCATTGTGGGAATCCGAATGGGAATCGCTGTGCGTGTTCGTGTGCGACACATCCGTGTGCCACTGGGTTTTAACCGCAGTAGTCTGGTTAACATAAGAAACCCAGTTGCCTTCAACCCAGACATAACCGGCGGTTCCCGCCCCGCCGATCAAGTTATAGGGAACATAGCGCACCGTGCCGGAGGAGTCGGTGTAATAAATATTAAATCCTTGAATCCAGACGTAACCGGCGGTGCCGGTGCCCCCGGGCGCGGTTCCGATCTGGCCTCTTTTGACATCGGACGCGTCCTTGTAACAGAGGTAGTTTCCTTCAACCCAAAAATAACCGGCCGCCATATGCTCCCGCGATCACTCCCTTTCCGGCATTACTGAAAACTTCGGATAATACGAACCGTTTTTTGTTTACCTGCGCCGCCAAAAACGGTCATTAATTTTTCCCGCCAACCTTAACCGGCCAAACTGCTCCTGATCAATCTCATGGCCAAGCTTTGTGCCTTCATAAGCCCTATCCAGTCTTTTCTTAAGATCATCCAGCGTCTTAACGCACAACCCTTCCGTATTAAACTCCAAGTTCGAACGCTCCTCTTCAATGATTCCGTTGATCTGGGGCAATTTTAAAAAACGTTCGTTTAAAAGCGGTAAATTGGCGATAATCTTTTTACCCTCCAGAGCGGCAATGGCGTTGCCCATAAAAAAAAAGTTGTAGAGATAATCCTTTCTACTCTGGGGAACGCGGTTGACTTGAGCGCTTTTGCAAACATCCCTAACGATGTTCGCGTTGATAAAATCCCTAAATTCCAAAAACTCTTTCGCGGCGAAAATGACGGGGCTGTTGATCACGATCAGCGGATGAATATTGCTGTTAAACAAATTTTCGGCTATTTTTTCTAAACTGTACATGGTGATGTCTTTGACCGCGTTGTTAATGTAAACGCCACTGATGAAAGCCTGGCCGGTTCTATCCGGTTTCGAAGCATAAATGGCCTGATAATCAAAATCAACGTTCCCCTGCGCGATGCCCCAAGGGCGGGTCCCCACCTGCGCCATAAAAAGAAGCTCTCCAAAGGAATGTTTTTTGGTTTCGCGACGAACAAGCCAGAGCGCCCTTTCGTGCATGTTTTGGATCTGTTCTTCGCTAAAAAGGTTACTCCCTGTCTTGCCGTTACCTGCCGCCGGCCTGATGCGCTGTGCGATCCTGGTCAATTCTGGCATTGCCACAGAATAACGCGCCTTTTCTCAATATAAGGGAATGTGTGCGTCAAACAGACGAGATGGGCGTTTTCCACCTGGACAACACCGTGGTAGCTGTCCCACTTGACGGGATTTGACAAAATCTGCATCAGGTCATCCGCCGTTGCCGGATCAAGCTTTTTCATCACGCTAAACCACCGTTTACCCACCTCCCTGACGGCTTGACACGCGGGAGAACAATTTATGCAGGTGCTCATGCGCGCGCCGAAATAACGAAGGAGAATGTTGTTTTCGGGGTATCCCTTGACAACGCCCTCCCGATCAATCCAGACAGGATCGTAATTAATCGGAAAACTCTTTTTGAAATACTCTGTGCAGCAGGCGGGATAACCCAATAGCTCTCCGATGGCCAAATGATCATGGCGATCCTCGGCTTCCTTAAAAAGCAACCCGTCTTCCCGCGTTTTGGTCAAGGCGCCGTACCAATAAAAGGGCTCCCCGGGTTGCGGCGTTTTGTGCTGGTGCGCGTAACCCACGTAATAAGCGCTTTTGAGGATGGGGGTAAAAACAAGATTATCGCTGTTGATTTGCAGCAGCTTCGTGTCAAATTCCTGGGGATCAATGTGAATAACGGCCGCCTTGCGAAGGCCCAATTTAACGGTCTCGTATTCCGCTCTGTTGAGCAGCACCGACATTTTGTGCAGTTTAATCATCCACTCTTCATGCCCCTGTTTGGGCATTGTGCGCACGAAAGGAGTGACGAAACTCTCGGTCCTGACGGCGTTAGCGGGGGCATCAGACGCCGCAGCGGCAACGGCAGTATCGGGCAAGGTCTGCGTATCAGCCATATTATTTCCCCAACCTTTTTATTTCCTCAACAAATATAATTTTCCAATCCGGTCGAAAAGTATACAACTCTTTTTTTATTTTCGACTAACGCGACGGGTTCTCGCCGGGTTCGATGATGGTGATGGCGCCGCCTTTGACGGTGAGACTTGAGGTTCCCACCTCGATGGCCAGCGGGAACTGCCCAAAGAAGCCTCCCGCAGCCGCTTATGACTTACCCTTAAGATTGCCCAGCAGGCTCCGAAAGAGAATTAAATAACTGGCAAGGTGGCTATAAATTTTTTCAGCGTATTCTTCCTTGTAAACATGGGCGGTCAAATTGCGGTCATCAACCATTTCCAGCCATTTTTCATCATGTTCAATCCAGCCAAACTGGAAGGCCAATCGAAAGCACGCCTTGGGCGAATGGCACTCTTTTCCTTCTTTCTTGGCCAGATGTTTAACGGCTTTCCACGCCAACTCGAAACAAATCTCAAATCTTTGGATGGCGGAGTCCCGGATGACATCGTTTTTAGCCAAAGAAAGAACTTCCCCGAGCCGGCCGATGGCTCTGCCGAAATCCTCAAGGATTAAATTTTCAGTGGACATCTTCGCTGTATTTTAACGCTTCGCCGCGAAATCTTTCTGGAACTGTCTTAAAATCCACCAGTTCAATAGTATAAAGGGTAGGCAAATTTTCCAGTTCATCTTCTATCGCCATCTTTGTTGGCGCGGCAAGCTGATGAACCCCCTCAATGCCCAAATCAATATCGGAGCGGGGAAAGCTGTCCCCCCGGACGCGCGAACCAAAAAAGAAGACCCTGTAATCTCTGAGATCAAGATGTTTAGCCATAATGGCCAGGATTTCTTTTTTTAATTTTTCAGCTGGGTAGCGCTCAAGCTTCATGGATTTATTTTGACTCTAATTGCCCCAAAAATCAACGGTGAGGGTCTAACATTGAACTTACTTCTCGATAATCAAAATCTCGTTGCCGGATTTGTCGAAGACTTTGACGCTGTCGTTGTCTTCCACGATTTTAAAATCCTTGAGAATCCGCTCCTTTCTGTAAGGACGGCCCAGGGCCTGGGCGAAATTCTGGGAGAACGAGCCGAACACGCGGCCCAAAACAAACAGCGCCCCGCCAAACAAAGAAAGCTTCAAAAATTTACGCCTTTCGTCATTCATCATAAAAACTGTCCCCCTTACTGACCAAGATCGTCAATGACTAAAACCTCGACGCCGCCCCGGTCGAAAAACGAAATGGAACTGGTGCTGGTCTGCTTGATATAAAGATTATTCCTAAAAATAATGTCGCTGTTGGTGGAAATTGAAAGATGATAGGCATCCGCCGCCGTGCCGGTTCCCACCCTTAAGCTGTAAAGATCATTGGTGTTGTCGGTAGCCTGAACATCCAACTGGGCCCCGGGTGTAGTGCTCCCGATGCCGACGTTGCCAGCGCCGTCAATTCTCATTTGTTCTGTCAAAGCACCCGCACTTAACTTGGTCATAAACGTAAGTGCGCTTGTATAGGATGCGGCAACGGCGCTGGTAAGAATGCCGTTGACACTCGCGATGTTTTTAATTGTTCCATCATCAACTTCAGCGCCGAATACAAGTCCCGCGCCAATACCGGCGGCGGCCGTTCCTGTAGTTTCATGGTCAAGCCGCAACATTTGAGTTATTCCATTTGTGGTGGCGTTGTTGACTATCACCTCGAGAATATAGGCGGGCGCCGTCGTCCCGATGCCGACGTTGCCGTTACCCAAAATAACAAATGTGCTGTTGTTAACTTGAAAAACCGGCGCAGTAGAAGTGGTTGAGGAGATATATAAAGCCCCGGCCACCGTGCCCGAAGCCACATAAAAGGTTGAACCTGATTGAAGGGTCGTGGTGTTCTGGATGTAAGAGGTTGATCCTCCGGGAAGACTAACTCCGGTCAGCCGCGAGAATGGCAGGCTTCCCACGGTTTCTTGGTCAATGTCGACCGTTGGTCCCAAC
>JACQJO010000076.1 GCA_016205025.1 Elusimicrobiota bacterium
CCATTTGTATCACGCGTTGGACAAATTCTACGCTGATGAAAAACGCGCATGGCCGTGTTCACATGCGGCGTTTGTTGGGTCGGCGTAACCCATGACTTCGATGGATATAAACGGATGTTTTTCACCGGGAACTAGACTAAGATAAATTGGGTCTAAAGTTACTGGCAGTTTCCGGGGATATCCGCAAAAATATCATTAACGAAGCCTAGAAGCGTGTGGAGGTAAATCAAATGAATACTAAACGAAATTTAAAATTCAAAGCGGCTATCTTTGCTGCTGCGGGAGTTTTTTTGCAGGGATCACAGGCGTTGCTTGCCCAAACTTCTTTGCCAGGAGCCGTTGGGCAGGGTGACGGTTCAACAGCTAAGGTTGCCGCGAGATATTCCGATCTCTGTCAAGAACGAAGAAAAGCGGGTAATTCTTTAATTCAAGAGGAAGTGGCAGCATTTTTAGATGCCAAAAATTCTCCCGATACGAGGGCTGTATCATTGGTGGGCATTGAGGCGGTAGCCGAACATGGCAATAATAGTTGCGGTTTGGCTGAAATGGCTGTTCGCGCCTTGCAATCTGTGGTTGTCAAGATTGATTCATCAAAATTTGACCGCGACACCAGAGATCTTGTGGGCAGGGTAGCAAAAAGTCTGCTTAATATCGTGGAACTTTATTCAAAATTTGATTCCAAGAATAATCCAAAAGCTGCGGAGGCTTCGGTTTCTGGCATTGACGCAGTCCTTTTCAGTTCTGTCTATTTTTTCGGGGGTCACGTGTTACGACCCCATGATCTGGAAGAAGTGAGGGTTCGTCTTAATGACCTTGTGTCTCCTGATCGTGAAGTTGAGATGCTGGCCCGGGCCGCGGCGGGGTTCATAAGGGAATATCAGTTTATTTTAGACAGACGTGGGAGCCTAGAGCGCATGGAGAGCGCCTTGGGGACTTACAATGATCGTTACGGGGCCATGACGAAGAAAAAGCGCGTGGGCGGTTAGCAAACCGAAATTTTTCTCTTAACTTTTCGTCATTATTTTTTTACTGATAGCAGCCCTTGGGGACGTTCAGATCAATCTGTCTAATTCTAATTTGGTTGTTGTTTTGGGTTTAGTGGTAATGACCCTGCGCGGCGTCAAGATCAATAACCAGAAGCTGGCCGCCGATGTGGGCCGGATGCAGTTGGCAGTTAATCGGGAACAGCCCGGGTTTATTCGCCACAAAGCTGATTTCTTTGGGTTTATCGTTGGCAACCTCGGTTCTGACGTTAAAGTCTGGAATCGTGAATCCATGCACGCCGGAAGGCGCGTCGTTGATTAATTTTAGTTCCACCTTGGCTCCCAGGGGAACGATTAGGAAGGAGGGAACCCATACCTTGGTTCCCTTAAATTCGATATTGACGATGGACTGCCTAATGGTGGGCGGCGGTTTTTGGGTTGTTTTTTCCGCGGCCCATAATTGGTAGCCCAAGATCGCCGCAACAACTAAAGCTCCGCCCAGAAAACTAATCGCAGTTCCTTTTTTCATATTTGGTTGCCTCCTTGCGCTCATCGCGCCCGCTCAAAATAAAATAACATTTTAGGGTGCCGAATCAACCCAAGCACAAACTGCGGAATTATTTTTTGGCTGGGTTGGCATTTTTGTTGCCCATTGGGATCGTGTTTTTTATTTTGCATACGGTTTTTCTGCTGGTTTCGGGTCTGGCCGAGCCGTTTTTGAGGCCGCTGTTGGCGCCCACGATGGGGGGCGCCGCGGTTTTTATCCGGTTGATCAGTTTCGCGGTCACTCTGCTTTTTGTGTTGGCCGTGGGTTTCGCGGTTTCTCGTCTTGTCACCAAAGCCCTGCTGGTTAAGGTGGATGAGCTTTTTAACCGGCTTCCTTTTGTGGCCGAAATTTATATTGCGGTCAAAAAATTGACCGAGCTGTTCGCTTCCCATGAGGGTTTGGAGAAACGGTTCCGGCGCGTGGTGCTTTTTGAGTGGCCGAAGGAAGGGGTGTATTCCATGGGCTTGGTGACCTCCGAACTTTTCGAAGAGGCAAAGCGCTCCACGGGCCGGGAGTTGGCCGTTGTTTTTGTGCCGACGCCGCCTAATCCGGTTAACGGGCTTTTAATGATGGTGCCCAAAGATAAGATCATTCCTTTGGACATCGGCGTTGACGAGGCGATCAGAATTATTTTTTCAATAGGATTGATCGCATAAATAATATAAACTGACAGTTCGGATAAAAAGTGTAACTACCCAGATCGTCATTCCCGCGCAGGCGGGAATCCAGGTCTGGACCCCCGATTCGTGGGGGTGACGAATGGGAAGGGATCTAAGGGGTAAATAAAAATGGCTCAAAATGAAAAAGCAAAGGCGTTAGAAATGGCTCTTCAGAAAATTGAAAAAGATTTCGGCAAAGAGGCGATCACCCGCTTGGGGGAGAAAGCCAAGAAAGACGCGGGCATTGAGGCGATTCCCACCGGCGCCCTTCCCTTGGATTTGGCCATCGGCATTGGCGGTTTTCCGCGGGGCCGCATCGTGGAAATTTATGGCCCGGAAGCCAGCGGCAAGACGACCCTGGCTCTTCATGTGGTGGCCAGTGCCCAGAAATTGGGCGGCCAGGCGGCCTACATTGACGTTGAGCACGCCATGGATCCAACTTACGCCAAGCGTTTGAAGGTGGACGTGGATAATCTTTTGATTTCCCAGCCCGATTCCGGCGAACAGGCCTTGGAGATCACGGACACGCTGGTTCGATCGGGCGCCTTGGACATCGTTGTTGTTGATTCCGTGGCCGCCTTGCTGCCGCGGGCCGAGATTGAAGGAGAAATCGGGGACCAGTTCGTAGGACTTCAGGCCCGTTTGATGAGCCAGGCTTTAAGAAAATTGGCCGGCTCGATTAACCGCACTAAAACCTGTTTGGTTTTCATTAACCAACTAAGAAACAAGATCGGCATGGGACCTTTTATGGGAAATCCTGAAACAACGCCGGGCGGTTTGGCTCTTAAATTTTACGCCAGCTTGCGCCTTGACATCCGGCGCATCGAGACCATCAAATCCGGCGAGCAAGCGGTGGGAAGCCGTATTCGAGTCAAGGTGGTTAAAAATAAGGTGGCGCCGCCTTACCGGCAGGCGGAATTTGATTTGTATTACGGCGAAGGTTTTTCCAAGGAATCCTGCGCGCTTGACCTTGGGATCCAGCACAACGTGGTGGCCAAGAGCGGCAGTTGGTTTTTGTATAAAGGTGGCCAGCTTGGCCAGGGCCGCGAGCAGGCCAGAAACTATCTCAAGGAAAACCCCAAGACCCTGGAAGATATCGAGCGCGAAGTTTTCCGCATCGTTTTAGGGGAACCCGTGCCCTCCAATGGCAACGGGCACTCCGAAACCGCGGCTTTAAAAAAGCCGGCGAAAAAAGCGGAATTGGCGAAAACATAGAAACCAAAGAAGCTCTCCAACTTTTTCTGGAGTATTTGTCCAGCGAGCGGGGCCTTTCCCGTTTGACGTCACAGGCCTACAAAGAGGACCTTGGGCAGTTGGCTAAATACGCGGCTGACAAAAAATTGGCTTTGAAAGATGTCCGCCGCGAAGACCTTGACCAGTATCTATCCTCCCTGTCCGGCGACCTTAAAGCCGCCAGCATAGCCAGGAAAGTCAGTTCCGTTAAGCAGTTTTTTCGTTTTTTGGTGGAGGAGGAGCATCTGGCCAGCGACCCGGCCCATCTATTGGAGCGGCCTAAACTCCAGGAGCGCCTTCCTTATTTTTTAGAGGAAAAGGAAACGGAGCGCCTGTTAGATGGAATCCGCGCTTTGGTCCAGAAGTCCGAATTCAAGAAAAAGACGCTCTTGCGTTTTTGGGTGGCTTGCGAGGTTCTTTACGCGGCCGGCATGAGAATATCG
Source organism: Elusimicrobiota bacterium (assembly GCA_016205025.1). Lineage (GTDB taxonomy): Bacteria > Elusimicrobiota > Elusimicrobia > JACQPE01 > JACQPE01 > JACQJO01. The sequence goes on from JACQJO010000076.1 coordinate 3,866, forward strand.
GAACTTTTGAATATTCGCTGGGAGGACGTGGATTTTGGCACCGGCATCATCCACGTTGAAGGCAAGGGGGGTTATGAGCGATTGGTGCCTTTCGGAAAGAAGTCCCGGGAGGCCCTTCGATTATGGAGGGAGAAACACTCCGATATCAAGTCCAGCGACCTTTTTGTTTTCCCTGGCCGCGGCGGCAAACCCTGGTCCCGGGTCAGTTTCTACGTGGCCTTGAAAAAATGGGGAACAAAAATTTTAGGAAGGCTTCCTTTTTCTCTTTCACCGCATAAACTGCGCCACAGCTTCGCCACCCATCTTTTAACCCGCGGCGCGGATTTAAAAGCGATTCAGGAGCTCTTGGGCCACAAGAAACTGGCCACCACCCAGATTTACACCCACCTCGACCAAACCCGCATGAAAGTTCTGCACAAAAAGTTCCACCCGCGCGGATAGGCGTTGTTTCTTAACATATAGAGGGGTTAGCGGTTTTTAAGAAACCGGCGGATTTCGTCGTGACTGCCCACCAGAAGAAATCGGATCGAATTTTTTATCCAGGAAAAAATAATTCGGTCGCGAAGAGTTGAACGGACTTCCCAGATATTGGCCTTAAGTTGCTTAAGGCCGAGCCCCGCCGGAGGAGGCGTTCGGTTGTCAAAGCAGCCGATCAGGGTTGCCAAAGCCTTTTCTATGGCGTCTAGACGCTTTGGCTGGCGGACGGCTTTTAGGCTTCTGAAAAAAGAAGGATGGCGTTCGAAAATCAATGATGTTTTTTCTTGATTCGGGCGGTTATTTTCCTGGTGTCTTTAAGGAAAGCTTTGCCGCTGGAGAAAGATTTGTTTGCCGGCTCTTGGGACATGGCGAGGATTTTGGCCCATTCTTCTTCGCTGAAGGGTTCTTCCGGCTCTATGCGGGCCTTGGCGAGCGTGATTTTTGCGCCCTCCATATTCAGGGCCACCATATCCCCTTTTCCCTTTATTCCGAGGGCCAGGCGGATGCTTTTAGGCAGTGTAATTTGAAATTTTGCCCCTACCGGGCATGCATAAAGAGACATCTGAACCTCCTAATTTCCTACCTGTAGGATAGTAGGAAAATATTGCAAAGTCAAGAGACGAGAAAAGGTTTAGCGCATGGGAGTCACCCTTGCCCCCAGACCCGAGAACCAGTCCCGTCGGTTCTCCCCGCGTGCTCGCGGGGCCCCTCTCCACTACTGGGTTCAAGGGTGACCCCCCTGCGCTAAACCTTTACAGAGACGAAGTGTTTTGGCAGTTTGCCGCGGGTTATCTGGTTTTTAGCCGCAAGCCTTTGGGAATCAGAATTTTATCGAGCAGTTCGAAGAGAACGTGAACCAACAGCGCCAATCCCGCCGCGGGCAGGGCTCCGCTTAGGATGGTGGGGATGTGATTTAAGGAAAGGCCGGTGATGATGGGTTCGCCCAATCCGCCGGCTCCGATCAAAGCGGCCAAAGTCGCGTTGCCGACGTTAATCACCGCCGAGGTCTTGATTCCGGCCAGGATGGCGCGCGAAGCCAAAGGAATTTCAATAAGGCAGAGGCGCTCTAGGCCGGACAATCCCAAAGCGCAGGCGGATTCCTTTAGTCTCGGTTCGATATTATCCAGGCCGGATAAAGTGCTTCGGACAATCGGAAGCAGGCTGTAGAGAAACAGAGCCAGAATCGCCGAGGGAACCCCGATACCCAAGAGGGGAATCAAAAAGCAAAGCAGAGCCAGAGACGGGATAGTTTGAATAAGTCCGGCCAAGGCTACGCTGGCTTGGCCCAGGATTTTCCAGTGATGGGCCGCAATGCCCATGGGCACTCCCAAAAGAATCGCGGCTAACAAAGAAAAGAGAACTAAAAAAACATGTTGTTTGGTCAGGCGAATAATTTTTTTGACTACGCCTCGCCGTGTGTTTGAGGCGCTTGCGACTGCGAATCCCAGATCATTTAAAAAATCGGCCGCGATTGCGTTAAATTCCCTGTTTTGCAGTTCCGCCTGCGCGTTAAGATCAATCATTGTTTGTTGATTGATCGTGCCGCTTAAGCTTTCCAGTTGGGCGAAGATTTTGGGGAATTTATTTTTAATTTCCAGGCGGTAGAGATAAACGCCGTAGTAGCTCGGAAAAAATCCCAGGTCGTCCTTTAAGACCCTCAAATTGAATTTTTTCAATTTTCCGTCTGTTGTGTAGATGTCGGTCGCGTCGATTTTACCACCGGCGATCGCTTCGTAAGCCAGGCCGTGATCCAAGCCGCTGACATTTAAGGCCGGAAATCCGTAATATTTTTTAAGGCCGCTAAAACCGTCTTTGCGGTTTAAAAATTCGTGGCTTAAACCAAGTTTAAGCTCGGGATGTTTCGCTAAATCCGAAATCGCGGCAATGCCCAGAGTTTCGGCTTTCTCGCCAGCTACGGCCAAAGCGTAGCTGTTGTCAAAGCCCAGGGGCGCCATGATGCCCAGGCCTTTTTTGGCCAGCTCTGCGTTCATCTCCGCGATCGTCAGCTTGGCGTTGGTTTTAAGGATCGCTTCCAAAATCGTGCCGGCATATTCCGGGTAAAGGTCAATGGCGCCGTTTTCCAAAGCGGTATAAACCACCGCGGTTCCGCCGAGACCAAATTTTTTGATGACCTTGGCCTCATGGGTTTGCTCGGCAAGTTGGGCCGCGATTTCAGCGAGGATGTAGGATTCTGGGAAACGTTTAGAACCGATAATGAGAGAAGATTTTTCGGCGTAAGCGGATAGGGCGGATAGGGCGGATAGGGCGAAGGAAATTAGCAACTTTTTATTCATATAACTCTATCGGCGGTCTTTGGGCCCGGATGAATTCAGTGACAAAAGGGTCGCTGGGACTATGCAGTAGTTCTTGCGCTGATCCTTGCTGAATGACGCGGCCTTCCTTCATTAGGAGTATTTGGTGCCCAAAAAAAGCGGCTTCCGCCACGTCGTGGGTCACCAGGACGATTGTTTTTTTAGTTTTTAGGCTGTTGAAGACTTTTTTCAAGTCGCATTGAAGTCGCGCTCGTATTAAAGGATCAAGCGCGCCCAGGGGTTCATCCATCAGGATGACCGGGGGATCGAGCATTAAGGCTCTCATTAAGCTGACCCTTTGGCGCTGTCCGCCGGAAAGCTGGGCGGGATAGCGCCCAAGCTGCCGCGAGGTCAAGCCGGCCAAATCTCCAAGCTCCTCAACGCGCTGGTTGATTTTTTCCTTGGGCCAGGCCAGGCGTTCGGACATTAAAATGACATTTTTAAGGGCGGTTAAGTGAGGAAACAGTCCGCCTTCTTGGATGACGTAGCCCATTTTTTGGCGCAGTTTGCGCTCGGTGGCGTCGTTGATTATTTCCTCGGCTATAGCGATGGTTCCGCTGTCGGGTTTAATAAGACGGATGATCAGGCGCAGCAGCGTTGATTTGCCGCAGCCCGAAGGGCCGATAACGGCAAAGGTTTTGGCCGCCGGAATTTCCAGGTGATCAATATCGAGCGCTAAATGGCCGTCGTAAGTCTTTTTAAGCCGGTTGATCGTGATCATGAGTTAAGGAGTATACTTTTCATGGTGGAAAAAAGGAGCATCCCTTATATCAAGACGATTTTTGTCTGCACCAATGTGCGCGAGGGGGGCAAAGTCGCCTGCGCCAATCCCGGAAGAGGCGGCGATGAGATTTGCGAGAAGCTTAAGGCGTATATAAAGGAAAGAGGATTGAAGGGAAAAATCCGCGCGGTGAGCTCGGGATGCCTTGATCTATGCGCCCAGGGACCCAATGTCTTTGTTTATCCGGTCGGCCGCTGGTATAGCGGCGTTCGGCAAGAGGACATCGCGCAATTAATCAAAGAGATTGGGTGCGATAGGACTTGAACCCATAACCTTCCGCGTGTAAGGCGGACGCTCTAACCAATTGAGCTACGCACCCATGAAACCAAAAGAGAATTTCCGTACATCATAATACTGCAATTTCCAACTTTCCAAAAATCTTTGTAAACTGAACTCAATGGAAGCGACTCCTTTAGTCATGGGGCTTTTGGCCGGCGTGACGATATTCGCCGGCCTGCCCGTTGCGATTTTACCGCGCACCAGCGACAAACAGCGAGCCTTCCTTTCTTCGGTCGCCACCGGCATTTTGATCTATCTTTTTATCGAGATGTGTGCCAAAGTAATCGATGAATTGGAAGATCTTCTTTCCTCGTCTATGGCCGATTACCCCACTTGGGGAGATTTTTGGCTCTACTCCTTCATTTTTATAGCCGGTTTAGCCCTGGGACTGGTGGGACTGGTGTTTTTCGAGACGAAGTTCATCAAACAGGGGAAAGACGAAGTTCTGCCCTTGATGCGGGCCAAGAGAACCGCGATGCTGATCGCCATCAGCATCGGTTTGCATAACCTGACCGAAGGCTTGGCCATCGGCTCTCAATACGCCTGGGGGGAGCAGACGCTGGCTCTGCTTTTAGCGCTTGGTTTTGGACTGCATAACGCCACCGAGGGCTTCGCCATCGCGGCGCCCATGGCCGGCAACGCGCCCGGTTCAAAGTATTTATTTGGCTTGGGATTGATCGCGGGACTGCCGACTTTTTTCGGTTCGATTATCGGCAGTATGTGGACTTCAAAGATTCTCGAAACGCTGTTTTTGTCGGTTGCCGCCGGGACCATCCTTTATATTATTGGGGAACTCCTGCATTTGGGGCGGCACCTTAAAGGGGAGGCTATCGTTGAGGTTGGACTTTTGGTAGGATTTCTTACGGCTTTCGCTACCGAGATGCTGATCGTGGCGCGGGGCGGAGCCTTGTAATTGGTTGAAACTGGAGGATAACATGCCGGAAAAAACAACAGTCAGCGTGATTAAAGCGGACGTGGGCGGGTTCGTGGGTCATTGCACCTCGCACCCCAAACTCGTTGAGAAAGCCAAAGAGGAAATAGCCAAAGCTAAAAAAGAGGGTTTGCTTACGGACTTTTGCGTATTAACTTGCGGTGATGACCTGGAACTGATCATGACCCATACGCATGGAACCGGATACGATAAAGTTCACGCTTTGGCATGGAACATATTCCTTAAATGCACGGAAGTGGCTAAACAGCTAAAGCTTTACGGCGCGGGCCAGGACCTCCTGTCGGACGCCTTCTCGGGTAACGTTAAGGGCCTTGGGCCCGGCGTGGCCGAAATGGAGTTCGCTGAAAGAAAGAGCGAACCCGTTCTTGTCTTCATGGCGGATAAGACTTCTCCGGGCGCCTGGAACCTGCCCGTTTACAAGATGTTCGCCGATCCTTTTAACACCCCCGGCTTGGTTATTGACCCGGCGGCTCACGGAGGATTTACTTTTGAGATTTTGGATGTTGAGGAAAACAAGACCATTAAACTCAACACTCCGGAGGAATCCTATGACGTCCTTCTTTTCTTGGGTTCCATTGATCGCTTCATGGTTAAAGCGGTTTACCGGCGTTCGGACGGCGAGATCGCGGCCGTTGCGTCAACGGACAAGCTCTCTCACATCGCGGGCCAATACGTCGGCAAGGACGACCCGGTTTTGGTTGTCCGTTCCCAGGCCGGATTTCCGGCCGTGGGCGAGGTGATTGAACCTTTCGCATTCCCTCATTTAGTGGAAGGCTGGACCAGGGGCTCGCATCATGGACCGTTGGTTCCCGTTAAATTTGATGATGCCAGGCCGACCCGGTTTGACGGCCCCCCGCGCGTCATTTGCGCCGGATTCCAGATCAATAACGGCGTTTTGGAAGGACCCGTTGATTTCTTTAGCGACCCGGCTTACGACCTGGCCAGAACCAGAGCTTGGAAAGTGGCTGACTATATGCGCCAGCATGGGCCGTTCCAGCCTCACCGCTTGAGTCTTGATGCCATGGAATACACCACTTTGCCTAAGGTGATGGAGAAGTTAAAGGGCCGCTTCGTCAGCGGTTCTAATGGGTCACATTCTAAAACCGTAAAGACCGCTGCCGCCAAGACAACCACCGCAACAAAGCGTTAGCCCGGTCCTTTCGCGGTTCCTTTGAAAGTCCCGCTCGCGCGCGGGACTTTTTGTTTTGAATTAAAAATTAGCCAAAATCTTTCGTTGCGCGACTCGCCAGCGTAGCTCAATGGTGGAGCACCCGCTTCGTAAGCGGTAGGTTGTCGGTTCAAGTCCGACCGCTGGCTCATAAAAAAGTTAAGAGTTTGGAGTTGGGAGTTGCGAGTTAAGAATTGGGATGTTAACTTTATAAAAGTGTATATTTCCTTAAACTCACAACTCACAACTCACAACTCACAACTATCTTTATGAGCGCTCTGTCTCGAGTCACCACACGCAGCATTCTTTGGGGCCTGCCCCTTGTTTATCTTTCGATTGTCGTCGCTTTTTATCTTCGAACCTACGATTCCGCGCAAGTCAAAATCACGCTGACTCAAATGGGCATCACGGCCCTTTTGGGCCTTTGGCTGATGGAGAAACTGGAGGAAAGGAGGTTGAGCTTGAGCGCGGAGTATCTTTCCATCTATGCCCCCTTTGTGGCGCTGCTAGTCTCCGGCGTTGTTTCATTTGCAGTTCAGGCAACTTATAAATGGGTTAATTTGGATGAGTTTTTAAGACGGATGTTATATATGAGCGTCGCTTTGATTGTGTTCGATAAGGTAAGAAGTTTGGAGGCGGTGGAGCGGGTTATCAAGTTTCTTTTGTGGGGGCTTTTTCTTTCCACATTTTACGGGCTGATACAGTTTTTAGATTCCCGTTATTTTCCAAAAAATCCTGATATTGGGATCGACATTTTTATTTGGCGGCAGGCTTTTGGCGGCAGGATTTTTTCCACTTTTGGAAACCCGAATTTTTTTGGTGATTACATGGTCATTATGACGCCGGTTATTCTATCGTGGGCTATGGCCAAAAAAAGTTTGGCTAGTTGGTGCTTGCTGGCCTTGACCTGGTTTAACACGGCTTTTACCGAAACCAAGGGCGCCTGGCTCGGCGTCGGTGTCATTGCATCGGTGTGGGTGATTCTTTATTCTTTGTGCATACCCATTCCGTTCGTAGAGTATCTAAAGAGAAAAATTTGGAGCATCTTAACGGTAACCGCCGCCGCGGTTATTTTTCTTTTGATGTTGACGCCGGGAATTAATCATAAGTCCATGCCTTTTCGTGTTTATACCTGGCTTTCAACGTGGGAGATGATCAGGGAGCACCCCGTGCTGGGCACCGGAATCGGGAGTTTTAAAATTATTTACTCGGCCTACCGGCGGCCCACAATTTTTCATATCGAGGGTAAACATAACACCGAAACGGATCACGCGGAAAATGAGCATATTGAGGTGATTTTTGACGAGGGAGTTGTTGGGTTCGGCATTTATATCTGGCTGATCTTCGTGGTCAGTTATTTAAGCTACAGCGCCTTAAAGCGCTGGAGGGCCAGGGACAAGGTGGATGTGCGGGCTTATTATCTTTTGGGGGTGTGGTGCGGCTGGATGGGCACCTTAATCCATAATAATTTTGATGTCAGCATCCGTTTTGTTTCCAGCGGCATATTCACAGGACTTTTGCCGGCCTTGGCCGCGGGTTTGGCTTTAAGCGACCGCACATGGAAACCAATAGCCGCAGCGGCGCCGGCGGCTGCGGCGCATTTCCAGGAAAATTCTTGGCGTAAAATACCGCTCTATATACTTAAGTTTTTTGGGGTCGTAAGCCTGGCCGTCCTTAGTTATAAGGTGTTTGGAGAATTTTTTGAGATTCAGCAAAAAATGCTGGCCTCGAATCATCCCGGGGATCAATTAATGGTTCTTTTGGCCTGGTGTTTTTTTGTCGCGCTCATGGGCCTAGGGATCATGGCTTATTGTTATGCCCTGGCTAAGACCAAGAGTTTATTGGCTTGCCTTATCGTGCCCCTTTTGGTTTATCCGATGTATTTTTTTTGGGGGTGGTTCCGGGCTGACGTGCATCACAATGTCGCTATCGTTCATTCCAAACAGCGCCAGTGGGATCAAGCGATTTCCAATTACCGCCAAGTTGTCAAGAAAAATCCTGGATTTATCATGGCCTATTACTTCTTGGGCAATGTTTTTAACGATCGATGGGACATGGAGCTAAAAAATAAGCCGGATTGGGGCGATCCGCCGGGAGTCAGCAGGCGTGATTTTGACCGCGCTATTGAGATTTATGAGCATATTCGCCAACATCTGGCTCCCAATTATGTTCAGATGCACCACCACGTGGGCAACCTTTTTTTAAAACGCGCCGAGTGGGGGATCGGACACTCGGAATCCCCCGAAGTTATTCGCGGCTTTTACGAAGAAGCCGTCCGGCGTTACCGCCTGTACCAGGGCATTGACCCGGTGTATGCCGATAATTATTATCGTTTGGCTTTCGCCTTGGTTCGATTGGGAAGATTTCAGGAAGCTCAAGAAGAACTCAAGAAGAGAATTATGGCTTTCCAGTGCGTTGATCTATCGGGCTCTTCATCCGCAATGGCTTTGACTAATAGGGATGAGTGGTCCGGGCATATGCACAATGATGCCGAAGCTTACTTGAATTTAGGTAAGACCTATTTAATGGCGGGCAGTTATCATAAAGCCGTCGCCACTTATACGGGTTATTTAAAACAGCTCGATCCCAATCATCATCAAATTCGAGCGGAATTGCACGCGTTGATGCAAAATAAACAGTCACTCATGGAGAAATTTCGCTCGGCAGATCCCGGAGCCCGCACGGGTTTTCCTGTCGGAATCCGCAACCGGTGACCGCTTTTCTTTCTTTGGTCGCCCATTTTGTCTGCCCGCTTCTTTTTTTTACGAATTTCACCAGAAATCCTTATCAAACGCAGATAACTTTTTTGCATCTGTCTATATTGGGGATAATCCTTGCCGTTTTGGCACGATGGGCTAAAACTTCCGCCGACAATTTATTGGCGGAGATCCTGACGTCAAATTGGCCGCGCGCGTTTTGGCCCCTGTTGGTTTTTACCGTTGTATGCTGGATCAGCTGGGCCGTTTCCTGGTTTAGTCATACCGGTTTTTTTGGATCTTCCATTGTGGCCGAGGGGCTGCGGGTTAACCTATTTTGGATCGCTAATGTTTTGCTGGCCGCCGGCGTGGGTTTCCTTGCGGGACGCAGGCTGCGCGGCCGTCATGAAGAGTTGTTTGCAATTGATGGACCCGTTTTGGCGGGAGGGTTGGTTTTCGGGTTGGGGTGGATTTTTTTTCGTGGTTTAAAGAGCGCGCATCCGCCCAGTGGCGCCGACACAATTGTGGGTTTCCTTGGAGATCCCTATGGATTTTTTCTTTGGGCCGGTATTTTAGCTTGGTATGGCTACCGTTGGTACTGCAGGGGGCCGGTTGTTTTGATCACCATAAATTATACGGCGGGTTTATTGGCCAGTCTTTATGGGGTCGGCCAGTATTTTGGCCATGACATTATTTGGATCAGGAATATCGGCTATTACGGATCCAGGGCTATCTCCACCTTTGGCAATCCCAACTTCCTTTCCCCTTATTTAGCTGTTTTACTGCCTTGTTTGGCGGTAGGCTATCTTAGAAGCCGGCAGGTAAAGGAAAAAATTTTATATGGCGCGCTGTTTTTTGTTTTTGAGGCTGGGTTATTGGTAACTATGGCCCGTTCGGCTTGGGCGGGAGCGCTTGTAGGGCTTGGTTTAGCTATTTATCTTTTACATAGAGAAACAAAGAGTTTCGGCGGCCAAACACAAACGTCACCTGTATTGGGCAAGCCTTTGCTTGCCGGGTTTGCTGTTTTTTTAGGATTGTTTGTTTGCTGGCCTCAAGGCGCTGATAAAACGAGCCCAAACCCGGCCGGCCGGTTTCTTGAAACCAGAGCAATTATCCAACAAGATCCCGCTAATCCCGCATATGCCTACCAGCCTTTTTTTCAGAGGATTTTAATTTGGTCCTCTTGCTGGCAGTTTGTTCGGGAAAGGCCCCTGCTAGGCAAGGGGTGGGGAACGCTGGAACTTTTTTATCCTTTTTATCAGAGCAGCATGCTTTATCAGCCGCGCTACCGGGCTTTGCGCACCCACGCCAATAACGGGCACAACGAAATTATTGAGGTTTGGTCGCAGACGGGGATTTTAGGAATGGGCGTTTTTATTTGGTTTTTCGTTCTTTTTTTCACCTGGACATCGAGAAACATTCGTTCAATCGCCTCGGGCACGGCCAGGATTTTTGGATGCGCAGCCATCGCGGGCTTGGCCGGTATGTTGGCTGACAATATGCTTAATGTGAGCCTCCATTTTGCCATGCCGGGCTATCTTTTTTGGTGGCTGGCGGGGGTTCTCGTCGCTTTGTATCCACAAAGCGACGGTAATCGGTTATCGGCAATCAGTAATCAGCATAGGGGGGAAAAGAGTGAAAAAGTTCCTTCCTTGTCTTCACCGATCACCGATCACCGATCACCGATCACTATCCCCCTCTTTCGATGGTGCGCCGCCGGAGTACTGGGGCTTGGCCTCATTGCGATGGGAGTTCGCTTCACCCGCTACTGGCTCTCCGAGTTTTACTACTTTCGCGGTTTTGTTTTGCATCGCGAGGGCAACATGAATTTAGCCTTGAAACGCTTGGAGACTTCCCGGCGTTTGTTTCCTTACGAGGTTAACAGGAATTATGAGCTGGGAAATGTCTACGCGCGTTTGGGCGATTCCGAAAAAGCGATTTGGGCTTATGGCCAAGCCTTACAGGCCAATGCCGGTTATGACGAGATTTATTTCAACAGGGCCACGATTTTGGCTACCCTGGGCCGCCCGGAGGAGGCGCTCAAGGATTATCTGGCCAGCATCCATATTAACCCCACCAACCAGGGGGCTTATCAGCGTTTAACAACCTGGGTTTTCTTGAAAGACGTTCCCCGGTACAGCTCTTTGGCCATCAACGTTCTTTCGCGCGCTGTTCACTTTTTTCCCCAAGACAAGGAGATTCTAAACAACTTGGCTTCTTTTTATTCGCAGATTGGAGATGTGGATAACGCGGCGCGCTACTTTCTGCAGGCGCTTGGGGCCGATCCCGCTTACGACGTAACCGTCAGAAACATGCGCAATCTGATCGCCGACCTTGCCAGAAAAGGACAGCGCGCTAGGGCCGAAGAATGGATGCGGCGCTGGCAAGAGCAGGCGGGTCCGGGCGATAAGCGTTAGGGCAGGCATTGCGCCAGACTCACTTCTGTGTTACCCTTAAAATAGACGTTTTATGCGTATTTTATTAAAGGAAGGCCTGCTGGCCTTGAGCGTAGCGGTGTGCCTGTTGATTGGCGGGGGGGCGCCCGTCTTTGCCTTGCCGGCTTCAAGCGAAGCTACTCTTTTGAAGGGAATCGACCTTTATGAATCCGGCCAGTTTGAAGAGGCCCTGGAAACATTCACTGAAGTTATCCGCATGGGCTCCTCCGCCGAGGATTCGGCCATGGCCAAGGAATATGTCAACCGCATCAGTTTTCGTTTGGCCGGAAAACCGATCGAGCAGTCGCCGTCCAAGACCCTGCCGCCTAAAGCCATCAGCGTGGGAGCCGGCAAAGAACCCGCCGCGAAGGCCCCTGTCGAACAGCCTTCCACCAGGCCGACGACAGAAGCGATGGCGGAGTATTTTAGCCAGAAACTGCGGAGCAACCGGACCCGCCTGATTGAGGGTTTGAAAAAGCAGGAAAAAATTTGGGTCGTGATGAAAGGAACGGACAAGCTTTTGGCCCTGTCCATTCCTGAAAGTTTGTTTTTCGCCAAAGCGGTTGAGTATAAAAAAGAGGCGGGAGCCGTTCTTAACGCGTTGACCGAGATCGCTTTTTTTCATCCCAAACACTTGATCCGCGTTTATCCGGCTTTAAGCCAAGGCCGCTCCACGATTCTTAATTTACAGCGAGCCACGATTTTGGCCAGCGATTTTTCCACCAAGGGTCTGGCGCCGCCCAGGGTTGAGGTTGATCTGGAAGGCAATCCGCGTTTTTATCTGGATTTCGATTTTGGTTTCCCCAAAGCCTTGGAGCAGGTGGGAAAAAACAGGGAAGGCAACGTGGTCCTCGTTTTCGAGGAGTTTTCCGACCCTTTTCATGTCCATTATTTTTTTACCAAGTATTTGCCCAAAGTGGCTTCTCAAAAAGAGTACCCTACGCTTTCCTTGGGCATCTCCAACGAAAAAGTGGACGCCCGTCTAGGCCAAGGGACCATGGTGGAGGTGTTCGTTCATTCCAACAAACACGCCGTGGCGCATTGGTCTTTGCGGTTGATCGGGCCGGATAAAACGGTGCATTGGGTTCATGAGGGCAGTGGTTCAATTTTGGAAACATTTTATTTTGAAGGCAAGCAGGCCACCTCCAAGGATTTTGAAATGCTGGCAACGGGCAAATATAGCTTAGAGCTTGAAGCAATGGATATCGGGGGGGGGCGGGATAGTTCAACGAAAATAATTAATGTCATCGGCCGCGAGCCGGTCGAGGCCGCGCAACCGCCTCCCGCGGCCAAGCCGCCCGCCGCCGCGCCATCCAAGGCTGCGGGCCCAGCCGGCGCTAAGCGGGTTAAAAAGGGAGCCGCTAAAGCTTCCTCAAAAACGCTTGCTAAGAAAACAACCCGCCCCGCTGCTTTGGCCAAAACAATGCCCGCGCCTTCAAATCAAAAAACGGTTGCGTCATCGTCCGCCGCGCCGCCCAAAGATTTATCGAATTTTAAGATCGTTTTTGGCCCCAATGAAACCCGCGTTGGAGAACAGCAGATGAGCCTCTTGGCTGAATTGGCTCAAACCGCGAAGCTGCAAAAACCTCAACGTTTAAGCTTAATCGGCAGCGCTTCGCCGGAGGAAGACAACGCCGAGAGCCTGGCCGAATCCCGGGCTAGAAAGATCGCCAAGATTTTAACCGGTTACGGCATCGAGGGCGCGCGGCTTAATGTGGAGTTCGGCATCGGGGAGGCGGGCCAGCGGCAGGTGGAGGTGTTCGTAGAACAGTGAAAATGGGATTCACTCTCATCGAGGTTTTGGTCGCCATCGTGATCACCACGATCGCGATGGCTGGCTTGATGAGCGTTTTTTTGGTTTCAGCCCAGCACACCGGCCGAACCACCAATCAAGTCAGCGCCAGCTACTACCAAAAAAGGATTTTAGAAGAGCTCAAAACCTACGTGGTTGACGCTCCTTGGGATCATTGCATCGTGGGGCCCAATTGCGATGATCTTGATTTCGGAGAAATTCATCATGCGGATGCCGTCTGCGCTTGTTCTCCCAATGCCTGCGCTAGTGTCGGTGGTTTCCATTATATGCTGGAAGATTCGGATGCTGGAGCTGGCGCCGCGACGACGCATCAAGCCATACGCCCGGATGGTAGCCATATGTTGACCTTGACGGATGATCTGCGCGCCAAATACAACGCCCCAACTCCCACTTATACGGTGGATGATGACCTGGTGGGAGGCAAGCAGATTCAGGCCAATGTGACATGGACGGAGCCGACCCTGTGAAAATTTTACGGAGTAAAATTTTCGATGCTAGATGCTCGATGCTAGATGCTAGAAAAGAAAAGAATTCTTTTTTTTATCCAGTATCCAGCGTCACTTCTGGGTTCACTCTCATTGAGCTTATGGTGGCGCTTTTTATTTTTGCCAACGTGATGGCCAGCTTGGCCGTCAGTTACAGCTTTTTGGTCAGGTATGCCATCCGGATCAACCAAAAAACAGCGGGCACCCTGGCGGCTTTGGCCGGCTTAAAGCTCATTACGGATGAGCTCGTTCGAACAAGCTGCGAGCACGACGGGGAATGCGCGGCATTTGACGCGGAAGATGACTTGCCGCAGTTAAGAGGAATTGTTCGTTGCGCTGACTGCGATTCCGGAAGCGCCTGTCTTTGGGGCAGGAAACATGATCCACCGTCTCAAAATCCTCCCACCCCGGATCAGTTTTTTCGGTTTACATACGATGCGGCCCAGCAGCGGTTGATTTATTGCCCAAGCGTCGGGGGCATGAGCGATACGAATGATACCGATACTATACAGGAGCCGCCGGGACCGGCAGTCTGTTCCAATCGGCTGGTGTTGGCCGATAACATTGTTTTGCAGGACGACGACACGGCCGAAGGAGCTCCGTTTATCTGCGATGCCGCGTCCCGGCAGGTGCGCTTGATTTTGCGCAGTATCGAAGCCAAGAATACCGTAACGGGCGCGGTTGTTCAGAGCCGCCGGTTCGAGTCTTCCGCCGCGCCGCCGTTTGGGTGCGAAACAGGATGCTGATCGTGGGGAATTTTAGATTGCTGATTTTAGATTGGAGAACAGGAGGTCAGTAAAATGACGAATTGCAAATTCTTTCGGTCCAGTATCCAGCATCAAGTATCCAGCATCGGCTCCAAGGGAGTGGCGCTTATTCAGGGGTTGGTGATGGTCAATATCATCGCGTTGACGGCCGCGGCCATGATGGTTCTCTCCTTGGGAACCGCCACGGAATCCGGTCATGAAAAAGAGGTGCTCACCACCGAAACCCGCGCCGAGGCGGCCCTGGCTCTTGTTTACAATGACCTCAATGAAGTTTTGGACCGCAACGGCGACGGGGTTTTCGAAGGCGCCTGCGGGGTTTCTTGCCGGTGCAGCGTCAATGCCGGCGGGTTTGTCTGCCAGGTGGATAATTACCAATTATCCGGCAGTCTTAGCTTCGTCAACGGCGAGTGGACAGGCGCCGTGACGGCGCAGGAGCCGGTTGTTCACGTCGAATCGCCCGGAAGATCCGGCAATGCTTCGGGGCGTTCCATCTCGCCCGGTGGATCGCCGAACAAGTAATATGGGATTATCCTCAAGATGGCCCATTCGACTTGCGCTCGAGGGTCATGGTGAGTGAAATCGAACCATGAAAAAACCGGCTTTTTATATTTCTCTTTATATTGACGTCAAGGGCCTGCATTGGACGGCCCTGGAGAAGGGAAATTTCGGTTACGAGATTGTATTTCGCAAGCACCAACTCTTCACCCAGATTTTTGGGGAAAGCGCCTTGGCCGGCCAGTCGTTGTTGACCAATCCGGCGGCGGCAATCCAGGGATTAACGCAAATGACCACGTGGCTGAAATCCGAGGAGCTCAAAACCGCGGCCGCCGGGTTTCTGCAGGATGTGGGCTACAAAAGCAGCGTGGTGGGCCTGTGTTTTTCCGAAACGTTCGGCATTTTTCGTTATTTTTCCATGCCCAAGGTGGAAAAGATTTATTTAAAGAAAGCGATTCCCATTGAAGCCAGAAAGTACATTCCTTTTCCTATGCAGGATTGTTTTTACGATTGGGCCACCACCGAACTGATGGTGGCGGGCAAGCCGACCCTAGGCGTTGTTTTCGCCGCGCTTCAGAAGCCGGTTTATGAGGCGGCGCAGGATTTGATCGGAAGTTTGGGTCTTAAATGCTTGTTCGTGGAGAGTCTTCCTTTTGCCATCTCGCGCTCGGTTGATCTTGTGTGCCAGAGTTTCGAACAGCCCGTGGCGTTTGACAAGGAAGATGTGCTGACCGTTTACCTTGATTTAGAGCAGGTCCAGATGGTTTTGTTCGCCAAGAGCGTGCCTATCTTGTCCCGGAGCATTTATTTAATGGAGGCCGCGAGCCGAGGAAGTTTCGTTTTGGAGCGCCGCAAGCTTGACCTGCAGGCCACGCTTGATTTTTTGCACCGCCAACTCGATATCGACACCATCAGCCGCATTTTGCTTTTGGGGTCATCCAGCCTTGACGATGAGTCCTTGAAAAATTGGGCGGCCGGAATTTCGCAGGAATTGGGTTTGAAGGTGGAGATCGTCAAACCCCTGGCCGTCGCCATGAGGGAGAAAGGCTTGCCGACTGACAGCGTTGGGCTAAACGGCTGGAGCGACATGGCGGCTTTGGGCACGGCCTTGCGCGGCGTGGTGGAGGAGCCGCCGGTGAAAGAACTGGATTTATCTAGAATTTTAACCGAGGTTCCGCCTAAACAGAAATTCATTAAGAAGGCGTGGAAAGCGACCGCGGCCGTTTCGGCTGTTTTTTTTCTGATGGGCCTGTGGCGTTTCCAGACGGCCCGCAGCCACTACGAGCATTATTTAACCGTCAAAGTCGACATGGAGTCGAATTTTCCGGAGCTTCAAAATCAAGATGAAACGCAGTTAAGAGCCATGCTGGATCTGCGGATCCAGACCTTGGCGACCGTGCGCACCATTTTAGGGCAGAGCAAGAGATTCTATCTGACCCGTGCCTTGGCGACGCTGGCCGATTTGGCTCCGGCGCAGGTGTGGATCGAGGACTTGAAGTACGCGTCGTCGGCATCCGGAGTCACGATCGCCACGGTCGGCGGCGCGGCCTCTTCGTCGGTTCTGCAGTTTTCGGGGAAAGTGGCCGTCAAGGACAACCAGGAGCAATCCAACGCGGCTCAAGAGTTTTTTAAAAGATTGAAAGAGGAGCCGGCTTTCGCGTCGGAATTCGCGGGCGGCGGCGTTTCTTTCCAGAGGGTCGAGCAATCCGGTCAAGACGCGGCCGGAAAAAGATCGCAGTTGGCTTTTTCTATTGATTTTGCCAGGGAGGTCCGGGGTGCGAGCGGTCGTTAATCTCCAGAAAATAGAAGATTGGCTCTACGACAACGGCCTGGAAAACGGCTTAAAAGACAGGGCGCTGGCCGGCCCTCTGGCTGTTTGCGCGGCTATTTTTCTTTTATCGGTAATTTGGATGCAGCAAAGCGCCGCCAGCATCGGGCGCGTCAGGGGCGCGGTCGCTGCTCTTCAAGCGAAGTCCCAGCTGGTCGGGCAGTATCAAAATTTAACATCCACCTGGTCCCAAGTCACTCGCCGGGGCGTCCTTGTCGCGGCGGACCAGGATCCCCAGCAGTGGATTGCAAGCCAGCTTTCTTCGTATGCTAATGACACGGGAATGGAGATTGTGGCTTCGAATCCGGGGCAATCGGTTAATCTCGGCCCTTTAAAAAGACACGAGAAGTCTTTTAGCTTGAGGGGCCGCTATGATAATTTGGGCCGATTGCTGGCTAAATTGGAAAGCAACCGGCCTTTCATAGGGATATCCAGGCTCAACATTTCTAAAACCACTCCATCCGCCGCAGTTTCCGGCGCTAACGACAAGACATTCGGCCTGCTTTCGGTGGAGGTATCGGTATTCACATTGACCGAAAATTCGGAGGGAGCCGCCGCCGGCTCGCGGCCTTAAATGACGAATAAATCCGGTCCAAGTTCAAAAATAGGTTTTTTTGAAATCGGGATTTTTGGCAGTTCGCTCTTGGTCTTAGGTCTTGTTATTTGGTTTTTATCCTTGACCATTTTTGGAACAAGCTCGAACACGCAGGCGCAGATCATGTCTTCCCTTTCTGTGCGCCAAGCCGTTGTAGTTCCCGGAGCGCCGGCCTTGCCCGGAGCGCCGGATGCCGAGGAGGCTCTCCAGGCACAGCCGCCGGTTGAGCGGTTGACGCCGCCGGATCCGGTTCAAGGCGTTGACGGCCGGCAGGTTCCTGCGATTTTGCCGCCCGTTGATGTTCCGGCCGTTTTCAAAGAGGAGGTTCCCGGCGCGGCAGTTGCCGAGCAGGCAGATCGCGAAACGCCCGTCGCCGAACCTTCCGCTGTGCCCACCGCAACGCAACCGGCGTCTCAACCGCCATCAGTCCCGGCTCCGGCCGCTGCGGCCGCCGGTGATCCCGCTGAAATCGCGGAGGTTTTTTACAAACCCGCCACCACGAGAGACCCGACGCTATCTCCCGAAGAGATGCGGTATCTCGAGCAGATCACGGCAAGGAGGCGCCAGGAGGAAAAGCGCCGGCAGGCCCTTGAGATGGCGCGAAGAAAAGCGAACGATCCTTTTGAGATCGTGAGGAAGAGAATCGAGGTTCAAGGAATTTTGGATACGCAGGAGGGCGCCCTGGCCATTGTTGACGACAAATTGCTCAAAAAGGGCGATATTCACCTAGGCGCCAAGATCGTCATGATTTACGAAAACCGGGTTGTTTTTAAATTTAGGGGGAAAATTTTCAGCAAGTCGGTTAAAAATTTTTAAAATAAGTATCGGTTCGGATTCAATCGTTGGGGAGGGATAATGAAGATAGCGAAGGGCAGAAGCGCCGCGTTAGGATTTTTGATCCTGGCCGCCGCGTGTCCGGCTCCGGGCGCGGCCGCTTCCCAATATTCCAAAATCAGAGCCGCCCCCCACCTTGAGGATTCCGGAGCGTCCCGGGAACTCGTGGCGCAAACGACTTCCTCGTTTAAAAATTTTGAGCGCTCGCTTTATTTATGGAGCCGCCAGAGCTTTGAGATGAAAAAGACGCAGGAGTTGACCAGTCTTCTTGAATCGATGGCCGGCCCGGGCCAGGCGGGGGTTCATCTTCAATTTGAATGGCCCGAGGAGAACGCCGCGCCGGATTTGGATTTGACGCCCCAACGCATTCAGGCCATGATCGTGCTGGCTAAAAAATCCTCCGGCCAGGACAGGCAGTTCATCGAAGACCTAACCACCCGGGTTTTGGGCATGATACCGCAACGGGGAGACGTCATTAATATTTACTCTTTGGAAAAAAAGGCCGCTTTAAGCGATCTGTTTGTGTCTCCATCGGCTATCCTGGAATTAATCAAGTTCTTTATCATGGTCGGCTTGGTATTGGTTTGTTTGATGAGTTTGTCGCGGCTGCGTTATGACGTTAAAACCTCGATGGAGCGCCTGCCGGATCTGCTTGGCGCCCTGCCGGGTGGCGTTGTTTTGCCCGAGCCTCCTCGGCCCGAACCCATGCTGTCCGCCAGAAATCCTGCTCGTTTGGGCGCCGAGGCGGGCATAATGGGGATGGGCGGGGCCGGGCCGGCCGTGACGTTTTCCAAAATAGACCCCGAACTGATGGCGCGCGTTTTGGAGGAGGAAGATTCCCGCTCCATCGCCATTTTCATCAGCGCTCTTGAATCCGATATCGCCGGAAAAGTTCTTTCCAATCTCTCGGCCGCCAAGCAGGAAGAAGTCGCTATGACTTTGCCCCAGATGTTGGAGCCCGATCCCCGCGAGGTTGCCCAACTGCAAGCGCAGATTCACTTGAAGCTTCGCCGTCTTTCCCTAGAAAAAAAGGCATAAACACCCCGGCCGGTTGGAAAAAAATTCCCCTGGCGCGCCGGGGAAATCTACGTTATCCTAAAATAACGCCAAATAAGCGTTTTTTGGAGGACTAGTGAAACTGTTGATAATTATGTTGGTGCTGGCAGCGGGCTCTTCAGCCGCTCAAGACTTTCCGCCTCCGCCCCCGGACGTGGAAAATCAGGAGGCGCAGGAATCGTCTAGGCCGAGCGGCAATCCGGATTCCGGGCAGTGGGAAGTCCAGCCCCAGACCGGCACCGTTGGGGCTATACAGCCCGAGTCTTCAGCCGCGCGGCCAAGAGCGCCGGGGGCGCCCAAAAGAAAAGCGAAACTTTCGCCCGCGCTGGCTAAAATCACGGTTCGGCTTTCGGACGTGCCCCTTAGCGCTTTTTTAAAAGCCATCACCCAGCAGACGAGCGTCAATTTTATCGTGAGCGAGGGTTTAGAGCAAAAAAGAATCACCGCTTTTTTGGAGGAGGTCCCGTTAGAACAAGCCCTGCGGGTGCTCTTGGGCATCAAGGGGTTGACTTACGAGGAAATTCCCGGCCGGTCCTACACTTATTTGATCACCACTCGCAAGGAAACCCAGCCGCGCACCATCACGCGCATTTTTGAGTTGAATTATATCCCCTTGCGTGATATCCAGGTCGGTGAATTGGTGGGTGAGGATTCCAGTTCAACTTCCGGCGGCGTGGAAACAAGCGGCGGCCAAAGCGCCCAAGGACAACCGGCGCAGCGATCGGAGGCCGGCGTTTCAACGCCGGGGCAAAGCATATTGTCTATTTTAAGAACGCTCCTTTCGGCGTTTGGGCGGGTGGCGGTGGATGACCGGACCAATTCCTTGATCATCACGGATCTACCGGAACGATTTCCCGAAATTGAGAGTTTGATAAGGGAGCTGGACCGAAAAACGCCGCAGGTTTCTATAGAAATCCAGATCGTGGAGATCAACAGCGACGGCTTAACTAAGCTGGGCATAGAATTCGGCGGTTCGGGAGGAGAGCTGATCCGGTTTATCGGACCCGTGCGTGAAACGGATTGGCCATTGCGGCCGTCAAACTTGCCGGAACTCGGGCCCCGCGGCAGTGAGTTGGGGCATTTTTTTCCTCCGCGCACCATAACGGCGGGTCAATATGATCCGCAAACTAATGCCAAGATTACAGTGGGCAGTCTTTCGATGGCGGAGTTTAATGTGTTGTTAAGAGCGATTGTGACCAAAACAAGGGGTAAGATCGTGGCCCGGCCGCGGGTCACCACTATTAACAATAAGCCCGCCGAAATTCGTGTTACCAGAAACCAGGCTATCGGGCAAAATAGCACGACCGTGGGCGCGGCGGCTGCCACAACAAGTTCCACCGAACGTCAGCAAACCGGACTCATTCTGCGGGTGATTCCTCAAATCAACGGGGATGGCTATATCACCATGGTGGTTGAACCCAAGTTGACCCGCGTTGTGGATTCTTTGGTTGGCACCGGTACTAAGGATCCGATCACCAGGGCCGCTAAAACCATGATCAGGGTTAGGAACGGAGACACCATTGTTCTGGGCGGACTGTTGGACACCAGGGAAGAAAAAACCATCCGCAAGGTTCCGATTTTAGGCGATATTCCCATCATCGGCTGGATTCTTTTTAGGAGCCAATCAACGCAGAAGCTGAACTCCGAACTCGCGATTTTTTTGACGCCGACAATTTTAGAGAATTGAAAGATAATAGATAGTAGATAATGGATAGTAGATTGTGGTTATGAAACAAAAAATTTTTAATTCTTACCTACTACCTACTACCTACTACCTACTTTTATGATCCGTCTTAAGATCGGCGACGTTCTGGTCGAACAGGGCATTATCACCAAAGAGCAATTGGAAAAGGCCCTGGCCATCCAAAAGCAAACCGGCGGCATTTTGGGTGAAATCTTGATCAAAAACAGCTTTGCCACCGATGAACAAATTACCAAGGCTCTGTCGCGCCAATTCGGACTGCCTTTTGCCAGCCGCACCAACGGGCTTTTGGTTTTAAGCGAAAAAGATAGTTTAAGAGCGCTTCTTCCAGAGGATTTTGCCCGGACCCATCATCTGACACCTCTTTTTATCAGGGATGAAACATTGGGCGTGGCGGTGTCGGACCCCATGGACGTCGTCACTATGGATAACCTGCAAATTTTAACGGGCAAAAATTTAATGGTTTATCTGGCCATGAAGCCTGAAATCGCGCAGATGCTCGATAGCCTCTATGGCCGCAGCGGCGCCACCACCGAGGAGTTAAGCGAAATGGCCAAGGAGGCGGCTGTCAAATCGGAGTCCACCGTGCCGGTTGAAATGGTGGAGGAGAAGGCCGATTTGGACAAGGTGGTGGCGGAAGCCGGTCAGACCCAGGTGGTGCAATTAGTCAACCAGATCATCCGTCAAGCCATTGAAGAGCGCGCTTCCGACATTCACATCGAGCCATTCGAAGACATCGTGAGTCTTCGCTTTCGCGTTGACGGGGTTTTGCATGAGAAACCGCCGCCGGCTAAAGTTTTAGCGCCGCCGATTATTTCCAGAATCAAGATTCTCTCTAAATTAAATGTGGCGGAACGCCGCCTGCCGCAGGACGGAAGTTTTGTGGTCAAGCACAGAGAGCAGATGGTTGACCTGCGTGTTTCCACCGTGCCCACGGTTTTTGGCGAGAAATTGGTGGTGCGCATTTTAAGCAAACAGGCCGTTGAACTCTCCATCGCCAAATTGGGAATGGAGCCCGAACAGGAGCGCGATTTTTTGAAAGCCGCTTCTTATCCCTACGGCCTGATTTTGTTGACCGGTCCGACCGGCTCCGGAAAAACGACCACCCTTTACGCCATTTTAAAATCCATTCAGTCTGCAGAGGTCAACATCATGACCATTGAAGACCCGGTGGAGTTTCAGATTTCGGGAGTCAACCAGGTGCAGGTGAAGCCTCAAATCGGCTTGACCTTCGCGGCGGCTTTAAGGGCGTTTTTAAGGCAGGATCCGGATGTCATCCTGGTGGGGGAGGTCCGCGATCTGGAAACAGCGGAGCTTTGCACCAGAGCCGCCATGACCGGACATTTAGTGCTGTCCACCCTTCACACCAATGACGCGCTTTCCGCCATACCAAGGTTAAGGGATTTGGGCGTCGAGCCCTTTTTGATTTCCTCCACTCTCTCCTTGGTGGGCGCTCAAAGATTACTGCGGGTTCTCTGTACGCGCTGCCGTGAAGCTTATAAACCGGATCGTTCCCATCTGGAGGGATTAGGCTTTGTTTATTCGGAGCCGTTTTACCGGGCCAAGGGCTGCAAGACTTGTTTTGGCACCGGCTACGTGGGGCGTAAGGCGATTTTTGAGGTGATTTTATTAAATGAAAAAATTCGGCCGGCGATCCACCAAAATGTTTCGGTTTATGATTTGAAGAAATTGGCCGGCGAATCCGGATCTTTATCCATGAAAGACGCCGGCTATCTCAAAGTTCAAAGAGGAGAAACCAGCCTAGAGGAGTATCTCTCCGTCGTTTTGATGGAGGTGTAGGGTGCCTCTTTTTTTCTACAAAGCCCAAGACCTTTACGGCAAAAAGGCCGAAGGGCAGATCGAAGCCGCGCAGGAGTCCGACGCCATCGCCAAGGTTCAAAGCCAGGGGCTTTTAGTTCTTCAAATCCGCCGCGCCGAGGATCAGGGGGGGCCGGACGCCGGTTCCAAAAAATTGGGCGGACGTTCCTCTAAACCATGGGAGATTTCTTTTTCTTTTAACCTGGGCGGGAGCGCCTCCAGCTCCGACATGATTTTTGTGGCGGAGCAGTTGGCCTTGTTGATCAAAGGCGGCGTGCCCTTATTGGACGGCCTAAAGCTTTTGGCTGACAACGTGGAGAGTCCGTCGTTAAAGAAAACAATCCGCGCGATCGCCATGGACGTGGCCGGCGGCGCGGCGCTAAGCGCGGCCTTAAAGCGCCATCCCCACATTTTTTCCGAAATTTGGCTGGCCATGGTGGAAGCCGGTGAAATAGCCGGACAACTGCCCAAGTCCCTTGAGGATTTGAGCAACTATTTAAACCAACGCGACATCATGCGCTCCAAAATCCTGACCGCTTTCATGTATCCGGCCATGATGATCGCGATGTCCATTTTTGTTCTCGCCTTTTTCATCCTTAAAATCGTGCCGGTGTTCAATAACATATTCGTGAGCTTTAATCTCAAGCTCCCGCCGTTGACGAAAGCCGTGGTGTTTTTTTCAAGTCTGGTCGTTTCCAATTTAGGATGGATTATCGGGTTTATCGCGGCCGTGGTCATCGCGGTCAAAGTTTTATTGACCAGCGACACCGGCCAGTGGTGGAAAGCGAGGCTTTTCGCTTCCCTGCCGATTTTTGGAAATTTTATGAACAACATGCTTTTGGAGAGATTTTTGGCCAACTTTTCGCTTCTTTTGCGCTGCGAAGTCGATGTGATCAGGTCATTGGCGATCATGGAGAGGCTTTTCGCTGGCAATAAAATTTACGCTCAAGCCATGTCCGTGGCCAAAGAAAAGATCAGGGCCGGCGGCACGATTTCCCAAGGCTTGGCCCAAACCAGAGCCCTGCCTCCCTTGGCTTACCAGGTCGTTCGCATCGGTGAGGAGTCGGGCAAGCTGGCCCAGATGCTGGAAACCTTGTCCTTGTATTACAAAAGGCAAATAGATACCTTTATTAACCGGCTTTCTTCGGTGATTGATCCCATCATGGTGATAACCATAGGAATGTTCGTGACCGTGATCGTTTTGGCTGTTTTTATGCCCATATTTGAGTTAACACAGGTGGGGTCCCGGACGGACGGAGGATAGCCTGGACATTAGGGAAAAATATTCACCTCCCTTAATCCCTGCCTTCCCGGCGGCGGCCAGACCAGTGTCCGGGCAATGAAATCCGCTAAGCGGTAGTGAAGAATTTTAAGACCCCGCCAATCCCAGAGAGCGCTGACGGCC
>JACQJO010000077.1 GCA_016205025.1 Elusimicrobiota bacterium
CGAGAACCAGTCCCGACGGTTCTCCCCGCGTGCTCGCGGGGCCCCTCGGAGCAGCGCCTCCGGCGCCCCAGGTGCCGCGAGCTCTGCGAACGGCCTCCACTACTGGGTTCAAGGGTGACTCCCCTGCGCTAAACCCTTACGGTTAATTGCCTGTAGAGTTCTTCTTGCCGGCGGACCATGTTGTTAATATCAAATTCCGGGCCGATGGATCGGCGGGCGGCAAGAGTCATGGAGTCCCTCATGGCCGGGCTTTTCAAGAGCCGCAGGACCTGTTGGGACAAGGCTTCGAAGTTTCCCTGGGGCGCCAGAAAACCGTTTTTTCCGTCCTCGATAATTTCATTTAAACCGTCCGAAGCGTAAGCTACCACCGGAACGCCCAGACGCAGGGCCTCCACCGCGCTCCGGGGCAAACCTTCCCAAAGGCTGGTCAGCACAAAAAGATTGCCGGCTTTAATGATCTTGGCGGCGTCTTGGCGCCAGCCCAGATATTTAAGGTTAGGCGGAGCGTTTTTAAGGATTTGCTGTTCGCGCGCCTTATCCCCCTCCCATCCGCCCACAAACAAAAACCGGGCCTGGATTTTTTGTTCCCAGCAGATTTGAGCAAGTCTGATAAAGTGCCCCGGATTTTTTTGAGGCTTTAAGTTTCCAACCGTAGCGATCACCATTTCGGTCGGCGCGATCCCAAGCTCTCTGCGTTTTTGCAGCCATTCGTTTTCCCCCAGTTTATCCAGGGCGGCCAGATCAACGCCGCTACGGATGACCATGGCCGGTTTTTCCGCCGCGATTCGCCATTTGGCGCCGTATTGAAGGTTGGTTTGGGACACATAGACCAGCTGGGTTGTTATCCTGGCGGTTATTCTTTCGATCCAGGCCAAGGCGCCGCGAACGGCCGGGTTTTGAAAATCATGAAAACCAAAGCCGTGCACGCAATGGATGATAACCGGAACCCCGGCCAACCAGGCCGCCCAGCGGCCCAAAATGCCGGCTTTAGAGGAGTGGGTATGGATAACGTCCGGCTTAATTCTTTTGAGATAAAAATAAAGCTCGATGAATCCCAAAAAATCCCACCAGGGCCGCACTTCCCGTTTAAGAAACCGGAGCCATTGCGTTTGAACATGGCGGGGCAGTTCCATGACCTGGGAGTCCAGGTATGCCCCGGGACCGCAGGCCAGGTGAACCTCAAAGCGCTCGGGGTCCAGATGGCCGACGGTATAGAGAGTATTTTGCTGGGCCCCACCGAATTCCAGCTTGGTGATGAGATGGACTACGCGAATTTTCAACTTTTTAATATTTTTTCCGCCGCGGCTTTTCCGTCCAAAATGGCCTCCTCCATGAAGGAGTACTTCCAAGCGCCGTAGCGGCCGGTGGAAATGATGTTGTTGGCTTCAAGGAAGCGGAAAGCCTGCGGTAAGAATGCCCGCCTTTCTTTGGTGAAGACAACATAAGCGGGATCAATCCTGTTCCAATGGGTCATGACCACTTTATCCTCCGGACGCATCCAGCCAAAATGCCGCAAGGCGGCCAAGGTGTGGTTGAGCATTTTTTCGTAATTAAAGGATTGATGGGCCCAGCGCGCGAACTCCACGTAAAAACAGCTTGTCCCCGGCGGGGCCAGGTTGGGCGCGAAGTTGCTTGAAAGGCCGATCCTGTAGAAAGCGAATTTGTTTTCAGGGAAATAAACCCAATGCTTTGGGGTAGGGCGCGGATTGGTGATGCCTAAGTTGAGGTTGTAAACCACGGTTGACTGGAGAGCTTTTTTTCCAGCCCTCTCCAGGGCCGCGGGCATCTTGGGGGACAGGCGTCCCAGGAAAAGGTTTAAGGGAGAGGTGTTGACAAGCCAGTCGTAGGAAAAACTGCCTGTCGCAGTGACCACCCTTTTTTCTTTCCACCTAATTTCGGAAATTTCGGTGTCGAGATAGAGTTCGGCGCCACTTAACTCCCCGGCGATGGCGTCGGGCAGGGCCTGTATCCCTCCTGATTTCGGATAATAAAAGGAGGCGTTATAGCCGAAAAATTTTTTTTGATCGACCAGGGCTCCGTAAAGCACCTCTTCGCGCGAAGGAATCGGAACAAAATTCCTGATCCATTCGGTCGTCATTTTTTTTAGATCAATCAGCCACAATTTTTTGTTATAGGGGAACATGAAATGCTTTGAAATCCCCCGGCCGAATGTTTCCAGGCACCATTGATGGAAATGCGGATCGGCGGAGGGTTTACGGATTTTATCCCGGGTTTTCAAAAAGGCAACGACGCATTCGGTCAGCGTCTTGGGCGCCAATCCGTAGGTGTTGGCTTGGAATGGATAGCGCGTGAAGACATTCTGGGAATGAATCCAGGAGTCTCTGGCATGCGTGTTCATTTGATTTTTCAGGAGACCTTCGATCAGCCAGCCTTTCGTGTAGGGATTGTGCATATGCAGAAGATGGCCGGTTTTATCGAAGGTAAATCCCTTGGATTGGCCGGACGCGGCCAGGCCGCCCACCTTGGATTCTTTTTCCAGGATGACCCAGTTATCCTTGAGGTGATAAGCGGCCGAAAGGCCGGCCAGGCCGGCTCCGATAATAACCGTTTTCATTGGTTTACTATAACACGATTCATTTTAATGGCGGTCAGCCGCCAGGCTATGAAAAGAAGGCTTAAAATTAAGGTTGTATAGATGGTGAGCGCCTTTTCTTCCGTTTCCACGCGGCTGATCCAAAAGGCGGTCAGAGAAAGAGCGGTGGTTGCCGCGCCCATGACCAGTAGGATTTTTTTGGAAGAAAGACCAGTGGCTTGAAGGCGGTGAGCCACATGGTCGTGGGATCCGCGAAAGGGCGACAGCCCTTGTTTAACGCGGATATACATTAAAAATAAAGTTTCAAAAATTGGCACACCCAGGATTAGGATGGGGGCGTATACAGCGTAGGGGTGCTTGAAAGAGTAGGAGCAACCCAGGGCCAAAACGGCTAAAAAATATCCCAAGGTCAGGCTTCCGGCGTCGCCCATGAACAGTTTCCCCCGAGAGCGCAGGTTAAAAGGCAGAAAGCCCAATGTGGCGCCCAAGATAGCGGCGGCTAAAATGTTGACGTAAATGTCCTCTGACGGAAAACCGATAGCTAGAAAACTGGCGGCCGCAATCGCCACTTGGGTCGCGGCCAGGCCGTCTAAGATATCGATCAAGTTGATTGAATTGGTGATGCCCACCACCCAAATCAACGACAGCAGGGCCGCCAGATAAGCCGGCTGCAAAAATTGAATTTGTATGGCCGCCGCTAAAAGAATCCCCGCGGCTAAAAATTGAATCAGAAATTTCCATTTATAGCGCACACCTCCGGGTTTAATGTCGTCAATCAACCCGAGGATAAAAATGACGATCGATCCAAGCAGAATATAACGAAAATTTCTGATGGTTCCGGTCGGGTAATGGGTGGTCAAGCGCGTGGCGACCAGGGTGATCATGATGGCCAAAAAAATCGCCACGCCTCCTAAGCGCGGCGTGGGCTGGGCATGGGTTTTAAGCGCCTGATCGGGCAGATCGTAAAGATTGGTTCTACGGGCTAAAATTCGGACTACAGGAGTCAGCGCAAGACTTAATAGAAAACTCACCAGCACAATTCCGAGATAGGCCATTACTTAATCCTCTTAAATTTGGAAAATTTTGAAAAGTCCATGAACATAAAAATTTATTCAGAGTTCCTTAAAAATGAAAGTATGGGTTGAGGGAACGCTAATCGTTGCGCGAGCAATCAGTCTCGTGGTTGCGGTAATGACTCCAAACTCGGGAGAGTACTTGCCTTGCGCGGCTTCCCATGGGAACTGCGCTTGAAACTCATAGGCTCGTCCACGTTGAGTCTTTAAGACCGCAATCCCTCCCGATTGCCGTTCAATTTTTATATCGGGAGCCAGCGTGAAATTCCAAAAAGCCGGTACGGATGACCCCTTGCCGGCAGCGTCTAGGATTTGATCTTGAATTTCAAGGATCGCTCGCCCGGGTCCGAACGTGGATTTAAACCGCCTGCGGTGAATTAAAGGAACCGGCAGCCTTAAGTAACCGTCGTGCTGGGCGCAAAATTCGAGAGAGCCGTCTTCTTTTAAGGAGCTTTGAATTCTTTTAATTTCACCAATGTCGCGGCTCATTCGAAAAGGACCGTTTTGTATCCGGTTTTGCTCTTGGTTGTCGAGCATTAAAGTGTTGTGGCTTTTTGTGCAACGCAGTTCATCTCTTAGAGCCTTGTTTCTTAAATAAACCCCCGTTCCAGGGTCAACGAGGATATCCTCGCCATTGAGGCTTAAGTGAAATCCCAGACGGTCATTATGCGCGTGCCCCCCCCATCCCAATTGGCCGTTTTTGGGCATCGTGATCGCCAGGTAATGGTTTTTTTCGATATTTTTCAAAACGTAAATTCCCCCATCTGGGAGTTCCTCGTAAAGGGGTGATGAGGAGGGGGGGTGATGAGGAGGGGGGGTGATTCGATATTCTTTTAAAGCTGCCGGGCCGAGCAGCCAAAAGGCTTCCGGCGCCGCGGATGGTTTAACGGAAAACCGTGAGGCCAGATCGGGAAACAAAAGGGCTCCTAAAAACAAAAGGCAGGAGCTGTCCAGCGCGGCGCGTTCGGGAGACAGGGGAAGGAACCGGCCCGAGTCGTTGTCGCCCATTTGAATGATGGTCGCGTCCGGTTTGGTGAAAACGTCGATGGCTTTGAGCATCAGCCCCAATTTTTCGGTATAGCCGGGACTCGCGGCATGGCCCGCGATCAGCCATGAGTAAAGAAAAAATTCGGTCACCAGGCGGTGGTAGCTCGTGGAAGCTTCGAAATCCATGCCATCGGGATAAACCTGGACATTAATTTGGCGTTCGAGCTCGCCGATTGCCAGTTTGCCCCAATGTTCGGAATGTTCGAAATAAGGATAAAGGCGCGAGAGGATCACCAGGCCGCTTAAATCTCCTAAAAGATGATTGGTCGGGGACTCCAAATTTTTAAGGATATGCAGGGCGTGATTGAAAACAAATGAAGGCATGAGGGTTTCGATTCTTTCTTTGATGGCGGGATGGCGTTTCAAGGGCTCTTCGGCCAAGCCGACGGCGAACAAGACATGGGCCGCGCGCATCCCGACCTCCATAGTGTTGGACCAGTTAATGCCGAAACCGGGCGGGTTGTTTTGGTGCCAATCCTCAAGCTGCCGGGCGATTTCCTCCAAGAAGTCTTGTCTTTCGGTTAAGCAGGCCCCTTGGGCCAAGGTCAGCAGATGCCCGAACCGGGAAAGCTCCCAGGGAATTTTGGGATCAATGCCGTCGAGATCTTCGTAACGGGATTTAAGATAAGTTTTGGCCGGGTCCCAACGGTAAGGATGAATCCAGTCGTAATGCCAGGGCAGGTATGTTGACGGCGCGCCGAATTGTTTGGCCAGGTCGCGGCCCGTTTCTTTGAGGTTTCTTGGTTGTTCTTCCAGGAAGCGGTACTGGCCCTCAAGATGTTTGTCAGCGCGTCCGATGATCTCCTCGCAATGGCCGGGGAATTCTTTTTTCATCAGGGATAAGAATTCCTCCATCTGATTGGCAGGCCAGCAGGAGAATTGAACCGCCAGTTGCAGGTCATTGCGCCGGTGAGCCGGTTTTAAAGCCAAACGCAGGCGATTGGTTGAAACCCATCCCGGATGGACCAAGCTAAGGTATCGGTCGGCCAGAAATAAACGTATTTTTTTGACCGCTTTGCGCACCAGGATGTGAGACAAGTTAAGCGTTTTCTTTCAAAAGTTGGTCAACCAGGAAAGTTATCCTAGTAACGCCGGCGGCACCCTCAAATGTCATCGGTACGGCGGGCCTGCGGCCCAGCAGGTAATCAGCCAGGGCGGCCCACTGCTCTTTTAATCCTTTATTGGGGCGATCCATGGATTCTTTTACCATCGCCCGGGAATCTTGGCTCACTTCAAGCATTCGAAAATCATCAAGCCGCAGCCTGCCCGAGGGAGACAGGATCTCAATGTATTCTTTGCCCAAGTCTTTTGAGCGGCTGGCGCTGTAAACGATATTGGCGTTGCAGCCTCCCGGGTAAACGAGATTAACAGTCATGTGATCGGTCAGATGGTATTGGGCCGTGGCGGCGGAGCGCGCTTGGACACCGATCGGTTCCGGCAGGGCGCCATCGCCGTTTTGTAATAAAAAAGAAACGAGATCGATCATGTGGCAGAGTTCCCCGATTGCGCGGCCCCCGCCTTCCTCGGTCAAGACCCAATGGCCGGCCGGAAGAACTTCAGCCGCGACACGGTAATTAATAATCCAGGGCTTGGGCATTTGGTTTAAGTAATTTTTAAGCCGGATGCTTAAAGGCGAGAACCGGCGGTTAAACCCCACATGGAAAAGTCCGGGATGCCGGCCTGCCGCATTCTCAAGGTTCTCAAGATCATCCAGAGTCGTGGCCATGGGTTTTTCCAGAAATACCGCTTTCGAGCGGCCGGCGGCCTCTTGGGCCAATCGCGCGTGAAGATTATGCCGCGTGCCGATCAAGACAAGATCAACCGATGGATCATTCAAAACGTCCTCGTAGCTGGCGGTGGCCCGGGCCCCCTCTCTTTTAGCCAGCTGCAAGGCGCGCTCCGCGTGTTTATTGCAGATCCACGCGATTTCCATGACATCGCTGAATTCTTTAATGATCGGAATATGGGTGCCGGCGGTAAACTGCCCCGCTCCGATGATCCCTATGCGAATTTTTTTATTTTTTATTTTAACCGGCGCCGGTTCCATGGGGCGCTTTTGTTCGGTCAATCCGCCGGGAGCTTCAACCGAACCATTGTAATGCAAAAGAGTCATCAGGGGCCGGGGCTTTGCGTTTCCGGACTCGGCATAAGCCTCTTGGGCCCGCTCGATGGGATAGGTGGCTTGAATAAGAGGGGCGACGGATATGGTTTTTTGCGCTATTAAATCAAGATAGCAATCCATGTTTCGCGCCGCCGTCCATCGCACGTAGTTCGCGGGGTAGTCCACGCCTTTTGTTTCATAGGCCTGGTCATAACGCCCGGGTCCATAGGCGACCGCGATGTTGATGGAAACGTCTTTTTCATACAAAAGTTCGCGTGGAACGTCGGTTTTAACATTGCCGACGATGGTGACGCGGCCGCGCTTCCTGGCCAGGCGCACCGCTAAAGCGAGGAGTTCGTTGTTTTCCGGGGCATGAGCCGCGATAATAACCTGGTCCGCGCCCAAGCCGCCGGTCCATCGGCTGATTTTTTCGGGCGCGTCGTCATTGGGCGAGGCGGCATGTCTTATCCATCCTCTTTCCTCGGCGAATTTCAGGCGCGTTTGGTCGGGATCAAGCCCGATGACGGTCCCGCCTGAAGCCTGGGCGATTTGGGCGATCAGTTGGCCCAAAGCTCCCAAACCCACGATCGCGACCGATTCACCCAAAGAAACACCGGCTTGCCGCACCGCGTTAATCGCAATGGCGCCCAAGGTGACGGTCGCGGCTTCCTCCGGGCTGACCGTCGGCGGCACGCGCGCGCATAGGCGGCTGGAAACAAGAATTTCCTCGGCATGATGAGCGAATTGACTGCCGGAGGCGGCCACAAGGTCTCCGGGGGCAAACCCGCGAGCCTCGGACCCGCAGGCGAGCACTATCCCCGCCGCCGAATACCCGATGGGATGAGTTTTAGACCAGCGCTCCTCAATTTTTCTCATCAAGCTTAAAACACCCTGATCGCGAAGGGTTTGAATAATTTTGCGCCATTGGTAAGCGTACTTTTTGAGATTTAAACCTGCCGATAAAATGACGGCGGACTCGGTTCCCGACGAAACGGCGGAGGCCACAACCCGCACCTTTAACTCGTGTTCGCCGGGATGCCCGGCGCCGGGCACATCCGCCACCACGACCCTGCCGTTTTGAACCAAAAGCTTGCGCATCGCGTTAACCCCCCAAACCTTTAAAGTCAAGCAGGCGTCCTGTCCCTTTGTGTTTGGCCATCGCCGCCCAGTCTACGGTTTGAAATTCTTTATGATCAACCAAAACCGCGATTAAATCGGCCTTTTTGAGGCCCGTTTCCAGATTAACCAGAGGCATCCGGCCGTTTAAATGACGGCCGTGCGGTTCAACGACCAAAATTTCGAGGTCCCGATTTTTCATGAAGTGCTCGATAATTTTAATCGAAGGGCTCTCCCGAATGTCATCGACATTCGCTTTGTAGGTGGCGCCAAGGCACAGCAGGACCGGTTTCGGTTTTTTGATTTTAGCCAGAGCGGATTCGATATCACCGATGACGCGCTGCGGTTTCCTGTCGTTAATCTCACGGGCTAATTTAATCATTCGAGCCTCTTCGGGAGCCGCCTGAACCAAAAACCAGGGATCAACCGCGATACAATGGCCGCCCACTCCTGGGCCGGGCCTTAAGATATTCACGCGGGGATGCTTGTTGGCCAAACGGATAACATCCCAGATATTCACGCCGACCCGTCGGCAGATCGTTTCCATTTCGTTGGCGAAGGCGATATTGACGTCGCGATAGGTGTTTTCGGTCAGCTTGACGACCTCGGCCGTGGTGCAGTCGGTCAGATAAATATCGCCGCGCACGAAGCGCGCGTAAATGTTTCGGGCGGCCAAGGCGCTTTTTTCATCAATGCCGCCGATCAGCCGATCGTTGGCGACGAGCTCTTGCAGAATGTTTCCAGGCAGAACGCGTTCCGGGCAGTGGGCCACCATCACGTCGCCCGGAATGGGCAATTTGCTGGCGCGAAGAATCGGCAAGAGGATACCTTTGGTTGTTCCGGGCGCCACGGTGGATTCAAGAATGACCAAATTTCCTTTTTTTAAACAAGGAACGATACTTTTGGCCGCCTCCTCGACGGATGATAAATCGGCTTTTTTGCTGTTTTTCTCAAGCGGCGTCGGCAAACAAAGGATGAAGACGTCGGCGGGCTCCGTCGCGCGGGAGACCGTCAAGTTGCCTGATTTGAGCGCCGCCTGCACCACGGTGCCCAAGCCGGGCTCATCAATCAAGGGACGCCCGGATTTGAGCGCCTCCGTGATTTCCCGGCGTTTATCCACTCCGCAAACTTTAAACCCGTTGGTGGCCAAAACGCTGGCCGTGGGCAGTCCGATATAGCCCAATCCGATAACGCAGATCTTTTGCGACGGGGCGGTCATCTTGGAAAAAATTTTACTCAAATTCGCAAGCTTCTTTTGGAGACTTTATCGTTTTTTTAATCAGCCAGCTCTCTTTGAATAAAATGCCCAGGCTGACCAACAAAAGTAGAAGATAGGTCAATGAATGCGTGGTGATCAAAAAAGCCAGAGCTTCGCCTTTGGCCGTTCCCATTTCGGCCAGAAGCCATGAACCTGTTAATTCATAAAGCCCCAGGGCGCCCGGACTGACCGAAGAAGCGTAGCTTAAGGTTAAAACGGTGTGCAGGAATATCAATTGGCTTAAATGAAGGTTAATGGCAAATCCACGGGCCATCAGATTAATCACCGTCATGTCCGCGCTCCAGATGACGAGCGATAAAAGAAAAACACCGGCCAGTCTCCAGCTAAGATCGGTTAAGATTTCATTGATTTTAGACCCAAATTTTTCCCGCGTTTCGCGTAGGACGCTCTCGATCCAGTCTCGTTTGAAAAATAAGAAAAACGCGCCGGCTAAAATCCCCGCCGCCGCTAAAATTCCGGCGGCGGTCAAGAGTAAAGAGCCTGAATTTGTTATTTTTTCCCAAAGGAAATTAAAAAACCACGTTTCAAAAAGCGCCCTGTTAAGCAGAAACGATCCTAATATGAATATAACCAAACACAGCACATCGGTCAGGCGCTCCGCCACGATGACGCTGCCCGCCTTGACAAGTTTCATGGGTATTTTTTTGGCGAGGTATAGGACTTTAACGACCTCTCCGATCCTTAGCGGAATCAGGGAATTAACCGTCAACCCCAACGCCGCCGCCGCCGTATAGGAAGACGTTTTAACCGCGCCGCCGTGCGCGATTCGAGAGAGCCTCAATCCCCGCAAAATCAACGCCCCCAGAAAACAGGGAACGGCCAAGAGAACCCATGACGCGTCAAAGCGCTGCAGGGCCGGTTTTAAGTTATCCCATCCGACATTGGCGAGTGAAATCCAAAATAGATACGTTCCGACGCCGAGTCCCACGGCCGCCTTGAGGGCTTTCCAGTTAATATTTGATGCGCGCATACCGGTCAAACTCCGCTCAATAAAATCGGAACGTAATCCCGCAGGGAACGCCAGTAGCCGAACCCGCTTCGAGAGCGTTTTATTTGATATCGTAAAAAATAAGGGATTTCAATGATTTTCGCTCCAAGCGCAACGCAGCGCAGCAAGAGCTCCAATTGAATCGCGAAATGTTGTTGTTTTAGTTCCAAGCGCCCCTCGCCGTCTGGCAGGTTTTTCAGTAAGCCGGCGCGGTAACAGCGAAAACCGCTCGTTGAGTCTGCTATCCTTTTGATTTGAGGGAAGCGCCAAGCGAATAATCGTCTCGCCCAATGGGCGACGGCGCGCCTGACTGCGGGCATGCCGGATTCACCGGAGCCCGGGCCGCAGAAACGCGACGCGATCACGACGTCGGCCGGCAGGCGGCGCAAGGCTTCTATCATCGCGGCAATAATTTTTGGATCATGGGTCGCGTCGGCATCCATCGTAACCAAATAATCTCCTTCTTGCAATTCGGGTAAAATCCGTTCGAATCCTTGGCGCAAGCTCGCGCCCAGCCCCCAATTTTTTTCATGCTCGATTATTTCAAGCGCCAATGATTTTTCATAATTTTTGGCAATGGCGCCCGTTTGATCCGAGGAGGCGTCGTTGATCAGCACGATTTTAAGCGGCCGTCCGAGCGGCGCCTCACCCAAAGATTTCAAAAGGCCTCCGATCGCCTCCTCTTCGTTATAAGCGCAAAGAACGACCCCTACCATTTAAAGCTGTTTTTTAAACGCAAGGTGGAAAGGCTTCATGTTATGGCTTAGCATAAAATTGCGGACCAATAGATCGGCCAAAACACCCAAAAACAAGAAGAATAGCGCTCCAGAAAACAGAAATAGTCCCAGAAAGAACAAGGGCGAAAGCCAGGCGCCTCCCATGAAGATCCGTCGGAAAATCACGAATACTTCCAAGGCCAAGGCGGTCAGGATGATCCCCAGGGAAACGGAACCAAAAAAGTGAATCGGCCGGGTGATATAGGAAAAATAAAACTTAAGCAGGAAAGCGTCCAAAATAACCTTCCAGGTTCTGCCCAGAACGGAGTATTTGGATTTACCCGCCCGGCGGCTTCGGTGATGAACCGGGATCTCGGTGATCTTCGCTCCCTGCCAGGCCAGGTAGGCCGGCAGAAGGCGGTGCATATCCCCCATGATTTGCAGTCCGCCCAGAGCGGCGCGTTTGTAGGCTCTTAAGGTGCAGCCGTAATCATTGATGGAGCAATCCGTTATTTTGCGGATAACGCGGTTAGCTAGGCGGCTCATAAAACTGCGAAAAGGATCGTCGCGGCGGTTTTCCCTCCAGCCGCAAACCACGTCAAAACCTTGTTCCAAGCACGCCAGGAGCTTGGGAATATCGGCCGGATCATTCTGCAGATCACCGTCTATGGTGATGATGATATCGCCCCGGGCTTCTTCAAATCCACAGGCCAGAGCGGCTGCTTGGCCGTAATTTCTAACGAGCCGGATGAGATTCATTTTGACGGAGTTATTTTTAAGCCCCGCAATCGCCTCCCCGGAGTCGTCCGTGCTGGCATCATCAATCCAAAGAATTTCCCAATCAAGACCCAGGGGACCAACCGCCTGGATTAACTCTTTACAGAGAACGGGAATGTTTGGAGCTTCGTTACGAATCGGAATCACAATGGAAAGGCGTGGATATTCGGTGTTCACGGCAGATCCGAATAATCGTAAAGCCGCGCCAAGTGCGCCCAATGCCCCTTTCTGTACGGCTCAAGGGAGCAGGCTTTTTTTTGAGCAACTAGCGTCCGAGCCAGTCGCAACGCCTGGCGGTCGGCTCCAGCGTGTTGCGCACGGGACAAGT
This sequence comes from Elusimicrobiota bacterium, assembly GCA_016205025.1. Classification (GTDB taxonomy): domain Bacteria; phylum Elusimicrobiota; class Elusimicrobia; order JACQPE01; family JACQPE01; genus JACQJO01. The sequence goes on from JACQJO010000077.1 coordinate 11,980, forward strand.
CGTGCCAAACAACAGGGTTTTTATAGTCCCACCGGGAAGCCTTTGTTAAAAATTTTTGCGTCACCCGCCCGGCCGAGGCGTCGGGGATTCGGGATAAAAGGTCCCCCTTGACTAAATAATAACGGCCTAAGGTCAAAGGAAGGCTGGCGGCCAGCGTCCAAACACCTAGAGCCCAAACGCCGAAAAAGGATGACCGCTGTTTTAATGAACCGGTGTAGATTTCTTCTTTTATGGGCATTTGGGCGGCGATAAAAGCCATCAGCATAATGATATTGGGCAATAGAAGCAAAGCGGATTCGTAAAAGCCGGAGATGGCGGCAATGGCCATGGTTGCGCAAAAAATCCAAGGCGGTTTCGCGTTAAAGGATCTTGCGACCAAAAAAATAAAAAGGATGGCCAGAACGCCGCCCGTTAAACCCCACCAACTTAGAACTTCCATATAAAGATTATGGCTTAAGTTGGAATTAATTGAAGCCCCTAAACCTTTATAGGCGGGATAAAGAGCGGGAAATCCTCCTAGCCCGGCGGCGCCAAAAATAGGATGATCGATCCATATATTTAAAGCGGCGCGCAGCCAGTGCAACCGGTCGGTAACGGAAACGGGATGTTGTCCGATTTTTAACAACAAAACTAGGATACCGGCTATAAAAAATGCCGGCCTAACGCGATTATTCCAGCCGAACACAGCGATGCTGCCTAGCAACGCAAGCCAGGCGCCCGTTGACTTTGTTGTCGATATGACGGCCGCCAGGGTCAGTCCGATAAGCATATAGAACCACCGTTTTTTTCCATTTTGACTGCGCACGTATTCTGTCAAAGCGCTGGGCGCCAACAGAACGGCATGAAGAGCCAAGATATTTTTATTGGTCAAGACTAAGCTTCTTAAATCAAAAGAAGAATTAAGAAAACCTGCGGCCAGGTAGCTCATGGCTGCAATCCATCCGCCGCCCAGAATCGCTAAGGAAATAAGCCCCCTTCTCTTTTGGTTAAAATAGCGTTTTAAAGCCAAAAAATAGAGAATTGCCGCCGCGATGGATAAGGATTGCTCCAAGGAATGGCTTGTGCCCAAGTATCCTTGGATCAAAAGGTAAAAACCCAAGCTGATTGCGACTGGGTATAAACCGGGCGCGACTGATCTATCCGAGGATTGGTTCATCATCAGAACAATCAAAGAAGCCGCTGATAGAATTGTGATAAAAAAAGGACCGGTCAGGCCGGGCATGACTCCATAAGAAACAGGAAGCGCTACGAGGGCCGCCAGGACAACAATATCCAGCGGTCTTAGTAAAACATGCCAGCTTCTCAATGATCCACTATCTTAGGCGTCACAAAAACCAGGAGCTCCGTTCTCGGATCATTCTTAGAGGTTCGCCGAAAGAGAAACCCAATTAACGGCAAGTCTCCTAAGATGGGCACTTTGATCGTTTGCTTGTCTTCGATTTGCGTGATCAAACCTCCGATAACCGCCGTTTCTTCGTCTTTAACGATCAGGGTGGTTGTTGCGGTGCGGCTGTTGATCGCGGGGGCTACTCCCGGCACGCCGCCGGTTGAGCCCAGTTGGCTGACCGTCGGGGTGATCGTCATGCGGATATAGCCGTCCGATGTTATCGTCGGTTTGACCGTCATTATAACGCCCACGCTTTGATACGCCGCGCTTTGCGTGCAGCCCACGCCGGGCGAGCAAGTCGTTGTTACCGTCGGAACTTGGCTGCCCGCCTGGATACTGGCTGATTGGTTGTTTAAAGTGACGATTTTGGGATTGGAAAGAACTTTAAGTCTGCCCTGTCTGGCCGCTAGCGTCAAAGCGGTGGTTAAGAAGGCCGTATTGGTAACGCGCCCAAAGTTAATTGCCAACGCGGTGGTGGCGGTGCCTCCGGGCGGCAGGGAGAGCCTGGCGGGGTTAGAGGGCAAATCGCCAGTCGTGCCACCGATCGGCGTTGCCTGATTGGGGTCCAAACTCCCAACAATTCGCCGGTCAACATTTCCCAGCGTCTGCTGGTCGCGGAGCATCTTGGCGTACTGCCACTCGATGCCGTAATCAAGGGCTTTATCGATCTGAAGATCGATCACTTTAGTTTCAATGGAAACCGCCTTGGGACGTATGTCCAAATCTTTAATTAATTTCGCCGTCTGCATCAGACCCTCTTCGGTATCGGTAACGATTAAAGAGTTGATGTCGGGCGCGATCAAAATGTTGCCTTTCCTGCCTTCCAGCGTTCTGATGGTGTCGAGATGGGTTTTCATTTCCGCGGCGGTGATGTAATTTAAAACAAAGATGCGGGTTTGCGTGATGGCGCGCTGTTTTTCGGCAAGATAGCTGGCCTGCCCCATAACTTTTACGATATTACTGCCGACTTGAGAAACGGTCAGTTGACGCATGGATAAAACAGTGCGCAACGCTTCGTCAAAAGGCACCTGGTTTAACTCAAGCGTGACCGTTCCGCTGATATCCTCGGCGAAAAGAAGGTTGATTTGGGTGCCGGCCAGATCCTCGAATTGCTCCATAAGAATGGCAAAGGCCATTCTTATGTCAAGTTCTTGAAAATTAACATCAATGGGAGCCTTGGGAAGATTGGCCAAGATGTCCTGTTGTTCGCTGACTGCGGCGGCAGGACCCGAAGACGGTTGGCGCACGTCCAGCGCGTCGGCCGCCGGCAAGCCGGCAACCGTGGTTTCAGGCGCGGATTTTTTGGCCGAGTCTTCCAGAGCAACGGATACCATGTTTTTTGCTTGGCGGGTCTGGTAAGCCGCGGCTTTAATCAAATCAATTACGACCCGCACAATGGGCATAGGAGCGCTGGCAAATTGAGCGACGCGCACGCGCAAAACATCCGAAGTTTGCCCCGCTTGGGCCGCCACGCTTTCGGGCAGACCGAAAGGCACCCAGGCGTCCTGAAACTCCACCACGATTTTTGGGGGTTCGGCCAGCGAGAATGTTTTATACTTGGCTGCGGCGCCTTCGGTTTTAATATTGACGCCGCTATCTGCAATTTGGACTTGAGCGATTTTGGTCGGCGCCCTCCATTCTTCCTGTTGATCGGCCAACGTTTCAAGCCCGGATTGGGCCATCACGAGGGCGATGCTCAATAAAAAAATGATCGAACGTTTTATCTGCGTCATTGTCCGGCCTCCCCTTCTTTTTTAGGAAAATTGACCACGGCCACAACGGTTTCTCCCTTGGCTTTTCTGATGACGACGGATTGGGCTTCTATTCGCGCTTCATAGGATTTAAGCACCAAGCCGCTCGAAGCATGACGAATCTGCGTGCCTTTGATGATAAAGGATTCCGAGCCCTCTTGCTCTCCGCTGATTAAATAAGCCATGGGCAGCCCTTTTTTGGCGTCTTTAAGGATGGCTTTAAGAATCAGAGTGTCGGGTTCAAAGACAGCTTCAACGTCTTCGGTTGTTTTGTAAGCCTGGGCTCGGGAGGAGTCAATGCCGCCTCCCGAACCCGAACCCGCCATAACGGCCAGCGGCACAAAAGGGTCCCTTAAAACTTTGGCTTTATACGCAAATTCCGAAGTCGCAGTGCTTTTTTCGACGCTTTGAGCGCCGATGAACTGGGGGGCGGCCAGGGAAATCGTGATTGCTCCCATTAATACCGATTTTTTTATTGTTCTCATTTAACTGCCTCTATATTGGAACGTTACCAGGATTAAATTTCCGCTTACGCTGGTCCAAGGAGCTTCTGTTGTGGGGGATCCAGCGGACAAATTAAGATCTCGGGCATGAAAAATACGCTCCAGCCTGCCGACCGCCTCCAAAAACATCGCCACGTCGTGATAGGCGCCGGTGACGGCCAGACTAAAGGGTATTTCATTGTACAGTTCGGCGCCGGAAATGGGCGAGGGCGTGATGGTTTGCACCTTAAGCCTGAACTTTCTGCCGATTTTATCAATCACTCTTAATATGCTGGGTAGATCTTCTTGCTCGGGCAGCTTGGCTTTCAAGATGGCCCACATCGCCTCGGCCTCGGCTATTTCAGCCAATAATTTATCGCGCTTTCTGGCCCGCCGTTCTAGCTCATCGACGCGTTTGGAAAGTTCCTCAATTTTTTTCTTGTTTTCCTTGATCGAAGCAAGAGTGGGCATTAAAAAATATTGGCTATAGGAATAAACAACCAACCCCGACATCAAAACGCCGATCAATATCTTTTGCGCCATTTCCTTGCTGATGTTAAATTTCATTGGGGTTGATAAGAAAACGTCATCGGAAATGAAGCGCCCTGCGCGCCCGACGAGATGGCTCCCAGTTTGACGCCGGAGAATCCCTGCGTGTTCTGGAGTTTCTCCAGCCAGCGGATGACGGCATCAACGCTGACGGCGTTGGCCGCAATATTAACGGCGTAAGCGTTATCTGATTTCTTGGTCGACATTGAGGTCATCCACATTTGATTGGGCGGCAGGCTTCTGACCACCGCCTCCATGACTTTGGGGTAATCCAACCGTGCCGTCAAAAGGGTCGTAACAACCGCGTTCTTAGCTTCAATTGATCGTTTTTTAGCTTCAAGGTCGTCAACTTGCTTGGCCACCTCCTCGAGCTGTTTAACTCGCGCTTCCAAGATTCTGACTTGGCCGATCAGCGAGCGCGATCTCGAAACGATCACGAGAGAAAATCCTCCCACGATTAAAACAACAACGGCTCCCGCGATCGCGCCCAGGCGGCCCCAGGCGGCTCGTTTTTGCTTATCAATATATTCCCTAGGGATTAAATTGATAGCGATCATGTGGTTACCCTTTTGCTCATGCTTTGATCCAATCCTCCCATTGCCTTAAAGCCAAACCGCAGGCAATGCTGAACATCGGGCCCAAAGCGATGTTGATGCTGCTTTTGGCTGGAAGACTGATGTAATCGAAAGGATTAAGGACTTCGGTCGGTATATTCATTTGGGTTTTAGCGAAGGGGGCCAGATTGCGCAGCAACGCTCCGCCTCCGCTTAAATAAATTTTATGAATCGTGCGGTCGACTCCATGGGTTAAATAAAAATCGGTTGATTTATGAACCTCGGCCAAAAGGTCCGTCGCCACGTTGATCAAAACCTTGGAAATTTCAAGTTTCTGTTGGGCGCCTTCCTGGACGATTTTCTGAATTTCCCCCTCATCTAAAATGATGCCGGTTTCTTTTTTCGCCTGTTCGGTCGCGCCGGCGTCGATGTTAAGGTTATTTTGCAGGGCTTTCGAGAAGGTATTGCCCGCGACGGCGACGTCGCGGACTAAACGCGGCGTGCCCTTCTCTAAGATGACCATGTTGGTGATCGTGTTTCCGATGTTGACCACGACGGAGGTTTCTTCGGCGCTTGAGGGCACCAATTTCAAGAGATTGCTGACCGCAAAAGCGTCCACGTCAACGATCGCGGGCGCAATGCCCGAGCCCGCTAAAACGGCGAGGCGGCTTTCGATCAAGTCTTTTTTAGCGGCGATCAAAATGGATTCGTATTTATTTTGGCCCTCCTCGGATACTTCGCCGATCACGTGGTAGTCCAGCGTCACCTCCCGCACGTCAAAGGGAATGAAAGGCTCGGCCTCAAAACTTAAAGTTTTTTCCAGTTCTTGCGATGGCAGGGCGGGCAGCTTGGCTTCGCGCACAATGACGGAACTGCCCGCAATGCTGGTGGCGCCCAAAAATTTTTTCTTCGGTATCGCTTGGAGGCAGAATTTTATTTCCCCGGCCAAGAAAGCCTGTTTTTCAAGCTCATCGAGAGGGAGGGCCTGCGTGTTAAAAGCGCGGTAAGCCGCATATTCAAGTTCCGTTTGGGTTCCGTTCTTTTTGATTCCGGCAATTTTAATGGCGGAAGACCCAACGTCGATTCCCACGATGGAATATTTGGGCTCGACGAAGCTCATAATTTTTCGCCCCAGATTTTTTAACGTTACCGCGACGTCTATCTTGTTAGCCATAAAACCACGTCATTATAAGTTCAGCCTGACGCGCGCGCGTCTTGACCGTTTCGAGTGTAACAGGGGGCCTTGGGAAAATCAACCCCGATTTCGCTACTTTCAACCAGGCTCGAGACGGCAGACTCACCGCACCAAAAAAGGTAATCTCAAAAAATCAGGAAGATACCGCGACCACCATAAAATGATTATCGCCGCGGCGGACAGAAATGGACCGTAGGGTATGGGATCGCGCCGTTTGAGTCTCCCGGACAAAAGCAAAGGCAGCGCGTAAAGCAGGCCGAGGGCTGAAGAAAGAACAATGACCCCGAATAAATGACCCGGACCCAGGCAGGCGCCGATAGCTCCGGCCAGTTTAATATCCCCTCCCCCCATCGCCTCTTCTTTATAGATTTTTTTGCCAATCGCGGCAAACAGCCAATACAGAGCGCTTCCGGCCAGAATTCCCAACAGGGACGCCAGATAAGCGCCAGTCCACGATGGAGTTCTTAATAATGGGTTGAAAGGCGCCAAAATAGCCATGAACACCATTAAGCCTAAGCTTAACGCGTCCGGAATCAAGTAGGTCTCAAAGTCAATGGCGGCTATGGCCAAGAGGGTCCCCGCGAAAACAAAAAACATGGCGAAACTGATCCATGACCGCGGGTCCTGCGTCAGACCAAACCGCCAGAGGGTTGCCAGCGCGACCAGCATCATCACAAACTCGACGATAGGGTAGCGCCAGGAGATAGGGGCGCGGCAGGACCGGCATCGCCCGCCCAAAAGAAAAAAACTGATTAGTGGAATGTTATCCATGGCCGGAATTCTTCGGCGGCATCCGGGGCAGTAGGAATGCGGCGGTTTCCAGGGCAGTTCCCCGATCGGCAGTCTATGGATGACGACGTTGAGGAAACTCCCCATCACGGCGCCAAGCAATGCCACCGCTACAGCCATTGTTGAAACCATAGAACCGCCCGGCCGCCGTAGAACTTGTGCGAAAATTGATGGGATAAAAAATAAAGGCGCGAGGGCGCCTTAGAGCCGTAAATTTCAATGAGATAATGCGCGTCATGGTCCGCTCTCTCGAAAGGTCTGACTTCATCGTTGGTTCCATGTTCAATAAGGAAAGGCCTTGGGTAAATCAATGCCGCGATCGCAACTTTATCCGTAAAATTTTTAAGAACGGAAGGAACGTAATTGTCGGCCGTCTGCAAGGCCGATCCCACCGCGGTCAAATCGTAAAAAGAGCTCATGGTCGAGCTTAAATAAACCATTTTAACGCCGGGCTCAAGAGCGCTGGCGTAAAGGGCGATATCCCCTCCCATGGACCAACCCATGACGCCGATGCGTTTGGGGTCGATATCCGGTCGTTCTTTAAGATATCGAATCCATCGCAAGGCGTCGGCCGTGCGTTCACCCGCCAATGCTTTGCCGGTGACGAGCAGGCGCAGGGCATGGCGGCTTTCTTTTAGCGGATAATCGCTGTCCCAGCGGTCCTGGGGCGCTAACACCGCAAATCCATGGTGCGCCATAAGCCGCGCCACGGGCCAAACCATGGTTGAGGTTGTCGTCCCCACTAAATCACTGGCCTGGCTTAAATGCCCATGCAGAATAACGACAGCCGGGCGGCGCTCCGGCGTTTGGTCCGCGGGTTGTTTGGCAACCAGGTAATAAGCGCCGGCAGGCTTGCCCTCCAAATTCATCCGAAGGCGCGAACAATTCAGGTTGGCCTGCGGCAAAACAAGCGGCCAGTAGAGCGGCGCCCGGCAGAAGTCGTCCTCGGCTTCGAGGACCTCTTGGCCGGCGATATCACCGGCGATCCCCAGGGTCCGCCATAATTTTTTTCGGGGCGTTTGCCTGGAAAATGCCAGCAAAGCCGCGGCGCCGGCCAGCAAACATCCAAGGAGCGCGCGCCTGGCATTGGACATTACTGTTATCTTCATTTCACTAATCCCTGGAGGCGTTCCCGGCATATCTCAAAGAGTTCCCAATCTTGGTCGCGCTGGGCAAGCTTGAGCGCCGTTTCATACTCAATGCGCGCCCGTTCGCGCTGCCCTTTGCTGTCGTAGAGTTCGCCAAGCCTGTAATGCCCCAGCGTATAAATAGGAAATCGGCGCAGGGCTTCTTTAATGGCCATCACGGCCCCGTCGTAATCTGCCGATTGTCCCAGGATGACGGACAAGAGATAGGCGGCATTCGTCAGGCCCGCTTCTTTTTCCAGAGCGAACCGAAGTCTTGAGCGGGCGGCGGCCATGTCTTGCTCGCGGTAAGCCTTTTGGCCCGCCAGCCATACCAGCGCGGCGGAGGTAAAAATTTTTTTATCTTTAATAATTTTAAATACCAAGGTGTGTTCGCTTTCGTTGTCGTAGATTAACCGGTAGCGGCCGGCCTGCCTTAAAAATTTTCTCTGCATGCTCCGCTGATGGCCCTCGGCAGCCCGGCCATCCCCCGCTTTCGCTACCGGCATCTCGAGCGTGAAAAGCAGAAGATGCGTGGCCTGGCAATCGAATAATTTTAATAAGAAGAGATCGGCGTCATTGGTGTTGGGTAATTGGCAGCTTTTAATGCCGGTGTGAAGATAAACGCGTCCTTTAAACGGCGTTGCAACGACGCTTGCGTCATCGAGATTTTCTTTGAGCCATTGAAATGTTTGGGAAGGGTAAACCGGGCCGGCGCCGCCCCGCGTTTTCAAATCGCGGTAACACTGGGCGTGGCTTAAGCCTGCCGCGGCCAGATAAAGAACCGCTAAGATCAAACCGCCGGCCCGGCGAACGGTATTTTTAAACGCGTTTACGGGCAAGGATAATAAAATTACGGTCAACAATACGGGAATTACCGGATAAAGATAGCGTTCGGATTGATTGGCCCAAATCAAGTGCAAGAGCACATAGAGAAATCCGTAAAAGGCAATGATATTTTTTCTGGCTTGATAGGCCAGACAAAGAAAAAGAAGAAGGCCGGCGGCCAGGGCGCAAAAAGAAAACAACCCTGGCCAAGGGGTTTCCCCCCTGATCCAAAGACCCAGCGGCAGCAACAGAGAAAGCGACAGCTCCCTGCTGTAGTAAAAAACGTTATCGCTGATGATTGATAACGCGCTCAAAAAAGGATTTTTGGCCGCGGCCATCCCATCAAGCCACTCCCTGCCGAAATGCAGGGCGGAGAGGAGAGAAAATCCTTCCTGCGATGACCGCAAAATGGCATTGCGCGTCAACCATGGAAGCGCCATTAAACTAAACCCTACGATGAACCGGGCGGCCCCGGCGAGGCGTTTTTGTTGAATTAAAAAAACAAGAATCGCGACAAACAGCGTCAGGCCGGCCGGTCTGATCAAAAAGCAAAAACCGGTCAATAAACCTAAAACATAGCTCCGTAACGGCGAATCCTGGCTCGGCGTGACTTGTTTCTCAAAAAGCAAAAGGGCTGCCATTGAGAAAGCAAGAAAAGCGGGTTCCGACATGGCCAAGGATGAAAAATGAGCGATCAGAGGGTTGGGTCCCAAGAAAACAGCCAAAAGAACGGTTCTGCCGGCGCTCAATTTCCGGCCGGCCAGCCCAACGGCCAGCGATACGCCCAGAAAGGCCAATAGAAATGAAAAAAGCTTGATTGAAAAAAAACCGTTTCCCCCAAGTTTGGTCCAAAGAGCCAAGATGATGGGATATCCCGGGTAATAGGACACTAGATCGGGCTCTTCGGGGACAGCCAGCTCTTTATACTCCCCTTGCAGCAGGCTTTTGGCAGCTAATAAATAATAAGCGTCGTCATTGAATGTTCCCACGTAAAAATCCGAGAAGTGAATCCAAAGAAATGGACCAAGAAGAAGGGCCCAGAGGTATTCTTTTTTAAGCATTAAAAACGGCAAACCCCACCTCCCCTTTGGGAGGTGGGGTAAAGCCTTGCTAACGCTCAAGAGCTAGCGGGTATTCCAGACTGTGGCCTTACTGTCGTTGTGCGTGCAGCCGATGCGGACATCCCCCCAATCCGAGTTGGTGGTGTTGTCAACATAAGCCCATACGCCGGTGTCCGTATTAGACGAAGCGGCGACGGTGGCGAATGTCGTAACAGTGGTCGTGGCCGCATGGCCGGTGTTGTTTTCCGTAGATATTGCGGGCACATGAGCCTGGGGCGTTGCTTTCAGATACTTGGTGTTGGTTGTCAAGATAGCGAGATTATCCTGCGGATACGTTCCGTCGTTGTCTCCGTAGTAGATCGAAAGAGCGCCTCTCATGGCTGTCAGGTTGCCGCGCGTTTTGCCTTCTTGAGCTTTTCTCACCAGGTCCGCGAATTTGGGGATCGCGATTGCCGCGAGAATACCGATAATGGCCACCACGATCATCAGTTCGATCAAGGTGAAACCCCGTTCGCGAGACCTGTCTGCGATTTTCTTTAACATGCGTACTCACCTCCTCATTGAAATAACGAAAATTTCCCCGTTTGGGAAACCATTCAACAATACATAAAAAATTTCAATATTTCAACGTGATTAAGATCACTCACGACTTGCCCGCTTGCGCGGTGAAGAGGGCTTAAAAATTCGTTTTACTCAATGCCGCCGGCGAGCTGCGAGATTTGGAACATCGGCAAAAACATCGCGATTACGATGGCGCCGATAACCACACCCATAAAAGCGATCACCAAAGGTTCGATCATGCTGGTCAAGCCTTTAACCGCGGCGTCCACTTCGCCGTCATAAAAATCAGCAATTTTATTCAACATGGTATCGAGGTTTCCGGTTTCCTCGCCGATGGCGATCATCTGCACCACCATGGGTGGAAACACATTGCTTTTTCTTAAGGGCTCCACCAGACGCATGCCCTCTTGGACCGATTTTTTGGATTCCAAAATAACCTTTTCGATCAATTTATTGCCGCTGGCCTTGGCCACGGTGTCTAAGGCTTCCAGGATATTGACGCCGGATTTTACCATGGTGGCCATGGTCCGGCAGAATTTGGCAATCGCCACTTTGCGCAAAATATCTCCAAAAAGTGGAAGGCGAAGCGTGATCGAGTCTATTTTTAAGGCGTAGGCGGGATTTTTTTTCGCGCGGTTCAACCCTTGCCAGGCTCCGATTGGGATTAAAATCAATACGAAAAAGTAATGAGTCAAGAAAGCGGAAATCCCCAAAAGAATTTTGGTCGGCAGGGGAAGATCGGCGCCGAAAGAAAGAAAAATTTCCTCAAACTTAGGAATAATAAATACCATCAAGAAACCCGTCACGCCGACCGCGATGGAGGCCATCACGGCCGGATACATCATCGCGCTTTTGACCTTGTGCTTGAGTTCTTCCGCCGCTTCCAAATAAGCCGACAACCGGTCTAAAATGACATCCAAGACGCCGCCCAATTCCCCGGCCCTGATCATCGCCACGTAAAGATTATCAAAAGCATCGGGATATTTTTTCATGGATTCGTTGATCGCCATGCCGGATTCAATGTCGGTTTTAAGGCCCTCCACGATGGCCTTAAATTTTTTGTTTTGTATCTGCGCTCCCATCATGCCAAGCCCCTGCACGATGGGCACACCGGCGCTGACCAGAGTGGCCAGCTGTCTTGAAAAAATAACCAGATCTTTGCTGGGGACGCCGATTTTGAAAGGGTTGATTTTTTCCAAGAGGGCCGCCACCCCGGTTTCAGCGGGATTAATTTCGGTGACGTCGATTTTTTGCGCCTTAAGTTTTGATACCGCGGCGCGCAGTTCAGTCGCCTCGATGACGCCTTGAGTCGGCGCTCCGGTGGCTAGTTTGGCTTTATAGGCAAAAAGCATGACGTGATCACAGCAGTGATAGTGTTGATCGCATCGGGCGCGATTTCAAGTCTCAAGAGATCCTGGACGTCTTTTTAATTTTCAAGGACAGTACGCTCGCCACGCAGGCGGGAACGAAGTCCCGGGGCGCGCTGCCCAGGAGAGCGATTTCTCTGACAATTGATGAAGAGAGATGCAGGTAGCGCTCATCGGGCATCAGATAAACCGTTTCAATTTTGGAATAAAGATGGCGGTTGATCAAAGCCATCTGGAATTCATACTCGAAATCCGATATGAATCTGATTCCCCTGATGACGATATTGGCGTTTATTTTTTTTAAGTAGTCCACAAGCAGACCGTCAAAAACATCAACCTTAACGTTTTTTTGCAGGTTTAACTCATCCAACGATTGGCGGACTAATTTTTCCCGTTCTTTAAGATCAAGAAAGGAATTCTTGCCGAAATTGCGGGTGATAGCCACCACCACTTGGCCGAAAATATTGCGCGCCCTGCGGATAATGTCAAGATGGCCGTAGGTAATGGGATCGAAACTTCCCGGGTAAACGGCCAGTTTGCTGTTTTTATTCTCATTCATAAATTCCTCCTTAGGGTCTTACGAAAGATCACTTTTCATGAAATCAAGTCCAAAAGAGCGTTCTATATTTTTTTTAAGCTCGGGAAATTCCCGCAGGCCGGCGTCCTCGGCCACCAAGTAACCGGCCAAGGTTTTCGCCTTATTGATTAAAGCTTGGTCAAGATTCCAGTCAAAATGCCGGAAATGAACCATTCCATGCTGCTCTTGGCCCAAAAGATCGCCGGGCCCCCGGGTTTGCAAATCGAGTTCCCCGACTTCAAACCCGTTCTTGCACTCGCAGAACTTTCGCAGTCTTCCAATAGCCTCGGAGCCTTCGGATTGCTGCTCGGCAAACAGCGAGGCCTCGGTGGGACCGGGCCAAGAGCCTGTCTGCGCTTGGTCGTTTTTACCGGGCACCAGCAGACAGAGTCCCCCCCTCTGGTCGCGTCCCACCCTGCCTCGAAGTTGATGAAGCGTCGCCAGGCCGAAGCGCTCGGCGCCCAGAACCACAATTAATCCCGCCCGCGGTATATCCAAACCCACTTCTATAACAGTCGTGGCGGCCAAAATTTGAATTTTGCCTTGTTGGAATTCCTCAAAAATAGCCTCCTTTGTTTTGGAAGGCATGCGTCCATGAAGCGTTTTTATAGTGGCCCGTGGAAATCTTTTAGAGAGTTCTTTCGTCTCTTCCTCTAGGCTGTAAAGAGCATCCGACTCCTCGATGGCCGCGGCCACGACGTAGATTTGCCTGCCTTCTTTAAGGAAGGTATCCGCCGTTTTCCAGGCGTCTTCTTTGTTGCCCACGACCTCGGCCTTTGGAATTTGGCGCCCACCGGGCAAATCACGCATTGATGAAATGTCCAAATCTCCATATAGAGCCAAGGCTAGTGTTCTTGGAATCGGGGTCGCCGAAAGAATCAGGGTATCGGGCCGTGAGCCCTTGGTTCTCAAGGTCCATCGCTGGCTCACGCCGAAACGGTGCTGTTCGTCAATAATCGTTAATGCCAAACTGCGAAACTGAATATCCGGATCAAGGAGCGCATGCGTTCCCAGAATCAGGTCCAAGCCGCCCGCGGCCAGGGCTTCCAATATGGCCTGGCGCTCTTTGGGCTGCGTTTCGCTGGTTAAATGCGCGGTCTTGATCCCTAGAGGCCGCAATAACCGCTCAAAATTCATGGCGTGCTGGAAAACTAAAACCTCCGTCGGAGCGATGAAGGCCGCTTGGTGAGCGTTAGCCGCCGCATGGCAGATGGCGGCCACCGCGACCAGCGTCTTGCCGGAGCCGACTTCGCCCTGAACCAGCCTGTTCATGGGGGTTGGCTTATTCATATCGTTAAAAATTTGATCGATCGTTGAATGTTGGTCTTGGGTCAATTCAAGTCCAAAATTTTTAAGCAGGGATTGTAGCGCCGGACGCGTTTTTTCCGGCTTATAGCGTTGAGTCTTGGCCATCGCGAGAAGCCGGCGTTTCCTGATCTCCATGGCTAAAGACAAAATGAAAATGTCCCAAAAAGCCAAGGTCAAGCGCGCTTTTTTAAATTGCGATTCATCTTTGGGGAAATGAATGAATTCATAGGCCTGCGCCACCTCGAGCAGCCCTGCGGGCAGAAGCTCGGACCACGTCTTGGGCCATTTCCATTTCGAATCGGCGTCTCTCCAGACCCTTAACGCGTCCCATCTTAGCTGGCGTAATTTTTTTTGCCCGAGGCCTTCGGTGGCCGGGTAAACGGGAACAAGCCTCAACCAATGCGCCGAAGACGCGGGCATGACGCCCTCGCGGGATAAAAGCTCATATTCCAAGACGTCGAGCGTTACGCTGGGCTGTAGATTTTCGCGGTTAACCGCGCTTCTCAATGCTTGCGTCCGGTGTGGGATCTCCAGCTTGCCGTAAACAAGCAGTTTGGCTCCGGGGGTGATTTCTAATCTTAATTTCCCAAACACGTCGAAATGAGACCGGCGGCGGATCCAGGAAAGAGCAATTTCGGGCAAGTAGGGATTCGTCGTTCTGCCCCACGCCCGGAAAAAACAAAAAGTTCTTTGGGCGTTCATTGCTTCCCGCGCTTTCTCAATTTCGATGTAAAAGGCCGCCTTGCCGCCCGTGGCGCCCGGCAATCGGGCCGTCAGGCGGCGGTCTTCCCAAACGCGCGGGGTTGAAAAAACGAGATCTTCAATACGGCGGATGCCAAGGCGATGGAGTTTTTCTTCCATTCTAGGTCCAACGCCTTTCATGTAGCGCACCGAAGTAGCTAGTTCCAGCCGTTCATTAACTTTGTTAAAATAGGAAATAACCATGGCTTATAAATGCGAGATCTGCGCTAAAGGCCCCAGGGCCGGCAAAAACGTCAGCCACTCCAAAAGGGCCACCGTCAGGGTTTTTAAACCCAATCTATTCAGGCGCCGGATTCTGCAACAGGGAACGCCCAAGAGGGTTTACGTCTGCTCCACCTGCATTAAAACAACCCCTTCGCTCACTTTTTAGATTTTCCCACATTTTGTCCGCGGTTGCCGCCTTCCGGACTTCCTTCCTTCAAATAATGCCGTATGCGCGAGCGGGCTTTGGCCGTCTTAACGAATTTAAGCCAGTCTTCGTTCGGCTTGGCGTTTTTGCGAACCAGAACCTCGCAAACATCTCCGCTGGCCAGCCGCGCGTCGAGCTTGACGATTTTACCGTTGACCTTCGCTCCGGTGCAGTGATTGCCGATGTCGGTGTGAACCGCGTAAGCAAAATCAACCGAGGTGGCTCCTTCAGGAAGCGCCTTAACCTCCATCTTGGGCGTGAATACAAAAATCTGATGGACCTTGAGCTCTGTTTTTAAGATTTCAAGGAACTCGGAGGGATTGTTTAACTCTTGAATCCATTGGAGCCACTCTCTCAGCCAATTAAGGTTTTTTTCTAAATCGCTGTCGGAACGGTTTTTCCCTGCGCTGCCGAGTTTATATTTCCAGTGAGCGGCGATGCCGTATTCGGAGCGGCGGTGCATCTCTTCGGTTCTAATTTGGATTTCCACGATTTGGTCCGCCGGTCCGTAGATCGAGGTGTGAATGCTTTGATAAAGATTGGGTTTGGGCTGGGCGATGTAATCGGTGAAGCTCTGGGGGGCGGCTTTGTAATGATTTTGAATTTCTCCCAAAATGGCGTAACAGTTGGCCACGGTATCCGTAATCAAGCGCACCCCCATGGTATCTTCGATTTGGCTTAATTCTTTTTCTTGCCGCAGCATTTTTTGATAAATGGAGTAGACGTGCTTGGGGCGGAAGGTATGTCGAAAAGGGATGCGGCGGCCTTCAATTTTTTTGGAAATATCGCCGGCAAAATTTTTTAAATACTCCTGTCTGCGGGCTGTTTGTTTGTCTAATTGTTCTGAAATACCGTGAAAAAGATCCGGTTCCAAAGTGAAAAATGACAAGTCCTCAAGCTCGGATTTAATATTAAACATCCCGAGGCGCTCGGCGATGGGAGCGTAAAGAGTCAGGGATTCCTCCGCAATCCGGCGCTGGTTTTCCTTGGCAAGATAACCAATCGTGCGCATGTTGTGCAGGCGGTCCGCCAGCTTGATTAAAATAACGCGCATGTCCTTGGCCATGGCGATCAACATTTTGCGCCAGTTTTCAGCCTGGTATTCGGTGGTGCTGGTAAACTGAAAACGATCCAACTTGGTGACCCCATTGACCATTTGAGCGACCTCTTCGCCAAACTCCGTCTTTAGCTGGTCGTAGGTCACCGAGGCGTCTTCCATGACGTCGTGGAGAAGTCCGGCGCAAACGGTGGATAAATCCATCTTGAAATCCAGCAGAAGATGGGCCACCGCCAGACAATGAATAAAATAAGGTTCCTGGCTGGCTCTTCTCTGGGCGGCGTGACAGCGCGTTGAAAACTCGTAAGCGCGTCGAAGAAGCGAATCGTCGCTTCCCGCGTTATAACCCTGGTAGGCTTCGATGAGTTTTTTTAGCTCTGCGTCCACTAATGTTCGAGCATTTCCAAAAATCCGGCCATAAACAGAAGACCGGTCAAAAAATAAGTGAAGCAGGGTGGATCCTTCAGCCGGTGAATCCGGGGCAGAATATCGCCCGCGCCGATATAAATCAAGCTTCCCGCTGAAAATCCGACGCAAATATCGAAAACGCCGGCGTTTGGGCTGATCAAGGGCATGGCGCCGGCGGCCAAAACCGCTGCCAGCGGCGTGGCGGCGGCGATTCCCGTGACGTACGCCATGTTTTTGAAAAAATTAATATGCAGAGCAACCTCGAAGAGAGCCAGCATAGTGATGGCATCCACAAATTTATGAATACCCATGGCGGCAAACACGCTCCAAAATTTTTGAGGGCTCAAATGAGCCGAAATGCCCAAGATAACGCCGTCAAGCAAGCTGTGGAATATCAGAGCAAAAGCAGTCAGTCCGGAAACCCAATGAATGGAACATTCCTCCATATATTCAGGGCAGGAGTGTATAACGGCGTAATTTTCGAGGGCGAAGAAAAAGGCAAAACCCAAGAGGACCCCGATCAAAGGGCTTTTGGTGGCCGATGGGATTAAGAGATTTAAACCGCTGACTATTAAGGCGGCGCTGCCAAAAGCCAAAATTCGCCACAGTTCCCGGCGGGACCAGGAGCGGGCCCTGTAGAGGGAACCGGCCAAAGCGGCGCTGCCTAAAAGACCCAACGTCCACAGGGGCGCAATGGACATGCTCATGTTTTAAAAAGTTCCGTTAGGCGGCTGGTGCGGCCTGTAAAAAGCTCCTGATAATTCGTTTCCTGGATAATGCGGCCATGTTCCATAACGATGATCCGGTCGGTATTGCTTAAGGTTTGGGGCCGATGGCTGATCACGATTGCAGTCTTACCGCGCAAAAGATTGGACAAAGCGGCCAAAACAAGCTCTTCGGATTCGGGATCCAAATTGCTGGTGGCTTCATCTAAAATCAAGATCGAGGGGTTCTTAAGCACCGCCCTCGCGATGGCTATCCTTTGCCTTTGGCCGGCGGAAAGAAAAAACCCGCGTTCACCGGCCGCGGTCAGCAAGCCCTGGGGGAGTTTCCCGATGAATTCCCAGGCGTTGGCGGCTCGCGCGGCTGACTCGATCTCCTGGACCGAGGCCGACGGCTTACCCATGGCGATATTAGCGCCGATCGTGTCATCAAAAAGAAAGGCGTCTTGGGTAACGAATCCAATCCGACTTCTTAAATGAGCGGTGTCCCAATTTCTAAGATCAAGTCCGTCAATCGCGATCCGGCCCGAAGCGGGATCGTAAAACCGGGCAAGCAGCGCGGCTAAAGTGGATTTGCCGCAACCGCTGGGGCCCGCAATGCCCAAAATTTCACCTTTGCTGATATGAAGATCAATGCCGCTTAAGGCCTGGCGGCCGTCGGGATAGGAGAAATGCACGTTTTCAAATACGAGGTCGCGCTCGAACTTGCCGGCGGGCGGTTTTTTTTCTTGAATGCTCAAATTGGCCATCGGGGAAGGCGGAGCGTTCTTGATTAGGAGAATTCTATCCCAGCTGGAAAGCCCGAGTTGAATGATGGAGTTAACTTGAGCCAAATGTTTGACCGGCTGGTAAGCGGCAAAGGAGGCACCCAAAAAAGCCAAAAAGTCCCCCGTTGTCCAGGCGCCCTCGATGGCTTGGAGTCCCCCCCAAAAAAATACCGCGGTGATAATTAATCCGCTCACAAATTCCATCAGAGCCGGAGCCAGGGCCGTTATTTTTTGAAATTTGACCATGGCCCGGTAATGCTGTTGATTCTGATCCCTAAAGTGGCCGAGCCATAATGCCTCGTAAAGATAAATCTTGATCGCGGCCAGCCCATCAATCGCTTCGGCGACGGACGCGTAAATGGCGGCCACCAGTTCCTGCGCTTTTTTGGTTATTTTTCTCAAACGCGCCGTAAACGTTACGAACAAAACGCTGAAGATGGGAATCGCCAGGCACATGAAAGCGGCCAGGCGAAAGTTGAGATAAAAAATCAATCCAAGAAGGAAAGTCACAGTCAATCCGTCGCGAATGGCGTAAAGAGGAGCGTTCATGACCATATTGCCGACGGCTTGCACGTCGTTGGTGGCTCGTGAAAGAAGATCCGAACTTTTGTTTCTGGCGTGGAAGGAGTGATCTTGATTTAAAATCACGCTCATCAATTCGTCGCGGATGGTCCGGTTGATCGAATGGCCTATCTTAGTCAGGAGGAAATTTAAAAGATAAGAAAAAAAACTTTTAAACAAGAACAAAATCGGCACCAGCCAGGCTAAATCGGCCAGCATACTGCGATCCTTTTCAATAAAGAGCTGATCAATAATGGGCTTAATGAGGCTTAAAGACGCCGAGGACAGCAGGGCCACCATCGCCATGCTGACGGCCGCGATCGAAAAATCACCCCAATGAACCTTAAAATAAGGGACGAGGAGAAACCAATTTGGCTTAGCCGCTTTATTGGAATGCATAGGCGTGGTTTCCGGTAAGATGTGAGCAGATCTCTTGAGCGGCCAGTTGCGCGGGCTCATGGTCCTTAACAGCGATGCCGCCCGTCAGCGCTGCCAACTGGCAGCGCATGCTGGAAAGCTCTCGCGGATTATCGAGCAGTCTGATGGTTTCAAGCGCGATTAGGCGGGAGGTTTCCCTGTTATTTTTGGCGGTCATCGGCCAGGTGAACTCTTTGACGACGCCGCGGCCGGCCAAAATATTGGGCATTCCCACGAAGGGCGTTGTAACAATTTTGTCTAAGATATAGTACAGCCAAAAAGGGCTGACCCCGTAAAAAATAACCATGGGCAGACCCAAAATCATGTTTTCAAGACAAGCCAAACCGCTGGCCGTTAAAATTAACTCGCATTCAAGGCGTTTTTGGTAAGCCGGGCCCTCTATAAATTCGATGCCGGAGGCCGCCAGCGTTTTGCGATCAGGGTAAAGTTCCAGATGTTCGGGACGCCCAAAAAGGATTCCTTTAGTCTGTGGGAATCGATCATGCACGATTCCCCAGACCGCTAACAAAATGGGCCAATGCCGCTTGATTTCTTGGGGCCGGCTGCCGGGCATCAGGCCGATGAGGGGTGAGGGGTGAGGGGTGAGGGGTGAGTTTGAAAAAGGGTAATTTTTTAATATTTCCGTCAACGGATGCCCCACGAAAACAGCCGGAATACCATGTTTCGCGTAGATAGCCGGCTCAAATGGAAATAGACACAGGACTTTATCGACATAGCGTTTAATTTTTTGCAATCGTCCGGGACGACTGGCCCAAATTTGAGGTGAAACGTAATAAATAACGCGGCAACCGAAAGATTTCGCCAGAGCGGCCAATCGGATGTTAAAACCGTAAAAATCAACCGGAATGACCAGGTCAAAACGTTTATTTTTAAGCGCTTGGCGCGCCGCGGCGCGAGTTCGCCAAAAAATAGGCAGTTTGACGATGGGATCAACCCAGCCCATTACTGCGTGGCGGGCCAGATCAGCCAAGAAGACGTCGGCCTCTTTGGCTAGTTCGCCTCCCCCAATCGCCCAAATCTCGGCTGCTGGCTCTATTTTTTTGATCTGCCTTACGAGAGCGGCGGCTAAAAGGTCTCCCGAAGGTTCTCCCGCGCTAACGAGTATTCGCGGCATAGACGCGGCCGTTGGTGAAGCGATCCTTGCGGTCGATCGAATGGACAAGCTGCAGAGCCAGCTCCAAGGCGTCCCAAGCTTCGCGCGGATGAACGTCATGGTAGCCGTTATGCGCCACGGAATTCAAAAAGTGCTCCAGCTCCTGGCGCAGGGGGTTGGTTTTAAGCAGTTTTGGCGAAGTTGTGCGGATATCCTGAAGTTTCTCCAGAGGCAGCTGCTTGGCTTTTGAGTAACGCAGCTGGTGATTGAGCAGATCAATCGAAAGGTAAGAATCTTCCTGGTAGATACGCATCTTGCGCAGCCGTTCGGTTGACAAGCGGCTGGCCGTCAAATCCACAAAGATAAGCGAGCCTTCCTTTCTTTCCTTAAATCGCAGCCGGACCTTAGCCAGGTCTTCATGGGGAGAAATGATGGAAAGCCCCTGCCCGCTTTGCTCCTGAAGCTCGACATCCATTGAGCTAAGCAGCCATAGAACTAAATCCAAATCATGGATCATCAGGTCTAAAATAACCCCGATGCCGTTGACCCTGGGCTCATAGGGGCCGAAACGAACCGCCTCGATGAAAATGGGTTTTCGAATCAGCTCCTTGGCTTTTGCAACAGCTGGGTTAAATCGTTCGATGTGGCCGATATGTAGATGGGTGGCGGTGCCCTGACTGGCCCAAAGGATTTTTTCCGCTTCCGTTAAATTGGAAGCGATGGGTTTTTCCACTAAAGTCGGAATTTTATTCTCTAAAAAGAACTCCGCCACCTCGCAGTGAGTTTCAGTCGGTGTGCAGATGCTGACCGCGTCAACCCTTTGAGCCAAATCTTTATAGTTTCGAGCAACATAGGCTTGGGGAGCCAGGGGGCGGGCCCGCCGCGTTTTTTTAGGATCAATGTCCGATATGGCCGTGACCTGAACCCTGTTCGATAGCGTTTGGAGAACCTTTAAATGAAGCGTTCCCATGCGGCCTAACCCGACGACTCCATATCTGACCGGGCGGTTGTGGCCGTTGTTATTGCTGAAATTACCAGGCAATGCCTTTTTCCTTAAGGATAGCGTCTATACTACACCCCCTCCCACATCTTGTGGTACGAAGAAGAATTATAACTAAATTAGGAACCCTTAGGGTCTGACCCTTAATCCGCGGTGGCGCCGAAAACGCCTATTTGGCGTGAGTTGGCCGTTTCGATCAGGCTTTGGCGTTCGAGCAGAAGGGTCCAGGAGGCTTCAGCCGCTATAAGGGTTGCGCCAGCCTCATGAAGAACCCCTATGGTTTGCGGTCCTAAAACGGGGAGGTCAAAGCGAGGATCCTGTTTTGGCCGGGCCACTTTGACCACAACAAAACCACCTTTTGAATCCGCGCCCAGGCGTTCCCGAAGAATTGCGCCGGCGCGGCGGATGCAGGCGTTAGTTCCCTCCATCGCCTCAACCGCCAGGACGGCTCCATGGCGCACGCAACAGGTCAGCCCGACGTCTTGGCGGGCCAATTCTTTGGCTATAACGAAACCCGTTCGGATGTCCCTTAAATTTTCTTCGGACGGCCGGATGCTCCCCAGGGGGCCCGGTTTCAGAAGTTCTTCTTCTATATAACTGAAAGAAGGCAGAACTCTCATTCCCTCTTGTTCTATTTCCGCTATTAAGGCCAATAGCAGAGGCTGGGCTTTTCTTTCTTTGACTCCAAGCACCATCTTAAGCGCCCTGGGGTCAGCCAGGAGTCTTAATTTATCCCTGGCTCTTAAAGCGTGCGCGTGGTCCACGGTGCCGGCTAAAATGACCCCCTGAACGCCCTCCCGCCTAAAAAAACCAAGCATGCGAGATAATTCCCCCAAACGAATCGGCTGATAGGCGTCACAATAAGCGGTTAAATCGCCGGATGTGATGCCCTCAAAACCCACCGCAACGGTTTTAACGCCTCTAGCTTTGGCTTTTTGGGCGAGAAGCAACGGAAACGATCCCGCGCCGGCGACAAGACCGAGAATCATTATTAAGTGCGCAGCGCAGAGCGCTCGGCGCGGTCGGAATTTTCTCCGTTCAAATGAGCCGATGTAATGCCGCGCTTGGAAGGCAGTTTCAGAAACTCAATCAAAGGTTGAAGTTCCGGCCCGGGGCTGTTGGATTCCAGCGCCGCCAAATCGTCTTTTAGCGTTTTTCCGGAAAAAAACAGGGCCTCATAAGCTTTGCGGATATTGACCAGTTGGGACTTGGTGAATCCCTTGCGACGCAGCCCGATGACGTTGATGCCTACGATTTTACCGCGGTTGCCCTCAACTAGGGCGTAGGGAGGCAAATCCTTTTCCACGCCGGTGGCGCCTCCAATCATGCAAAGCTGCCCCACGCGCACAAATTGGTGTACCGCGCTTAATCCGCCGATCATCACATGATCTCCAACAACCGCGTGGCCGCCCAGCGCCGCGCAGTTCACCAAAACAACGTTGCTGCCGACCACGCAATCATGGCCCACGTGGGAGTAGGTCATAAAAAAACAGTTATTCCCAATTTTGGTTACCCCATGGCCCCCGTCCGCCACCGTTCCCCTGTTTAAAGTCACGAATTCGCGCACAACGCAGTTGTCTCCTAACTCTACGCGGGTAGGTTCATCCTTGTACTTTAAATCTTGGGGAGGCGATCCGATCACGGCATAAGGTCCGATAACGCAATCCTTTCCGATGACCGAATGTTCGATGAAAGCGTGGCCGGCGACTGAAGTGTTATCCCCGATAACCGCGTTTTTGCCGATAATGGCATAAGGCCCTACGGTGACCGACGGTTCGATCCTCGCTGTTGGGTCAATAATGGCTGTTGGGTGAATTTGGGGCAAAAGAACCTCTAGCGCTAGGTTTTATCCACCAAGGCGAATGTAAATTCGGTTTCGCAGGCCAGGGTCGTGCCGTTAATGTAAGCCTCTCCTTTGGCTTTGCCGGCGCGCGATCCCACCCGCAGCATCTCGATTCGAAGCTCCAAGAAACAGCCGGGAAGGACCGGGGCGCGGAATTTGGCGTTATCAATGCCCATGAAATAGGCGATTTTTCCTTTGGTTTCCGGGGAGCCCAACATCAAGGCGCAAGCCGTTTGAGCCAGCGCTTCAACGATTAAAACGCCCGGCATGACGGGTTGTTCCGGGAAATGCCCCTGAAAAAAAATTTCATTGATCGTCACGTATTTGTAGCCGTAAGCTTTCTTGTTCTCTTCTAAAACCTTAACGCGGTCAATCAGCAAGAAAGGCCACCGGTGAGGAATGACTTTGCGGATAGCGATCACGTCGAGTTCCCTGATCGCTTCGGTCGCCATGCTCATAACTGCACCCCCTGACTAAATTTTTGTTTTCAAACCTTCCAAAATTTCTTTAGGCGCGGTCAACCGTTTTCTCAACTCCTGGGCGAACCGCCAGTTATTGGTGTGGCTTGGCGCAAAGACTAAAGCGTGAAACCGGTAAGTCCCCGGGCCCATTAAGCTTAAATCGCCCAGGAGATCGAGAATTTTGTGCCGCGCGAATTCATTGGGATACCTCAACGGTTCATCGCACTGGAATGATTGGGCTCCCACCACGATCGTGTTGGAAAGGTTTCCACCTTTGGCCAATCCCGCCTGATGCAAAGCCTCAACTTCGGATTCAAGGCAAAAGGTCCTGGCTTTGCTGATCTCCTCGGCGTAAGAATCGGATAACTCATATTCATAATCTTGGATTCC
The DNA here is from genome assembly GCA_016205025.1 of Elusimicrobiota bacterium. Taxonomy (GTDB): domain Bacteria; phylum Elusimicrobiota; class Elusimicrobia; order JACQPE01; family JACQPE01; genus JACQJO01. The sequence continues at coordinate 35,424 of JACQJO010000077.1, forward strand.
AATGGGTGTTTTTGGAAAAGAGATGCTGACCCCCAAAGTTAATTTGGAACCGGGCAAAACTTTGTAGCTCGATAATCCCGACTTAAAAACAAAAGATTCTTTACTTTGGTATTCCAAGACAGGTTTCGGCTGACCGGAAATTTGGATAATCCCGGCTTGGCGCAGAGCTTGAACATAGGGCCAGGAGGAGCCGTCAAAGGCCGGCAGTTCGTCGGCCCCCTCCACGTCAACGGAAACATTGTCAACGCCCAAACCTCTACAGGCGCTTAAAAGATGCTCTACGGTTTTAATCTGGACTCCATTTTTGCCCAAAGTCGTGGAACGCTTGGTGTCTACGACGTTTTCGGTCAAGGCCGGAATCAAAACTTCCTTGGAACTAAAAACGATCCCCGCGCCGGCCGGCGCGGGTTTGAGTTGGATGCTGGACTGGCCGCCGGTGTGCAATCCCGTACCGCTAATTTTAATCGGGTTTTTTAACGTAGTTTGAAGAAGAATTTCTCGACTCATCGCTTTTGGCCCTTAGTAAGCTTTTTAACCGCGTCATAAATTTCAGGGAGTCTGGCCAACAACGCCTGCGTTTTTAAAACATCGCGATGATTACGGGCGGGCGTACCCCACAGGATGTCCTTGGTTTTGACATCGCCAATAACGCCAGCTTGGCCGCCCACGATGGTGCCACTGGCAACTTCCACATGATCTTTAACAGCCGCTTGGCCCCCGAAAATAACGTCATCACCAATGACGCAAGAGCCCGCGATTCCAACCTGGGCCACGATTAAACAGCGCTTGCCGATGATCACGTTGTGGGCAATTTGAACTAAATTGTCAATTTTTGTTCCCTCGCCGATGCGGGTGACTCCAAGCGTGGCCCGGTCAATGGTGGTGTTGGCGCCGATCTCAACGTCGTTTTCGATTTCAACCGTGCCGATTTGGGGAATTTTATAGTGGCCGTCTTGGCCGGAAGCGAATCCGTATCCATCCGCTCCGATCACCACTCCCGGATGAATGATCACGCGATCCGCGATTTTCACCCCCTCCCGGATCACGACGCCGGGGTAAATTTGGCACCCCGAACCAATAACGGCGTCGCGTCCTATGTAGCAGTGAGGGTGAATAATCGTGCCTTCCGAAACCACAGCCCGGTCTTCCACGATCGTTAAAGCGCCGATCGAAACGTTTTTGCCCAAACGAGCGCTGCGCGAAACGTGGGCCGCCGGATCGATCCCCCAGGGAAGATCGCGGTTCGCGCGGTCCCATAAGCCCAAAATTTTGGCCCAAGCGTGCTGGGGTTGTTTGGCAAAGATTTTATGGCCTTGATAAAGCCGGCTTTCCTCGCGCAGGTCATGCGCGATCAACACGCAGCCCGCTCGCGTGGCTTTCAGGTCTTGGAGATATTTAGTGTTTAGAAAAAAAGAAATATTTTGGGGACCGGCTTCGCGCAAAGTCGCGGGTGTTTCGATGGAATAGTCGGGGTCCCCTTCCAGTTCGATGGCCTGCGTGGTTTCCAGGAGTTGGGAAAGCTTAAAGCTCAACTTTTCTTATGTGATTGGGCCGCTATTCCTCGTCGATGAGGGTATTTTTAAGCCTTTTAAGAAGCTCATCCGTCAAATCAAGCCTTGACGACCCCCAAAGAATAGCATTTTTATCCACAATCATGTCGACGCTCTTCTCTCGGGCCAACTCGCGCAAAGATAGATAGATTTTAGCCAAGAGCGTTTTTGTTTTAGCCTCTTCCAAGTCCTCGAGATTTTTTTCGGCGTCGCGCTCCAATATCTTAAGTTCAGCTTTTTTAGTGTTCAGCTGGGCTTCTTTTTGGGCCAAAGGACTGGTCGTCTCTTGCGCGGGAACTGCCGCTGTTGGGGGTTCGGCCGGTGTAAGCGCGGCCTGCGGTTCACCGGAGGCCGCGGCCGGGGTGCCTTCGGCGTCAAAACCGGGCAGAGCAAGAATATCTGTTGTGGCGGCGGTCAAAGGAGCGGCGCTTTGAGCGGGTTCCGGCGCTGCGACCGCAACGGGCGGCGCGGTTGGCAGCGCCTCGGAGGGCGCCCCAACCTTGAGTTTGGCGATTTCCTCTGTTAACCGGAAAATTTCAGCTCGTTTCGCCGCTATTTCATTTTCCTTCAAGAGAACTAATTTTTCAAGGTCTTCGCGCGCCTTTTTAGTGGCCGGATAGACGCGAAAAATCCGCTCAATGTCTATTGTGGCGATAATGGCGCCCCGTTTCGGCGCCACCTGGACTTTGGAAACGGAAACAGCATAAAGGGGAGAGGTGAGAAAGGTGAGAAAGGTGAGAAAGGTGAGAAAGGGAAAGGAAGTTTTTTCATTTGCCAAAACCTTTTTTGCCTTTGTCACTTTTTTCACCTTCCCCATTATATCCCCGCTTGGCCGATGTCGCCAATGGTAAAGTAAAATTGGCTGATCGCCTCTCCCGGACGGTGGTGCAGGCCCCAGCCCCAATCCAGACGCACTGGGAATGCCGGGGTTTTAAGCCTAATGCCAAATCCGACGCCGGCTTTGACCTTGTTTAAACCCCTGCCGAAATTTAAATTGATATCTTGGGCTCCTCGCCAAGCGCCGCCGATGTCCGAAAAAAGCGCGAACTGAATAATAGTAAAGCGCCCCTCCATAACCAGGGGGATTTTATACTCCAAATTGGCCACCCCAAAAACGTTGCCTCCCTCGATAGGGCCGATCTGGCCGGTGTAGGTGTAGCCCCGGACCGTTTCGGCGCCTCCCACATAAAATTTATCCGAAACCGGCACCGGCTTAAACCGCGAATATTCCTGCAAAAAACCCCAGCGCAAGCCGCCGTAAAGAACAAAGAGATGGCGTCCCAGGGTCAAGGTCGGCACGCTGGCGGAGTGAGAGAAGGTCGGCTTAACGAAATGAACGTTGCCGCCCACGGGACCGCCGGCGAATTCCACCGAAGCCACATGCGACATTCCTCTTTTGGGATCCCACTTAAAGTCGCGCGTATCGTAACCCAGCCGCAGGGTAACAGCGGAGCGGGTCGTCGTCGTTTCCGGGATTTGCGCTCGAAACACATCTAGGACGTCATAAATTTTGTCCCTCTGCAAAGAGTACCCAATGCCGACGGTCCATATATCATCCTTAAAACGCGGGCCAAAGAATATGCTGCCGCCCTTGGAGCGGCGCTTAAAACCGGTGGTTTCGCTCGCGAACTGCAGTGAACGGTTAGTGTTAAACAAGCTTAACGACGTGGACATTCTTCTGCCCATTGTCCAGGGCGTGGTCCAGGTGATGTCATAACTTTGGCGTCGTTTTCCGAATTCGGTGGATAGATTGATCCTTTGAGCCCGGCCCAAAATATTCATATGAGAAAGCGAAATCGTTCCCACCATGCCGTCAATGGAAGAAAAACCGGCTCCGGCGGTCAGCATGCCCGGACGTCCTTCCTTCACGTCAAAAACCAAATCAACGTAATCGGGGTTTGGGGTGGGATCGTAATCCGGACGCACGTCGTCAATAAATCCAAGGTTAATGATTTTTTCCACGGAGCGGTTTAGTCTCTTTGAGCTAAACAGGTCTCCTTCTTTAAACAAAACCTCTCTGCGAATAACGTACTCTTTGGTTTTGTTCAAACCCTCGATATAGACGTTCGCCACGTAAACCAACTGGCGTTCGTCAATTTGGAAAAGGAGCTCCACGCCGTCAGGTTCGTCGCGCCATATTTTCTCGATGGCTAAGCCGGCAAAAAGACGGCCGTTTTCATGATATTTATTTAAAATCGCGGCCTCCGCTTCTTTCAGGCGCGATTCCTTTAAAACTTTGTCCACCGGCAAATTCGCCAGTTTTCTCAAATCCTTGTCGCTGATGTTGTCGTTGCCGGCAAAGCGGTAATTAAGCAGAAAATGCCGCCTTCCCTCCTCGGCTTGATAGACGACGCCGAGCGGCAGGTCATCGAGGTTGCGGCGATTCCGATTTCGCCAGGCATTGAACTCATCCTCGGTCAAAACGCGCGTGCTCATGCTGACTTTGAAATCAAGCCAGCCGCTCTCCTTATATAGGGAGTTCAGTTTTTCGAGGCCCTTGACGGCCTTCTTGCTGTCAAGATGCTTGTTTTCCCGGATTTTGATCGCTTTTTTGACTTTCTTTTCCGGATAATTTTCAAATCCCGATAGATCAATTTTTGCCACCCTGACTTTTCTTCCCTCGTTGATCTTCAGGGTCAACTCAATCCTGTTCGCTTCTTCATCGAGCTTTTTTTCAACCTCGACGGAGGTTTCCCAAACGCTTTTTTCCTGATACTTGGCCTTGATTCTCGCAATTCCCTCGGCCAGGCGGAATTCGTCAAAAAAAGAGCCCTCGCTCATTTCCACGCGCCAGTCCTTATTTTTAAATTCCGGAAATTCCGATTTCTGCATATCCTCATGCCCCGGCTCCTGCGAGGGAGCGAGGGCTTCCTTAACGGTGCCCTTGGAGACTTTTTTAGCCCCCTGAATATGGATTTTTTTAATTTTCGGTTTTTCAACCAAATCAAAAATTACTCTCAAATAGGCGCGGTTTTCTACCGCCACCGTGGATACCGTAACGTCCGCCGAAGCAAAGGGCCCCAAAGACATCAGTCTTTTGATGTCAGACTTGGCCTGGATTCCATCAAAAACTTCCCCCTTCCTGGTTTTGATTTGAGATCGAATCAGAGATTCTTTGATATTGCGATAGCCGGTCAAGCGGACATCCTCGATGATCAGCGTTTCAAAATCCAACGCCGACGGGGGTTGAACGCCGGCGGACGCGCTAGTTTTCTGAAAAATTGAGGGTTGAGCGGACAAGGGCTCTTGCCCTGCGGCGGGCTGCGAGGACGCCTCAAGACCGGACGCCTGGGGGGTTCTTAGGTCCAAATCCTGGCTAAAAAGAGCGACGTCCAAAACAGATAAAATGATTAATAATCGAAGCACAGGGAGTTATTTTGGCATTTCTGCCGCACGCGAGGAAACCGAATCAGTCGACGCGGCTAGCCCGTTTTCACGCGGGACGGAAACCGTTGATTTGAGAATATCAGTTTTTTATTGGTTTCCTCGAGATCAACGTAGACCGTTGAAGATTTTGGAATTTTTTTAGCCAAAATTTCTTCGGCCAGCGGGTCTTCCAGGTATTTTTGGATGGTTCGCTGAAGCGGGCGGGCGCCGTAATTGGGATCAAAGCCCATTTCGGCCAAAAATTCTTTGGCTTGCGGCGTCAGATCAACGATGATACCCCGGTCTTTGAGTTTTTTGCCCACTTTAACCAGCATTAAATCAAGAATCTTGCGCGTGTGTTCGGTCGACAGCGGATGGAAAACGATGATTTCGTCGATCCTATTTAAAAATTCAGGATTAAATACTCTTTTTAACTCCTCGGTCACGGTGTCTTTCATCTTGTTGTAGTCGCGCAGCTGTTCCTCGTCTTCCTTGGGAACAAAGCCGATGGCCTTGCCTTTGGAAATGAGCCTGGCCCCGACATTGGAAGTCATGATAACCACCGTATTTTTGAAGCTGACCTTATGCCCCAAGGAGTCGGTCAAGGTGCCTTCGTCTAAAATCTGCAAAAGAATATTAAAAACATCGGGATGAGCCTTCTCGATTTCATCGAGCAAAACCACCGAATAGGGCTTACGGCGGACCGCCTCGGTCAATTGTCCGCCCTCTTCGTAACCCACGTATCCGGGAGGCGCTCCGATCAAGCGCGAAACATTAAATTTCTCCATGTATTCCGACATGTCGATTCGCAGCATATTTTCTTCATTGGAGAAAAGAAATTCGGCCAGAGCGCGCGCCAACTCGGTTTTGCCCACGCCTGTCGGCCCTAAAAATATAAAAGACCCGATCGGTTTTTTGGGGTCTTTAAGACCGGTGCGGCTGCGCCGGATGGCTTGGGAAATCACCTTGATCGCCTCATCCTGGCCGACGATTCTTTTGTGCAGCTCTTCATCCATGTGGATCAATTTTTCCTGCTCGGATTCCGTCAAACGGGTTACCGGGATTCCAGTCCACTTGGAAACCACGTTGGCGATGTCTTCCTCCGTAATGGCGGTCACCTCGCCCTCGCGGCTTTGTTTCCATTTTTTCTTCATGTCTTCTATGGTTTTTCTCATCTCGCGCTCTTTATCCCGGAGCTTGGCCGCCTTTTCATAATCCTGATGGGAAATGGATTGGTTCTTGGATTCCATTACGGTGGTCAGCTCCCCCTCTTTTTCTTTTATAGAGGGAGGAAGCTGGGAAGCCCCCAATCTGGCTCTCGAACCTGCTTCATCCAAGAGATCGATCGCTTTATCGGGAAGATACCGGTCGGTGATGTAGCGATCTGAAAGAATAACGGCCTGCCGGATCGCCTCTTCGTCGTATTTCACTTTATGATGCTGCTCATAACGGTCTTTAATGCCCATTAAAATCTGTATCGCTTCGTCAATGGAAGGCGGGTCAACGGTTACGGGCTGAAACCTTCTTTCGAGCGCCGCGTCATGCTCGATATATCTGCGATATTCGTCAATAGTCGTGGCGCCGATGCATTGAAGCTCGCCGCGAGCCAAAGGCGGCTTTAAGATGTTAGCCGCGTCGATGGCGCCCTCGGCCGCGCCCGCGCCGATGACGGTATGCAACTCGTCCACAAAAAGAATGATCTGGTTTTTCGTGCGGCGGATTTCATCAATGATATTTTTCAACCTCTGCTCGAATTCGCCGCGGTACTTCGTGCCGGCCACGACCGCCGCCAGGTCTAAGGTCACGACTCTTCTGTTGGCCAGCATTTCGGGAGCGTCGCCGCTGACCACTTTTTGCGCCAAGCCTTCCACGATAGCGGTTTTGCCCACGCCCGGCTCGCCGATTAAAACGGGATTATTTTTTGTTCTTCGGGAAAGGATCTGGACGACCCTTTCGATCTCATCGGAGCGGCCGATGACCGGATCAAGCTTTTGGTCCCTGGCTAACTGGGTTAAATCGCGGCCAAATTCATCAAGGGTCGGGGTTTTAGAGCGAGATCTTGACGCCGGCGCGGAATGGGCCGGCGGCGGCGCGGCGCCCTCCTTGCCTTCGGAAGCGCCCAGAAGATTTAAAACTTCTTCCCGCACCACCTCCAGGCGTACGCCGAGATTCTCCAAAACCCTAGCCGCCACGCCTTCTTCTTCCCGGATTAATCCCAAAAGAACATGCTCCGTTCCGACATAGGTGTGGCCCATTTTTTGAGCTTCCTCCACGGCCAACTCCAAAACTTTTTTGGCCCTGGGGGTAAAAGGGATTTCGCCCAACTGCATGATGTTGTCGCCGGTGCCGACGATTTTTTCGATTTCGGCTCGAACGCGCCGCAAATCAACGCCCAGATTGGCCAAAACCTGGGCCGCGACGCCTTCATTTAACGCCACCAGCCCCAAAAGAATATGCTCGGTTCCCACGTAATCGTGGTTTAAACGCTTGGCTTCCTCTTGGGCTATTAAAATGGCCCTCTGGGCCCTCTCGGAAAATCGGTTATAAAACATCGCCATATTTTAATTCCTCTGATTTTATTGTACCAGAAAGAAACTTTTCTCGCTATACGCGAGTTTACCTGGACTTTAGGCAAAAATGCCTCTTCTTCGTCATACCGGCCCCGTATCCAGGTACTGGGCAGGCTCCAGCCGGTATCCAGAACAGACTGGACCCCGGCCTTCGCCGGGGTGACGGGTCAGGAAAAATTTGCTCGACCCGTCAATTTTTTAACGCCTGACGGACCAGGGTCGCCCTGAATTCATCGCGCTCGGCGGGATTTAAGGTTCGCCCCGCCTGCATTTGTATATGGGCCGGCTGGGTCATGATAATAAGGCGGTTGACGTCTTCCAGAGAAACGCGGCCCGTCAAAATTTTGGCGGTCAGCCCCAATCGCAGGAGAGAAAGATACCGCATCGTCTCGGCGTAAGAAATGAAACGGCATTGGCCCAACGCCCCGTAAGTTCTCCAAATTTTATCCACAATTTTTGCCCCTTCGGAGCCCTTAAACATCTTGGACCTGACTTCGGATTCATGCTTAAAAAGACTCTTTAAGATATTGCTGATTGTCGCAACGAATTCGGCTTCACTTTTGCCGATCGTCGTGGCGTTTGAAATTTGAAACAAATCCCCATAAACGTTCGACCCTTCACCGTAGAAGCCGCGCACCGCGAGCCCCGCCCGGGACAACTCCTGGAAAACCGGCCCGATAGCTTGGGTTTGCGCCAAAGCCGGAAGATGAACGAGGCAACTGGCCCGAAGCCCTGTGCCGATATTGGTCGGACAACTGGTTAAAAATCCGAACTCTTCGTGATAAGCATAAGGGAGCAGACGGCTTAAATTTTGATCCAAGACCAGCGCCGCGTCCAAAGCCCTGAAGAGTTCCAAGCCAGGATAGATCGCCTGGAGCCTGACGTGGTCTTCTTCGTTGACCATCAAACTGGCCAGCTCTTTATCTCCAACAACTACCGCGCGATTTTGGGTTTTTTGCGTTAAATCCGCGCTGATTAAGTGGCGTTCCACCAAAAAAGCAAGGTCAACGTCGTCAAGATCGCTAAGTTTAAGATAAGCGGCTCTGCCCATCTCTCTTGTCTTTCTCAAAGCTTCGAATGTTTGGCCCAGGACTAAGGATAATTCTTTGCCGCCGGCCGCATGCGGATAGCGGTGTCCGGTTAAATTTCTGGCCAGCCGCACGCGCGAGGACAGCGCGTAATCCGAAAATTCTCCTTGCGTGGTCAGCCAGCCGGCCGGATTTTTAAGCAGATTGATGAGTTGAAACATAAGCCATCCCGGGGCCTCAAGCGCCGGTCTTTTTTTGAATCTCCCTGATTTGATCGCGCAAAAGCGCCGCCTGCTCGTAAGCTTCCTTCTGCAGCGCCAGGTTAAGATGAGAGCGCAGCCGTGTCAGTTCATTTTTTAAGGACTCTCTGGGTAAATCAGAGCGCGTTACGGACGCGGTTTTTGGCGAGGCCTTGACGCCGTAGCGCTGCCCGTCGTGCAGGGCCGCGCCGTGAATTTTTTTGATGATCCCCTTCATGGCTGGATAAAACGCGTCGTAACAATCGTTGCAGCCCACAAAACCGCTCGACTTGAATTGAGCGAACGTGGTGCCGCAATGAGCGCATTTCGACTGCGCCGGTTTGGAAGTTCCCCGGATGGATTTGGCCAATTCTTCCTGGCTCATGGCCGCCATGTTGCCGATCATATCGGCTAAAGCAAAGCCGGATTTGCCGAATCCCGGAAAAATTCCCTCCTGCTCAAAAAACCCTTTCTCTTGAGCGCAATCCTGGCAAAGATTGAACTTGGTGCTCTTGTTGTTGACCAGAGCTTTGAAAAAAACATTGGCCGGCTTGTCCCCGCAGGAATCACAGATGGTCATAAAAAATCCAATGGCGGATCAATTCTTTTAGGAAAAATTAGCGGCCGGCGATGGCGTTTTCATACACCGGCACGCCGGTGGTTGAAGCGACTTGCCGGTAAAGCTTTTCCAAATCCCGGGTCAGCCGGCCCGGCTTGCCGTTGCCTATTTTGCGGCCGTCGATCTCAACGATGCCCACGATTTCAGCCCCGGTGCCCGTGATGAAAACTTCCTGGGCCCCGTAAAGATCAAAAACGGTGAAAACATCTTCTTTCACCGGCATTTTGAGCGTAATCTTAAGCAAATCGATCACCGTCTGGCGCGTGATGCCGTGCAGGATGCCGGCCCAAAGAGGCGGCGTGTAAACCGTTCCCTTCCTTAAAAAGAAAATATTGTCTCCCGAACACTCCGCCACGTAGCCTTCCTTATTTAAAAGAATCGCTTCATGGGCGTTGGCCCGGGCAGCTTCCGCGCGGGCCAAAATGTTGTTAAGGTAATTTAAAGACTTGATGCTGGGTGAAAGAACGTCGTGCGGCGTGCGCCGAAGGGAGCTGGTGATAAGTTTCATCCCCTGCTCATACACCTGCGCCGGAAAAAGATCGATGTGATCCGCGATCACCACAATGGTCGGCTTTTTGCATTTGCGCATGTCTAGTCCCAGGTCTCCGTAGCCGCGCGTCACCACCACGCGAATATAGGCGTCCTTTAAGTTATTGACGCGCACCGATTCAACGACAATTCTTTCAAACTCCTCAAGAGGCAGCGGGATACTTAAAAGGATATTTTTGGCGCTGGCGTACAAACGCTCCATATGTTCTTGTAACTTAAAAATACGGCCGTCATAAACCCTGATGCCTTCAAATACCCCGTCGCCGTAGAGAAGGCCGTGATCAAAAACCGAAACTTTGGCCTCATCGCGCCCCACCCATTTTCCATCCAGATAGATTTTACTCACCGTCACCTCCCGCAGTTTAGGGACCGTTCATGAATAATTTGAACAACTGGGAAGCCGATTTCGGGCCAGATGCTAGGCGCGCCGAGCGCCGCGTACCCGCAGCGGTACGTAAGTGAAGGCGCAACGACGCAGATGGCCCGAAATCGGCTTCCCCCTTCGGGGCTGGGCGCTTTTGGGCTGCGACTTTGCCAAATTTTTCTAACGTACTTTCCAAGTACGCTTCAAAAAATTTGGCTTCGTCTCGCCTCAAAATCGCCTCAGCCAGTTGTTCAAATTATTCATGAACGGTCCCTTAGTTTTCCGCCTTCGAGCAAAAATACGCGGTCCGTCTCTTCGGCGACTTCCTTGTTGTGCGTCACCAAAACGATGGCCCGCGGCTTTTTTGGATGATCACGATCATTTTTCATGAGCTCTAAAAACTCCACGATTAATTTTTTAGCATTTTTAGCGTCGAGATTCCCCGTCGGCTCGTCAGCGAACACGATTGCGGGTCCGCCGGCCAAAATTTTCAAAAGATTGGCGCGGCAAGCTTCCCCCACCGAAAGGTTTCTGGGGTAAGCGCCCAGTCTGTTTTCTATAGAAAATTTTAGCGCCCACTCGCCGATCTCGCACTCGGTTTCGGCCGCGGAGCTTTCGGGGCGGCGGAGCCTAACGGCCAATCTCGCGTTTTCGGCCACGGTTAACTCTTCAAGCAAACTATCAAACTGAAATAAAAATCCTATTTTTTGTCTTCTTAAAAGGTCCCTGTCGCCGTTTTCAAACGCGCGGACGTCGTGACCCAGGAGATTTAAATTGCCGCTATCCGGCTTAGCCATCAACCCAAGAATATGCAGTAAAGTGGATTTGCCCGATCCGCTGGGTCCCATAATGGCCACGATTTCGCCTTGGCTGACCTCAAGGTCAATTCCCCTTAAAACCTGCGCAATTTCCCCATTGGGCTGCTTAAAATTTTTAACAAGCCCCCTGGCCTCGATAACCTTATCCATCTTCACAATAAATAGGGACAGACACTACTTTTCTAGAAAAGTAGTGTCTGTCCCTATTTATTGACCTCAAAAACCTTTTTACCCTCTTGAACCTCTTGAACATTAATAATTTATCCATATCTCAATATCTGACTGGGATCCAAGCGGGAAGTGCGGTAAGCGGGCAGGGCGCTGGCCGCCAAGCTGACGACCCAGGTAAAAAACGCGACGCCCAGGACATTGAGCCAGCCCAACTCTATGGGAACGCGTTCGATCATATAGACTTCAGCGGGAAGCCGCACCCAGTCCGTCTTGGTCAAAATGAAATCTACCGGAACGGTTAAAAAAAGTCCAAAAATGATCCCCAAAGCTCCCAACATGCCTCCGATTGCCAGCATCAATTTGGCTACCTCCGTCTTTGAAATCCCCATGCTGGACAAAGAACCGATCATTTTGGTTTTTTGCGCCGCGATCATGATTAAGTTGCTGGTGACCGAAACCGAGGCCACAAAAATGATCAGGGACAAAACCAAGGTCAACATCAGCTTCTCCAGCTTCAGGGCTGAAAACAGGTTTTTGTTCATCTGACCCCAGGTCAAAATCTGGCTCACCTTGGCCGAAGGATCAATGGTCTTGGAGAGTTCCAGGGCCAACGCTTCGGCCTTCTCCGGATCTTTACCCTTAACCCCAAGCCAAAAAAGCGTTCCCTGCTCGCGTCCGCTCCAAAGCCGGCCGGCGCTATATAAAGGTATGTAGACCAGAGAGGAGTCGTACTCATAGTACCCCGATTCAAATACCCCCCTAACGACTCCCTTAAGAATCCGCGGCATTTCGGCCATGGAAGATCCGGCAGACGCGAAAAGCGCCACCTGATCGGCCACGTCCGCTCCCAAGCTAACCGCTAATTCAGACCCGATCAGCAGGGGTATCGCCTCGGTATCTTGATGGCCACCGGGCTTTTCGGCATTGTTTTCAAAAAAATTTCCCCGCTTAACCAGGCCGGCTAGGTTGGTGACGGACGGCTCCCTCTTGGGATCAATGGCTTTGACCACCACGCCCATGGAGCCGCTTCGGGTTCGAATCATGGCCTGGCCGATGGCGAAAGGCGAGAATCCGGCGCCGAGCGGTCCGGCCAAATTTTTGGCCGCCCTATCCGCTTGTCGAAGCGCCTGCGCTTCGTTATCAGCATGAAGCCTGGCAAAAACGTGCGGCGAAACACCCAAAATTCTGTTTTTAATCTCCCGGTGAAAGCCGTCCATAATTCCGATCGTAACCAAGAGGCTGGCCATGCCCACCCCGATGGCCGCAATGGCGGTTAAAACCGAAAACTTCTGGATCGTGGGATTGCCCTTATAAAAAATGATCTTCCAGGCAAGCCAAATATAGGGAAGGGGTGAGGGGTGAGGGGTGAGGGGTGAGCCGGAGGAGGAAAAAATTTTCATTTTTCGCTTTCTTCTTCTGACCCCTGACCCCTGACCCCTGACCCCTCTCTTGGTTTAAGCGTCGGAAACAAAATCACCTCTCGGATCGAGTCGATGCCGAGCAAGGTCATGCAGAGCCGGTCAATACCAATGCCCAGCCCCCCGGTTGGCGGCAGGCCGTAAGCCAGGGCTTCGATATAGTCTTCGTCTAACGGCGGAATTTCTTCATCCTTTTCCTTGCTTTTGGATTCCAATTGGGTTTCCATGCGGTGGCGCTGTTCCTGCGGGTCGTTGAGTTCGCTAAAAGCGTTGGCCAGCTCCGCTCCGTTATAAAAAAGCTCAAAGCGCTCCGCCCATTCGGGTTTGCCCGGAACCTGCTTAGCCAAAGGGCTGATCGCGGTAGGGTAATCAAAAATAAAAACGAAACCCGGAAGTTGGGTCAAAATCATTTGGTCCATGATCTTGTCGAAAATTTTGTGGGTTGGCCCCTTGTGATCATAGGCAACGTTCAGTTTTTTGGCGCAAGCTTCCAGTTTTGCGCGGTCAAAGTGATACGGGTCGCCTAAAAATCGTTCCAGTTCTTCGCCTGTCGCTTTTTGCCAAAGTTCCGGGAATTTTCGTTTTTCAAAAATAACCTCTCCTGAAAATTTTCCACTTTTACCAGCGGCCCGGCGCACGATCTCCTCGGTTAAAGCCGCTATGGTGTTGTAATCGCCGTAAGCTTCATAGGCCTCCAGCATGCTGAATTCAGGGTTATGAGTCGTGTCAATGCCCTCATTTCTAAAACACTTGCCGATCTCGTAAACCTTGCCCAGCCCGCCCACGATCAGTCTTTTAAGATGCAGTTCGGTGGCGATTCTTAAATAAAGGTCGGCGCCCAGGGCTTCATGGAATGTTTTAAAAGGCTTCGCGGTGGCGCCGCCGGGCTGCGCCTGAAAAATTGGGGTCTCCACCTCAAGATATCCATGGCTGTCTAAGACCTCCCGGATCGCGGCAACAATGCGGCTTCTGGCCTGAAAAATTTCACGCACCTGGGCATTGGAAACCAGGTCAAGATAACGTTGGCGATAGCGCGTTTCGGTGTCTTTTAAACCGTGCCATTTTTCCGGCAAAGGCAACAGTGATTTAGATAACAGCGTCCAAGATTGCGCGTGGACAGAGGGTTCGCCGGTTTTAGTTTTGAAAGGAAACCCTTTGACCTCAATAAAATCCCCTGCCTCGATAGCGTCCACGAAAAGCTGGTAATCCGCGCCCAGTTCATCGGCTTTAAAATAAGCCTGCAGTTTGGCGGTTGAATCCTCGATATTGATAAAACAACTTTTGCCCATCAACCGTATCTGCATGACCCGGCCGGCAACCACAACGGTTTCAGGCCGGCGCTCGGTAGGCCCCAACGCATCCAGGCTATTCTTGATCTGAAGGCAGGAATTGGCGCGCGCGGTCCGGGCGGGGTAAAGCTCGCGGCCCGCTTTTTTCAGCAACTCAATCTTTGCTTGCTTAATTTCATTCATAACACGGTTACTCTCTCTTCCACGGCGTTTTCGGCTTCTTCTCGATTAAATAACTTAAAAATCCTTCCAGAAAAGGCTCCAGATTGCCGTCTAAAACACCCTGGATGTCGGAAGTCTCCACCCCTGTTCTTAAATCTTTAACCATCTGATAGGGCATAAACACGTAAGACCGGATCTGGTTGCCCCAGGCAATGTCTCCTTTTTCATTGTAATGACGGTCCATTTCGGAGCGCTTTTTATCCATCTCAATCTCATAGAGTTTGGCCTTAAGCATCTTTAAAGCCAGCATCCTGTTTTTAAACTGCGACCGTTCCGCTTGGCAAGCCACCACGATACCGCTTGGGATATGGGTCAACCGGACTGCGGTTTCCACCTTATTAACGTTTTGGCCGCCATGCCCGCCCGCCCGGAACGTTCCCATCTCAAGCTCGCTGTCAGCCACCTGAATGTCCACGCTTTCCTCGATATCAGGCAACACGTCGCAGCTGCCAAACGTGGTGTGGCGGCGCTTATTGGAGTCAAAAGGGCTTACCCTAACCAAACGATGAACCCCGCTTTCACCTTTTAGCATACCGTAAGCGCACTCGCCCTCGATCAAAACGGTGGCGTTTTTTAAACCCACTTCCTCTCCGGTGAGCAAGGATGTGACGGTAAAACCAAATCCCTTTTTAGCCGCCCACATTTTGTACATCCGGAAAAGCATATCCACCCAATCGCACGATTCCGTTCCCCCGGCGCCGGCATGGAGCGTTAAAATGGCGTTCGAGCGGTCATTGGGTCCCGAAAGCTTGAGCTTAATCTCCCAATCCCGGATTTGAGCGGCCAATTTTTCCGCTAGCTTTCCCGCTTCAACCGTCTCCTTAGCGTCCGCGGCTTCATTGGCCAGCTCCCAATGAGTCTGAAAATCTTCATACTCTTTTTGAAGTTTTTTGTAATCATCCAGACTGCGCTTTAAATTGGCCAATTCCTGGCTGACTTCTTTGGCTTTCTGACTATCGGACCAAAAAGAAGGATCGTTGGTTTTGGATTCTAAGTCGTTGATGCGGGTTGCTTTGGCGCCAACGTCAAAGCAACCTCCTAAGATGTTCAAGCTGTTGGGATAACTCTTTGGGTTCCACGAATAATATTTTAGAACTTCTGCTTCCTTTTTCCCCTAAAAACCAGATATTCCCCATTACGTCATTGCGAGCCTCTGGCGAAGCAATCTCAAAAAAGAGTTCCCCTTATATGAGATTGCCACGCCCCGCCTTTGGCGGGGCTCGCAATGACGAATCGGGGGAATTTCCCCATAAAAGCAAACTCCTCGGGGTTCTTTGCAGAAGCCCCGAGGAGCGGGAGGGAGAGTACGCGGTTGGGAATCTGGTTGATCTAAACGATCAGCATATCCTCCCTGGATTTGACAGCCGCCTTCTGGGCTCGGGCCTGTCCCGAACCTTTCAAAGCGCTCATTAGCATAATAGCGGCCATGCCGAGAAGAGGAACGGGAATACCGATAATCTTAAGAATGGCTAAGGCGGCTCCGCCGCCCAAAAGCCCCAAAAGAAAACTTTTATGCTTTATATTTCCTATCAAATTCTTGCCGAGGCGTCCACTGAATAAAGAAGAAAGTAGAAGAGTGCCCAGCAACCCGCCGGCTCCGGCCACCAATGGCAAAAGCAATCCGCCCAAACCGGCGTTTTTGCCCCAAATTCTTGCGTAATGCCATCCAGCCAAGCCTCCGATAATCGGCGCCGCGATTTGGGCGACCCGCAAGGCGTCCGCCTTGAAGGAGGCGGCCCTGCTTTTGCCGGTTTGTCCGAAACCGGGATTAGCGCTTGACCGGCCCGATAAAGTGGCCGCGTTGCGGTAAGTTGCTTCGGAAAACAAAACGGTGGTATTAATATTCTCAAAAACTTTGTCCGTGGCCACTTTTGTTCCTTGGAGAGGTTCTTTGGAAACCATCTTTTGAACAATTTCCTCAAAAACTTTATCCGCGCCTGCCTTTGTTCCTTTAGCGCCGGACGTCAAAGCGTTAATTGAACGGCCTGCGGGTATCTGATTCATGGATGTTTCGACTTGACTTTCTGGGACGCCCTTTTCGGACTCATCAAAAAAATTTTTCAATCTCTCGATTTCTTTATCTTCAGATTTTTTTGGTTGCTCTTGGGCGTTCGCGGCGCCAAGCGCTCCGGCCAAAACAACAACGGAAGCTAAAACTTTAAGATGCCTCATTTTTTCTTTCCTCCACCTAAAAGCAGGGCCGCCACGCCGGCGATAACCCCCACAATAATTGCCCAGGTAAACATTGTGCTCAAAACCGTACTCATTCCTCCTAGGATACCCTTTCCTCCTACGATCGCTCCCGAGGCGTTGGTGTTGGATAAAGCGGTCAACCCGCCCATCAAACCCCCGGAATAAGCTCCTTTGCCGGCTTCTTCAGCCATTCCTTCCGCCGCTTGCGACACCATGGCTCCGATGCCGGACTTTGAGCCCGGAGCGCCGTTCTTGCCCCCCGGAGCCTCGGGAGAAGCCTGCTTGACAGTCGGCCATTCCACGCGGGTGTGTCCATTAACGTCTTTCGGCACAACAGGATCAGCACCCTCTGCTTTTTTACTGTCTTTTCTCTCAAAATTTTGGTTAACGCCATTTTGCGTCTGTTCGGGTCCGCCGGATTGATTTAAATTTGCTCGAGATGGAGCTATAGCAGATGCTGTCGAACCGCCCTGGCCGGAGGAACTGGAAGTTCCTGCGAATCGCATCGGCACCTTAACTCTTTCTCCATTTTCTTTTGTGTAAATAAGATCTATCTCTCCGCGCCGAATTCCTTCCTTGACCTCCTCGACAGTCTGCACGTTCTCTCCATTCATAGGGATAACATCTTGCGAGCCATCCTGAAAAACAAAGAGGTGCTCACGGGGATTATCCGTGGGTTTAATATCCTTCACCACCACTTCTTTTGGAATCTGTTGTGTTACCCTGGAAGAGAGTGTAACGGCCGAAAGATCAGTCGCTAAAAAACAAACAGAAAGGAAGATGCCAGAAGCTCCCGCTAGACATAGTTTAACCATCTGTCGCTTCATCAATAAAATCTCCCGTCAGATTTATCCTAGCACGCCCCCCTAAAAATCAATAGGGTCTCCAGGTCCCAATTGCCCGGACCGGAAGTCCTATGCAAAAATGGGACTTTAGTCCCTATTTTTGTAAAGGTTTAGCCAAGGGAGTTGTCATTGCGAGCCCGCAGGGCGAAGCAATCTCATTAATGGGATCCCCGGAGCTAAACCCCTTCAAAAAGTGAGAGATAAAAACTTGCTATAATTCCAATTGCGGGTCGGGGCCGGATATCCCTCGCCTTCCAGGCGAAGCCTTCTAGGTTAACGACTCCTTGGTAAAATGAGGGGTGGCCC
>JACQJO010000004.1 GCA_016205025.1 Elusimicrobiota bacterium
ATATTTGTCTCATTGTTATTTTAACCTTACCGGCGAGGGATCTCGGGGCTAAAATTCAAAACAAAAGGCCTGTGAAACTGCTTACGCTGTTTTTAGCGGGTTCAATGAGGGAGTTGGTTTAGGTTTACGGAACTGCTGATTGTTTAATCGGCCCCTGGCCTTGGCCGATTATATTTAATAAAATACTTCTTAAGGCCTTAAAATTCCGTTTCAAGCTATAGCGAGGTGATTTTCGGATGCCCGCAAGGGTTTTGATTGCCAAGCCGGGGCTCGACGGTCACGACCGTGGAGCCAAGGTGATCGTGCGCGCGTTAAGAGACGCGGGTTTTGAGGTCATTTATACCGGAATTCGCCAGACTCCGGAGATGATCGCGGAGGCCGCAATGCAGGAAGACGTGGACTGCGTGGGCCTCTCGTTGCTTTCCGGAAGCCACATGACTTTATTTCCAAGGGTCATTGATCTCATGAAGGAAAAAGGCCTTAAGGATGTTTTGATTTTCGGCGGGGGCATTATTCCCGGCGAGGACGTGCCCAAGCTCAAAAAGAAAGGCGTAGACAAAATTTTCGGACCGGGAACGCCCACCCAGGAAATCGTCCGGTATCTTAGAGAAAAATTAAGCAAGAAGCCTCATAAAAATTAATTTCAATTATGTTGCCATTTGAACTCAAAGAGCTTGTTTTAGGCGTCATCTCCGGAGAAGCCAGAGCGATTTCCCGCGCGCTGTCTTTGATCGAGAGAAACTCGGATCCATCCGGCGAGAAACTTTTGCAAAGGATTTATCCTTACGGCGGAAACACCAGGATCGTGGGCATCACCGGAGCCGTCGGAGTGGGAAAAAGCTCGCTCATTTTTCAGCTGGCCAGAGCCCTAAGAAAGCGCGGCCACACCGTGGGCGTGATCTCTATTGATCCGACCAGTCCTATCAGCCACGGCGCTTTTTTGGGTGATCGGGTGCGTATGCAGGATTTGACCGCGGATCAAGGCGTTTTTATTCGCTCGGTCGCCGGCGGCGCCGACAGCGTGGAATCGTTGACGCGCAAAATTTTTGGCCTGGTCCATGTGATGGAGGCCAGCGGCAAGCATTTCGTTTTAGTTGAAACCATGGGCTCCGGCCAAAGCGATTGCTTAATCGCCAAGGTGGCGCAGTCCACTCTTTATGTTTCCATTCCTTCCCTGGGAGACGAGATCCAGGCCATGAAAGCCGGCATTTTGGAGATGAGCGATATTGTGGTCATCAATAAAGCGGATCATGAGGGTACCGACAGGGCCATCACTTGGTGGAAGAATATTTTTTCTCTTGAAACCAGAAAGTCGGGCGCTTGGAAAACCCCCATTCTGGCTGTCAATTCTTTGACGGGCGAAGGGGCGGGGCCCATTTTAACGGCCATTGACGATCACGAACGGCACATGAAAGATTCCGGCGAATGGGAGCGGCGCAAAAAAGAGGCCATTAGAACCGAAGTCAAAATGTTAATCCTGGAACGCTTAAGGTCTGAGATCGAAACCAGGGTTAACGAAAATGACATTGGAGGGCTCCTGGAGAGGAAAACCGATCCTCTGGCCTACATCGACAAAGCTTTGCGCAAAAAACGTAAAACCTACGCTTAGCCTTGCATGGTTTTAGCAGAAACCCTTGTACCCCTTCTTTCCCATTCCTGGACATTGCGCCGAGGGGCAGTCGAAACCTTATTGCTCCTGGCCGGAGCTTCCTTGGTGGCGGTTTCGGCTCAAATAGCGATCCCTTTGCCTTTCACGCCCGTTCCTATCACCGGACAAACCTTTAGCGTTCTCCTGTTGGGCATGGCCTTAGGCCCCCGGCGGGGGTTTTTGGCGTTGCTCATTTATCTTGCGGCAGGCATTTCCGGCGCTCCGGTCTTTGCCCAGGGATTGGCCGGTCCGGCTGTTTTCTTGGGGCCCAGGGGCGGCTACCTATTGGGGTTTCCCTTGGCGGCTTATGTTGCCGGCCGGCTGGGTGAGCGCGGTTGGGACCGTAAGCCCTGGACAACCGCGCTGGCCATGGCCTTAGGAAGCGCGGTTATTTTTATCCCGGGCGTCTGTTGGTTAAGTTTTTTTGTGGGTTGGGATAAGGCCCTGTTGGCTGGATTTTATCCCTTCCTGGCCGGAGATGCCGTTAAAATCATTTTAGCCACCGCCACGCTGCCGTTTTGTTGGAAGTTTTTAAGCCGGTTTAACCTGCCCGGTTAAAGGTTTAGCGCAGGGGAGTCACCCTTGCCCCCAGACCCGAGAACCAGTCCCGACGGTTCTCCCCGCGTGCTCGCGGGGCCCCTTTCCGCTACTGGGTTCAAGGGTGACTCCCCTGCGCTAAACCCCTTCCTGCCCGGTTAATCGCAATTCAGTAAACTAAGCGCATGAGGCCCATCGCCTTTTCCGTTTTTTTTATCGTCGCTGCGAGCGCGGAATCCAGCTTAAAGACCCCCGTAAAATTGCCGCCGCCGCAGGAACAGGCCGCCTCTAAAACCGAGATCAAACTGAAACTGTCGGCTAAAGAGATTATTATCAAAAGCCAGGAGCTTTTGCGCGGCGCCAAAAGTTCGCACGCCCGTCTCGCGATGACCCTGACACGCCCTTCGTTTGCCAGGAAGATGGAGATCGAAAGCTACCAGCAAGGAACCCAGAATTCGTTCATCGTTATTCATAAGCCGGCCAAAGAACAAGGCAACCGGACCTTGAGACTGGGCCGGGACATCTGGTCTTACACGCGGGAGGCGGAACAGGTCATCAAGATTCCTTTTTCCATGATGCAAACCAACTGGATGGGATCGGACTTTACCTATGAAGACATGACGCGGTTCGATTCTTACGTGAACTACTACGACCACGCTATTGTTAAGACGGAAACGGATCCCCAGCGCATCAGCGATTATTTGGTAACCATTGAGCTTATCCCCCGCGCGGATGCGCCGGTGATTTGGGGTCGAGTGGTGTGGAAGTCGGCCGTTTCCGCGGACGGCCGCGAAGTTATTCAGGTGTCCGAAGAGGATTACAATGAGCGCGGTGAGTTGGTGCGCCAAATTACGCTGGATAACGTTAAGATCATGGGGGGCAAACGCATGCCCACCAAGATCACCTGCCGGGCCAAAAAGAAAAAAAATCAAGAAACGGTCCTGGAATATAAAACCGTCGCCTTTGATTCCGATTTAGATGCCAAGATTTTTACGAAAGAAACTTTAGAGAAAGGGCTCCAGTGAGTCTAGGAGTCTTAGAGTCGAGAGTCTTGGAGTCAGGATAAGTATGTTATTGGCTTTGCTTAAACTGGCGATGAGAAACGTTCTTAGGAACCGCCGGCGTTCGGGATTAACCTTGGCCTCGGTGGTGGTCGGCGTGGCGGCTTTGTTTTTCATCCAGAGTTTGATCAAAAGCCTTCAGGCGGACATGGTTGACCGGGCCATGGGTATTTACAACAGTCATATTCAAATTCAGGCGCGCGCCTCCCAAGACCCTAAAATTCCGGAAGCCTCTTTTGGGGGTGTTGACGCCATTGAGGCAGTCCTTCGGGACGACAAAAGCGTGGCCGCTTTTACGCGCCGCGTGATGTTTACCGGCCTGATCGCTTCGGCCCAGAACTCGGCCGGGGTGGGCGTTGTTTCGATCGATCCTTTAAAGGAAACGAGCATCTCCAACATTCATCACTACATCAAAGAAGGCCGTTTGTTGGATGCGCCCGGCCAGATTATGATTGGACGCCGGATTGCCAAAAACCTCGATGTGCGGCTGGGCGAAAAAGTGGTTATGATGGCGCAAAATCGCGAGGGTTCTTTTGAGGGGCGGGCCCTAAGAGTGGCCGGAATTTTTGAAACAGGCAGCTACACATGGGATGTTTCTATTGTTTACATGAATCTTGAAGATGCCCAGAGCCTTTTGGCCTGGCCGGGAGAAATTAATTCCCTGGCCGTTAAAATTAAAGACAGTTCCGACATTGAAACAGTCCGTTCGGAGTTGTCTCAAAAGATAGGGGCTTTGGAAAAAGATCTGAAGGTCTTAACCTGGAAAGATATTGGTTCGGAATTGGTGCATATTCAGCGTTTTCAAGACTCCATTCTTTATTTGGTGATGTGCGTAGTTTTTGTGATTGTGGCCTTGGGTATTTTAAACACCATGCTGATGAGTCTTTTTGAACGCATCAGGGAATTTGGGCTCATGATGGCCTTGGGCGCCAAAAGAAAAGAGGTTGCGGTTTTGCTGTTAACGGAATCCGCCTATCTCGGCATGATGGGATTAGCTTGGGGAGCGGCCTGGGGGGTGTCCGTTATTGTTTTCTTTTATTTTTACGGCCTGCCTCTTCCTTTAGGGGAAGCGTTGAGTTACTTTTTGCCTTTTGAAAAGACGCTTCACCTGCGGTTCGCGTGGCCCAGCCATTTGGTAGCCGTTGTTTCTGTTTTGGTGATTAGCGCGGTGGCGGGTATCGTACCGGCCGTGCGCGTTTTCCGCCTGCGCGCGGCGGAGGCTTTGCGCCATGTCTGAATTCCTTGTCGTTTTGCGCCACGTTACCAAGATTTATAAAACCCACGAGCGCGCCCTGCTCCCCGGCTTGGGCGATCTTTTTGAAAAAGCCAAAGACGTGGACAGTTTCCGGGCTCTTTTCTCCAAATCCAATATTTTTCAGGCTTATCAGGGAATTCGGGAAACTTTTGAGGCCAAAAGAGAAGAATTTTTTCACAAAGACAGCTTAACCGAACGCGCCAAGTTTTTACGCGAGCTTGTTTTTAAAGAGGACGAGCTGGCTGTTTCGGCTCTTTTGGACATCAGCACCGAATTTGAGTCCGGCGAATTCGCGGCCATTGCCGGACCTTCCGGTTCGGGAAAATCCACGCTCTTAAACATCGTTGGTTCTTTGGAAGAGCCTACATTTGGACAGGTTATTTTTGAGGGCCGCAATCTTGAAGAAATTAGAGAAGATGACCGCGCCGAATTTCGCCGCAGAAATTTGGGTTTCATTTTTCAGGCTTTCAATTTAATTCCGGTTTTGTCCGCTTTCGAAAATGTGGAGTATGCCCTGATTTTAAAGGGCGTTCCCGGAGACCTTCGCCGTTCTCGCACGCGTGAGGCCCTGCGCTACGTGGGGCTTGAAGACTGCATGCACCGCAGGCCGGTGCGTCTTTCCGGAGGCCAACAACAACGAGTGGCGATCGCCCGCGCCTTGGCGGTAGATCCCAAACTGATCTTGGCTGATGAGCCGACCGCCAATTTGGACTCCAAGACCGCGGTCGCTATCCTGGATTTAATGGAAAAGATTAACAGAGACAAGGGAACCACTTTTATTTTTTCAAGCCATGATTCCATGATCCTTTCGCGCGCCCGGCGCGTGATCTCGCTTAGAGACGGCGCAATCGTTGGAATCGATCATAAAAAAACCGGATCAGTTCCCGGAATCGAGACCCCTCCCCTTGGCCGCCCGGCGGCTTAGGGGTCGCGTCACAATAATATGACCAATTTGCCAGGGCAATGTTGGAGCGAGACGAAGCCAAATTTTTCGCTGCGTACATGTAATGTACGTGAGAAAAATTTGGCAAAGTCGCAGCCCAACAGTGCCCTGGCCCTTCGGG
>JACQJO010000078.1 GCA_016205025.1 Elusimicrobiota bacterium
AACCCCACGTAAGGTTTTAGCGCAGGTGAGTAACCCTTGCCCCCAGACCCGAGAACCAGTCCCGACGGTTCTCCCCACCCTTGGTGGGTGGGGCCCCTTTCCACAAATGGGTTCAAGGGTGTCTCCCCTGCGCTAAACCCCTTCGATGGGCGGGGAAATCATCAGATCTACGGTAAGGGATTAGCGTAGGGGAGTCACCCTTGAACCCAGTCGTGGAGAGGGGCCCCGCGAGCACGCGGGGAGAACCGTCGGGACTGGTTCTCGGGTCTGGGGGCAAGGGTGACTCCCCTGCGCTAAACCCTTACGAGCGGTTGGGCCGGGCCTCTGATTTTTCGGCTTCCGGCATCGAAGCTCTTTTAAAAGAGATCGCCAAAGAGTTCGGGTGGAAAAACGGGGAGGTTTATCATCCCTTGCGTTTCGCGGTTTCGGGCCGGTTGCAGGGCCCGAGCCTGTTTCACATGGTTGAGGCGCTGGGCCCGGAGCGCGTCGCCGCCCGGATCAAGCGCCTGCAAGGTTCGTTAAAGGAAGCCCCGCTTAAATAAGTCAAAATGTGATGATGGAAACCACCGCAACCAAGGAGTTTCAGACGCCTCGCGCCCTGGGCACGGATGAAACGATCAGCTTTGTTCTGCCGGCTTATAACGAAGCCGAAGCGATCGGCCGGGAGTTGGATACCATCCGCGACGCCTTAAAGAAAACCGGGCATCCCTTTGAAATTATCGTGGTTGACGACGGCTCCAAAGACGACACCGCCCGGATCGCCCAATCCAAAGACGTGCGTGTTTTAAAGCACGCGGTCAACCGCGGCGTCGGCGCGGCGCGCAAGACCGGCGTCTTGGCCGCCAAAGGCGAGGTGATCGTCACCAGCGACGCGGACGGCACCTACCCGCACGAATCGATCCCCAAGCTTTTAGAGCGCATCCACGACCATGACATGGTGGTGGGCGCCAGAGTCGGCATGAAGGTGGAGGAACCCTTTTACCGGCTGTGGCCCAAAAACATGATCAGAAAGCTGGCCAGCCGTTTAAGCGGGGTCAACATCCAAGATTTGAATTCCGGACTGCGGGTTTTCAAAAAATCGGTGGCGGTGCGATACCTCTCCCTTCTGCCCGAAGGGCATTCTTGGGAAAGCACCATCACCTTGGCGTTTCTTTGCAACGGCCACTCGGTCAATTATGTGCCGATCGATTATTTCAGAAGAAAAGGGGGCAGTTCGACTTTTCATCCATTCGAAGATACCTACAGCATGATTTTGCTCATCATCCGCACGGTGATGTATTTTAATCCCCTGCGCGTTTTGCTCCCCCTGTCCTTGTTATTTTTGCTGGGTAGCGGCATTAAGATGGTTTATGACTGGATCATTTACCATCACATCGGCGGCGTGGACGTATCACTGTTTATCACTGGGGTCTTGATCGGCGTCTTGGGATTTTTGGCCGATCTTTTTGTGATGCTGCATCGCGGCAACATCCACAACGTTTATTTTTGGAAAAAATAATCACCATGTTGAACTATGGCCGTTGAAGTCAGAGAGCCCTCCGTCAAAAAGAGTTTTTTTGTCAGCGTGGTTCTGCCCGCTTACAACGAAGAATCCAATATCGCCAGAGAAATCGAAACCATCCGCAAGGCCATGGAGACAACGGACCATGCCTATGAGATTTTAATCATTGATGACGGCTCAACGGACCGAACGGCCCAAATCGCGGAAGCGATGGGCGTGCGGGTGGTCCGCCACGGCAAAAACAGGGGCGGGGGATTGGCGCGCAACACCGGAATCCTGGAGGCGCGCGGCAACGTGATCGTGGCCAGCGACGCGGACGGCACCTATCCGCACGAGGAAATCCCCAAGATGCTTTCTTTTTTCCCGGAATATGACATGGTGATCGGCGCCAGGGTCGGCCAGGTGGTTGAGGAGCCTTGGTACCGGCGCCTGCCCAAAGATTTAATCCGCCGCATGGCCAGCCGTCTAAGCCGCATGGAGATTCCGGATTTGAACTCCGGCTTCCGCGCGTTTAAAAAAGACGCGGCGCGCAACTACTTTTCCCTTTTTCCGCCCGGACACTCCTGGGCCGGAACCATTACGCTCGCTTTTTTGGTCAACGGCCATCCGGTCGCTTTTCTGCCGATCAATTACTACAAACGCAAGGGCGGCCATTCCACGTTTTTGCCCCTGGCCGACACCTACAGCTACATACTGCTCGTCATCCGCACCATCATGTATTTTAATCCCTTGGGCATTCTGCTTCCGCTCGGCCTGGGCCTGTTCACCTTCGGCGGCGTCAAAGTGGTTTACGATTGGTTAAGAACCCAGTATATCGGCGGCTTAGACGTTTTCATTATGGTGACCTCGATCAACATCATTATTCTTGGCTTCATCGCCGACTTTTTGGCGGTTTTGCACAGGAAGAAAACCCCGCATTAATGGCCAAGAAAATGAAAGGGTTCAGCGCAGGGGAGTCACCCTTGCCCCCAGACCCGAGAACCAGTCCCGACGGTTCTCCCCGCGTGCTCGCGGGGCCCCTCTCCGCTACTGGGTTCAAGGGTGACTCCCCTGCGCTGAACCCTTACAAGAAAATCGTTATCGTGGGCGCCGGATCGCAAGCCCGATACGCGATCGACAATTTTTTAGCCCAAGGCGCCAAACCCGCCGGCCTAATCGACGTTGAAACCAAGAAAAATGTGGGCCAAAAAATTAACGGCGTTGCCATTGCGGCCTTTTATGACGACATCGCCAAGCATTTCACGCCCAAGTCTTACCAGGTCATCATCGCTTACGGGGACAACGCCAAAAAACGGGAACTGGCCCTCTCTTTAACCAAAAAAGGCTACCGTTTTGTTTCAGCGATCCATCCGAGCGCCGTCATCTCCTCTTTCGCCGAAGTCCAGAAAGGCGTGATCATTAACGCCGGCGCCGTGGTGATGCCCAATGCCGCGATCGGCCGCCACGCCATCATCCACTCTCAATGCGTCATTGAGCACGACAACCAAATCGGAGCCTTTGCCAATATCGCGCCCGGCGTTTCTTTGGCCGGACGCGTCACGGTGGGGGAAGGAAGCTACGTTTATACCGGCGCCAGCGTCATTGCCGGCATTACGATCGGCAAAAACGCGGTGGTGGCCGCCGGAGCGGTGGTGACCAAAAATGTGCCCGATGGCGGCCGCGTGGCCGGCGTTCCGGCGCGTCCCATGGCCGGTTCCCTGGCGGCGCGATGACCAAGATTCCTTTTTTCGGCGCCACCCGTGAATTTCAAAAACATGGCGGCCCGATTTTAAAAGAGGTGGGACGGATTTTTAAATCCGGCCGGATGCTCCAAGGTCCCGAAGTCGCTTCCTTTGAAGAAAAGTTAGCCCGGTTCACCAATCGGCGCTTGGCCGTTGCCCTTAACTCCGCCACCGACGCGCTTTACTTTGCTTTAGCGGCCTCCGGCATCGGCCCGGGCGACGAGGTTTTGGTTACTGATTTTTCTTTCATCGCTTCCGGCTCCGCCATCTGCCGCGCGGGCGCCACCCCTATTTTTATCGATATCGATGACACCTATAACATTGATTTAAAGCAGGCCCAAGCCAAGATCACCCCTCAAACCAAGGCTTTGGTGGCGGTGCATCTTTACGGAAGCATGATGAACCCCAGAGTTGTAAATGATTTTTCCCGGCGCCACAATTTGGTCTTAATCGAAGACGCGGCCCAAGCCATCGGCGCCGCGTACGACTCGGTCAGAGCCGGCTCCTTGGGATTAGCCAGCGTGTTCAGCTTTGACCCGACCAAACCCATCAGCGCGCCGGGTTCCGGCGGCGTTTTGTTGACGGATGACGAAACCCTGGCCGCCAAGGTCAAACGCCTGCGCTACCACGGCAAGGAAACCGGCCAAAACAGCTACCGTGAAATCGGGATTAATTCTCAAATGCCGTCGGCCACCGCCGCAGTTTTAAATTTCAAGATGACGCGGGAAGCCGCCTGGCGTCGCCGCCGCCAAGACATTGCGGCACGCTACATCCGGGGCTTGGCCCAGGTTCCGGGCCTTGTTCTGCCGGGCGCTTGCGTTAAAAATAGCCACATCTACCACAAATTTGTGATCCGCATTCCCAATCGCGACGCTTTAAAAGAGCAGTTAAGCAAAGCCGGCATTGAAACCATGATCCATTACTCGACCCCGCTCCACCGCCAGCCCTGCTTCGCGCATCTGGGATTGGCCGACCGCGATTACCCCGTCACCAATCGCTTTGCCCAAAGCGTGCTCTCCTTGCCCATCCATCCCTTTTTAAAAGACAGCGAAGTTAATTTGGTGATCAGTTCGATTGTGAAATTGAGCCAAACCAAAACGCGAACCCGCGCCGGGGCCTGCGTCCTGTAAAGCCGTGTGCGGCATCGCGGGCTTTTTTAAGCTGAAAGGCGCTCCCGGGACCTCTCCGGAAAATTCCTCCGCCTTAATCCAGGCCATGACCCGCACCATGACCCATCGCGGCCCGGATGACGAGGGCTATCTTTTAACGACCGGCGTCTGTTTGGGCATGCGCCGTTTGAATATCATTGATTTGGAAACCGGACGCCAACCCCTATTTAACGAAGACAAATCCGTAGCCGTGGTTTTTAACGGAGAGATTTATAACTATCTCGAACTGCGCGAGGAGTTAAAAAAGAAGGGCCACCGTTTTGAAACCGCCTCGGACACCGAGGTGCTGGCGCATCTTTATGAAGAAGAGGGGGAAACCTTCCCCCGCCGCTTGCGCGGCATGTTCGCCTTTGCCCTGTGGGACGCCAAAAAACGCCGGCTTCTCTTGGGCCGCGATCACTTTGGCATCAAACCGTTGTTTTGGGGCATCTTTGGCAACGAACTCCTGTTCGGATCTGAAATCAAGGCGTTGCACCCTCACCCCGCTTTTAAAAGAGAGATCAACAACGAGGCGATTGACGATTTTCTGACCCTTCTTTTTATCCCAACGCCTAAGACGATCTATCAAAATCTCCATAAACTGGAACCCGGAACCATTTTGGCTGTGAATCAAGACGGAACCACCAGAAAAGTCCGGTATTGGGATGCCGGCGAGGTCTTGACTAAGTCTCTGGGTACCAGACTAAACCGCTTGGAAGAAATCGAAGAGATGCTAAGCGCCAAGATTTCGGAATGCGTCAAGATGATGCTTCGAAGCGACGTGCCGTTGGGCGTGTTTTTGTCCGGGGGCCTGGATTCCACCACCACCGCTTATTTTGCCAGCCGCCATAACCCCAATGTCAAAACCTTTAATGTTTTTTTCAAGGAAAAAAGCTACAGCGAGAGGGAAGGGGCCTTGGCCACCGCTAAGAAGCTGGGCACCGATCACCATGAAATCCCGATGGAGTACCCGGAGGATCTGGCCGGTTTTGCTTGGGGTGTGCTGGGGATTTTTGACGAACCCTTTGGCGACACCTCGGCCTTGCCCACCTATCTTTTGTGCGGCCACGCCCGGCGCCACATCACGGTTGCCTTGTCCGGAGACGGCGGCGATGAACTCTTCGGCGGGTACCCCACCACCATCGCCACGCGCGCCATCTCTTTCTACCGGCACCTGCCCGGTTTTTTGCGCGCCGGACTTCTGCCCTTTTTAGCCAAACAGCTGCCCACCAGTCTTGAGCGCGTGAGCTGGGATTACAAAATCAAAAGATTTATCTTGTCCGCCAAAGACGTCACCGATCCTTTGGCCGCTCATTTCGGCTGGAGGAGCGCCCTGTATTGGTTTGAGCGCGAACTCTTTTACAGCCCTTCTTTTTACAATCAGGTCAGCCGCCGCAAACCTTTCGCGGACTTGGCCTCCGGTATCATTAAAAACCATGGCGTCACGCTTGCGGATCAAGCCATGTTCGGGGATTTAAGCGTTTACCTGCTCGATCTTTACCTGGTTAAAGCCGACATGTCCAGCATGGCCAATTCCCTTGAAATGCGGCCTTCGCTTTTGGACCCGGAGCTGGCTGAACTGGCCTTGCGCATTCCGCCGCATTTTAAAATCCGGGGCTTTCAAACCAAATGGATCATCCGCCACATGATGGAGGGCAAACTGCCCCAAGAAGTGTTGGGCATGCCCAAAAAAGGGTTCACCCCGCCGTTGAGCTACTGGCTTTTGCAAAAAGATTTCCAGGACTTCGTGCGCCAAGCCGTATCCTCTCAAGTCTTTCGCAATCTTGGAGTCTTCAAAGACGGGGTTGTGGATCAGCTTTTAACCGAGCACGCCGCCAAGAAAAACGATCACACGCGGCGTTTGTGGGCGATTTTGTCGTTAGCTTCGTTTGCCGAAAAAAATCAGCGCGCCGGCGAAGTCTTTTTAGCCAACCGTTGAGGCTTTTGGTTTTTTTCTTCTAAAAGCGATTTGTTGACCCGGCGCACGTAATCCACGTATCTGGCCAATCCTTCTTCTAAGGAGTGGGCCGGCTTGTACCCCAATAATTTTTTGGCTTTAGAAACATCCAGGGCGCCGCGGCTGGGCCGAAATTTCGCGTTTTCCGGCTTGGTCCGGACCTCTAATTGCCCGAATATTTTTTGAAGAACATCGATCGCATCCTGAAGGCTCCGGCCCTCTCCGCGCGTGACGTTAAATTCCTGATTATCCGCCTTGTCGCTTAAAACGGCCAGAGAAATTCCTTCCGCCGCGTCCTCGACATAAGTGAAATCAAGAAAGGTGGCCTGGGGGTTGGTGACCTCCAAGGGCTTGTTGGTCAGCGCGTTTTCCACGAAAATTTGAAGCACCCGCCGGTTGTTGTCTGTGGGGCCATAGATGGCGGAAGGCCGGATAATGGCATAGGGAACATCGTGCTTGCGGCAGAGGGATTTCACCAAAATTTCTCCGGTCAGCTTCATGGACCCATAAACATCCTTGGGATTTTTTCGGCCGTCCTCCGGCATCGGAATTGTTTCAAAATCCCCATAAATCATGCTGGAGGAGACATACACGAATTTTTTAATGAAGGTGAAATCCCCCACGATGTCGGCCAAGTTAAACGTGGCATACACAATGCTGTCAAAAGCCTCCTCTGTCTGCCACAACGCCACATTGGCCAAGGGAAGAGCGGCCAGATG
Organism: Elusimicrobiota bacterium; assembly: GCA_016205025.1. Taxonomy (GTDB): domain Bacteria; phylum Elusimicrobiota; class Elusimicrobia; order JACQPE01; family JACQPE01; genus JACQJO01. The sequence goes on from JACQJO010000078.1 coordinate 7,047, forward strand.
AATAATGATGCTCGGCTCGGCTTTAATGATCTGGCGGCGCAGGTCTTCTTTGTTGTTAATGTTGCCCCGGATTACTTGAGCGCCGTTCAACAGCACCTCATGGCGGTACTGCATGTTTTCCAGGAAGCTGGGCGCCAAGGGATAAATATATTGGTGGAAGAAATCGAGCACAATGACGTCGCACCCGGCGTCTAAAAGCCGGCGCGCCACATGGGAACCCAGAAATCCGGCGCCCCCGGTGATCAAAACGCGCGGTTTTTTAACTCCCACCGGGCCAGTTTACTACAATCCTATCCATGAAGAAATCTCGGCGGCAAGCGCCGGCCCCGCCGCTTTCTCCGGCAGTTTCCGCAGTTCCCTTTAACTGGGCTCTCTGGCTTTGTTTAGGCTGGATGGCTGTTGTCACCGTTGTTTTTTACCGGCAGTACCCAATTTCTTCCCTTCTGGTAGGCCTTGGCGCGCTTTTTGAGTTCGGCTGGCCGACCGCCGAGGCCGCGATCCGTCACGCTAAGGGATTGGCGGCCGGCCTGGGCATCTGCTTGGGCTCAATGGGCGTGGGGTTATTTTTCACGGCGCGTTTGGCCCCGGGATTGTCAGCGTTGGGCCGGGTGGTTTTAGCCGGAATTCTGGGCTTGGGCATCACGGCTTACACGGTTCTGGCTTTAGGCTGGCTGCAGCTCTACCAATACCCGGTCCTGGCTCTTCTTTGGACCCTTCTGGTTGCGGCTTTTATCGTGGCCTTCTGGACCCACCGCCGCACGTTTATCGAGCCTGCCCTGGATGATCTGATGATCACGCTTCGCCACAGCTCTCCTGTTGTTTTATTTTTATTGGCGGTTTTAACCGGCGTTTCTTTCCTCATGGCCTTTGTCCCGGAGATTTTTTATGACTCCACGGTTTATCACACCGGCGTTCCGCATTGGTATCTGCAGGAGGGGGGAATCAGGAAATTCCCGAACCTTCATTCCAACTACCCTTTAACCATCCAGATGCTTTACCTTTTGGGTTTGGGCTTAAACGGAGACGCCGCGGCCAAATTAATCCATTGGTTTTGCGGCGTTTTAATTGCGCTTGGTTTTTTAGCCTGGTCCAAAGAGGAAGGCGAACACCGCGCCGGCGGTTGGGCCGCCTTGGCCTTCTTATCCATGCCCATGACAGCCTGGAGCTGGTGGACAACCGGCAATGATGTCGGCGTCAGCATGCTCGCTTTAGCCGCGGCCTGGTCCTGGTATCGCGCCATCAGCCTGGCCGAAGGAACCCCACGCACCGGGCTCTTGGCTTTAAGCGCTGTTTTTGCCGGGCTCTGCTTTTCCTCCAAACTGACCGCCGGACCCGTTATCGGCATTTTGGGATTTTGTCACCTGATCTGGGGCGTTTTAACCAAGCGATCTTTAAAAACTCTCGCGATTGAGGGCCTGACGATTGGGCTCGCCAGCTTTTTGGTCTGCCTTCCCTGGTTGGCCAAAGCCTACGTCTTCACCGGAAACCCGGTTTTTCCTTTTTTATCCAAGTTTTTCGGGGGACTTGACCCCGAACGCACCTCCCGCTTTTACGCCGAGTCCCAGGGCTTCACGCCGAAGTTATGGTGGGAGTTCCTTTCCTTCCCCTGGTTTTTAACCTTTAAGACCCATTCTTCTTTATCCTTCATGGGCCCCTTCATTTTATCCGCCCTGCCTCTTTCTTTTTATCACCTCTTCTTCAATCTCCTCTCTTCCCGTCATCCCGCCACAGGTCGGGATCCAGGCCCGACCGCTCTTAATCTGAAATTAGTCTTCCTCTTCGGCCTCCTAGGCTGCCTGGCCTTGGTTTTCGTCAACCGCTTAACACGCTACTGGATGCCCTATTTCGTGGTCCTTCTTTTCCCGATGGGCTGGGCCTGTTTGAGGAGCGTGGCCGCCTCGCCCTGGGCCTCGCGGTTTTTCCATTTTTTGACCATGGTGATGGGCGCCACTGGCATTTTAATCGTCATTCAAACGATCGGGAGCTCGTACCAGCCCTGGCCCGTTCTGCTGGGCCAAGAAAAGCCGAGGGAATACCAGGCTTACAGCCATCCCGGAATGTATCCTTACCCTGCTGTCGGGATGTTTAATTGGGCTAAAGACAATCTGCCGCCCAACAGCAAACTGCTCATATTGGGCGATGAAAAAGTGGCGGCCTGCGACGTTCCTTTTCTGGCGGCCGGCGTCTACGATGTGGCCCTGCCCCAAATTTGGGCCCGAACCGCCAAAACCACGCCGGAGTTTTATGACCGGGTTCGCCAAGAGGGAATCACGCACATCTTGGTCAACTTAATGGAGGGCAAGCGGTTGTCAGGCTACGGAATTTTCGATTTTTCCGAAGACACCCTGGCCCTTTTTTGCGATTTTTGGGACAAGCACGTGCGGATTTTAAAAGAAGACGCGATTCCGGAGAAATTCTTCCCCGGAAGGCCCCCTCTTTTCCTTTATAATATCCTTCCGGAGACCGAGGCGGCCAGAACCCCGGCGCCTCCCAATCCTGTTTTGTGGATTCACGAGGAGACCAAGGTTTCGGCCAACGAGCCTGACATGATCGTCAAAAAGATCGATTTTTATCGCGACCTGGCCAAGAAATACCCGCAGGTCGCCGCCTTCGGCCAAAAGCTAAAGGTCTTAGAAAATTTTAAAGCGCAATCCGAAGCGCAAATGAAAAACCAGCGCAAACGCTAATTTTGGCGCTCAAGGGCGCCCAATTTCGATTTTTCATTGAAAACTTTAGTTGCCAGATCAGATAATGGTAGTCTGCGTGGCTCTGAACCACGTCGTCTAGGTTCGAATCCTAGTCTGGCAGCCAGTTTGTACGGTTTCGCCCTTGGGCCAGGAGGTCAAAGGGTTTCTTATAGGAGGGAATGAGGTTTTCGCCCTCCACTTTCAAGTTCGAAACCACGAAATTTAGGAGCTGGCGTTTTTGAGGCAGGCTTCGAACTTGGTACATGCTGTGCGCCTCGTGGGCCAGCTCCAAAAGCTCAAGACCTAATTCAAAATACCTCTGATTAGCGTGCTCATGTTGGGCAACCGCAATCCGGGCGTCCTCCTGCTCCTTGCGCCAGAGGGCTGACTGCTTTTCCCAAAACTCAACCGGGATCACTCCGTCCAATTTATCGTTGTAGGCCTTGTCTAATTTCTCCTGAAGTTTCCGGTAGGTCTGGTGCAGTGTGGCAATGGCTTGATCGTGATAGGCTTTCTCCTGGGAATGGCTTTCCTTGAGGCCGCCGGTCAAAAATTCCAGGACCCCTTGATCAATCTGGATGGTCTTTAGAATTTCCTCGAGTTTTTGATCCAAGGCCTCCTCCCGCAAGTAGCTGTTCTTGCAGCGCCCTTTAGCAAAAGTACAGTGGTAATAAACATACTTGCCCTTTTTCTTTTCAGCCGTATAAGCGCAACCACAGACTCCGCAAGTCAAAAGCCCGCGAAAGGCGTATTCTTTTTTGGTTATACGTGGCTTGTCAAAACGTTTGAGCACTTTTTGAACCATATCAAAAAGCTCTTTACTCACGATCGGCTCATGGATGCCTTTGTAGAGTTTGCGCCGCCAGATGAAGTAGCCGTAATAAATCGGATTACCCAAAATATAGGCCAGTTCGCTTTTATAGATTTTCCTGCCGCTTTTAGAGCGCAGACCTTCCTCATAAATTTTGCCTTCCAGGGTTTTAAGCGAGTAGTTGCCGGTGGCGTAGAACTCAAACATCTTGCGGATTAAGGGCGCTCGCTGATCCAGCTCGATCAAATGGGTTTCTTTGTTGTTTTTGTAACCAAAGGGCGCGTGCTGGGGAAACTCGCCCTGCTCGGCTTTTTCCAACATGCCTTTAGCGGTTTCTTCCTTCAAATTATCTATGTAATTTTTGGCCAGCAAGACTTTGAACCCATGAACCAGTTTTTCATGGGACCTGGAATCCTTGTTTAGGGTCGTATTTTCTTTGACCAGGATCACGGTTAAGCCGCTTTTATCCACATCGAGGTCAATATAATCATGGAAGTTCCGGTAGAGGCGGTCGGTTTTTTCGCAAACCACAGTCCTGGTCGTGGTGTTGGTTTTAAGAAACCGGAGCATCTCGGAAAACTGCATCCGGCCGGAAGCCTTGGCGCTTTCCACATCCGTAAACTCGCGAACGATCTCAAGACCATGATTTTGGGAGTAGTCCCGCAGCAGCTTGATTTGCGACTCGACAGAATAGCCCTGCTCCGCCTGCTCACGGGTGGAAACGCGGGCATAAATCACGGCTTTATTGGTTGGCTCCATAACTTGCCTCATTGGGACCTTACCTCGTTAGGTCTAGCGGAATCAAGGTCCTCTTTTTTCCACTCCTGGAGGACCCCAAAGAATCCGGCCAGGTTGCGGTGGATATCCTCCGCCTCGGCATCCGAGACCGGCCGCCCATAACGCTCCGACCAGAAGGCCCTGGCCTTTGCCTTAAATTCTTCGCTCCACCCCTTTGGCATCCTTCCCCCGAACCCCCTCTCCCCGTTCAAAAACTCAGCCAAGAGGCACCGTCCCGTACGAAAAAAAAGGCCATTTGTACGAAAAACAGACGGAAGCCTTTCCCCTCGATGGTTTCGTACGCAAAAAAATTATTCCTTTGACCCCTTTGGCGTACGAAATAAAAGCGTAGGGGAGGCATACGTGGTTTTGCCTGGAATTTTCACGCAAATTTTTTGAAGCTAAAAATCCCAAATCCTCATCGGTAAATAGTCCTAGACCTAGTCTGTGATTAGTTCCGTTAAATGCGCCTATGGTTAAGGTTTTTTCTAAAAATTTATGGCGAAAAGTCCGGCAAAACATCCCCCAACCGGACAGGCCGTAAAACGTTCGGGGGCGGGGCCGCCTAGGTAGCAAAACGGCATGACCGGCGACCTTCAAAAGTGTCGGAAAATCAGCGAGAAGGGTCAGTGGCGGTTTCTGACCCAAAAATTTCTGCAAATTTTTCTGTTTGGCAGCGCCTATCCGTTCTTGGCCCCTGTGGACATAGTTGGGGATTAGGTGGGCAATGTTACCCAAGAGCGCCGTGAACACCCACGTGCGGGATGGTGTGTCCGCCCGAGGGGCCCATGAAAAACTGTCGGGATTAGGGGCGGCTAGGTGCGGTTTTAGGCTTTGGCGACTGGCCTGAGTTTGACTCGGCTTTCGCTGTGTTTCCGCGAAGCCAGAAAAATATTTCTCATCGGAAAACCATGCTTTTATGTGTTCGCCGATGCTCCAAAATGACCGCACCCAACAGGCTGCATCCAAGGCCGCCGCCGGTGGTTTTACTACGCGAATGACGAATGTTTTTGGCCCGAAATCAGCGATTTGTCGCAATTTAGTCGCCACAATCGTCATCACAACTCCACGTCCTCAAGATCATTGGGTGAATTTTCAGACCAGGATGGACCGGAAAGACCGGGTTCTGCTGACTTTACCTCCCCCATCTCCTCTTTGCCATTCTCAGAAAATGGCAAGGTATTCCCAGGTGAAGTAAAGTGGGAAAAACCTGGTCCATCCGGTCCATTCCGGTCCGCCGGATGCTCCGGCACCGCCACTTCTTCAAACTCGCTGGCCCACGTTAATCCAAACCAGACGCGGCGTTTTTTACCATCTGGCATCACCTCGCGCCCTTCGCGGATGCCCAAGACTTCAGCCAATCGCTTGTTAAAGCTCTTTTGGCTGACCGGATGAGGGATACCTGCTTCCTCGCACCAACCCTTATACCCGGCGTAGGTTTCTTCCTTGGTAAGCATCTGGCCGGAGGCAACCTCTAATTTCTCCCGCGTAAACTCGTAAACGTTATCGCACTGCTTGCGGTATTTTTCGGTCGCAGCCAAAACGCTGGGGCAATCCGTAAACCCCTGGTTGGACTCAAGCCGTTTTAGTCCTGCCAAGGCATGATTAAGCAAGACGCTTCTGCCCTCGGGCGTTGTCAGCTTCGCCAGGAGATTTTTATCGGCTCTGACCCCCTCAAACCTGTTGATAAAAGGAATAATGTGCCAGCGCCTAAAAAAAGCAGGGGTTAAATCTTTGCTGGGAGGTGGCTCATTGGCGCTAAAAAGGAGCCTGGCGCAGGGCTTAAGATTAAATGGGTGCTGAAATTTCCTTTCCGCTTTGATGGAGTCCCCTGCTACCACCGCCTTAAAAATGTCGCTTTGCTCAAGGGCTTTGGCTGGAATGTCAGAGTAGATATTGGCCAGCTTGCCCAAAAGCTCGGCCACCACAAAGCGGTTTTCTCCCATCTCCTGAAGCGCCACATGGCTGACATTTTCTTCGCCCAGCATGGCTTCCAGCAGCGCGAGATAAGTGGACTTTCCATTAGCTCCCGGCCCCACCAGCATGAACGCTTTCTGATGACGGGTGGTCGGCAAAAGCAGATATCCGGGCATCTCCTCAGCCAAGGGCAAGGCGTCCGGAGGAAAAACATCCTCCAGAAATCGCTCCACAATAGGGCATTGAGCTTGAGGATCGTAAACAGCATGGATCTGAAAGGTTGAAATGAAATCTTTCGAGTGAGGCAGCAACCGGCCGGTGCGCCATTCCAGCATCCCGTTTTCAACGTTAATCAAGTCCATCGCGCGCGGGTTGAGCTTGGCTTCTTCGATCTTGGTGCTTTCTTTAAGAAGAGCGACTGTAGAATCCAGGCGGTCCGGTTTGGACAAATAGTTCAAAAATTTGTGGGCCAGGGTCCTGGCTTTGCTCTCGCCATTTCTAAAAACGCCGTTTTCATAAAGCAGAAGCCTGACGCCCTTGCCTGCTTCATCAACGGGGCTTGCGATAAAATCCCCGAGCGTCAAAATTTCAGTGGCTAAAAGGTTTGGCAGAAAATCTTTGCCCTTTTTTGCGTAAAAAAACCGGCGCGGATCCGACTCGAATGGGTCATCCTTGGGGCTATCATCCGACGTCTGATTGCCGCTGGCTTCTTGGATAGGGGGCTCAGGTAGGAGACCGGCAGTATCTAAAGCTTTTTGGAAAGCTGTCTTGAATTCATCGCTATTTTGTTTATGAAGCTCGTTGGGGTCCTTTGCGCCATCAATCTTGACGATAAAAGCCTGGCCAAGCCAGCCTATTTCCTTGAGTCGTTTAGCAATTCCATCAATAAATTTTTTCCCTCCATCGTCGGGTTCTTGAATCGCGTAGAGGCGGGATATTCCCTCAAGGTAAGCAAGCTCAAGGATGTGAGCCATCTCCGCGCCGGGAAGGCCTAGGGCTGGAAAACCGTGAAACCACAGGGTCCAGCAATCCGATTCCCCTTCCATCAATACGAGAAACCCTGCTTTGCGGGCATCCTCTAGGCGATTAAGCCCGTAAGGCACCAGAGCGGCTTTGCCTTTGGTCCATATACTGCCTTTCGTGGCGCGCAACGCCGTTCGAATTCTCTGCCGAGGGGCTCGATTACCGTCTTGGAGATGGTAGGTGATCCGGACCATTTCGCGGCCGTATAAATCTAAAAAGTTGAAAACCCCAAGCTCTTTAAGAAATGCTTCAGGCAATTTTTTGTCAGCAGCCAAGTCGGCTACGGTGAGCGGCTGCTGAGGTTCTTTTTTAGACTTGGAGGAGCCATTGGAGGCAAATAAATCGCGCATCTCGAGGCCAAGGTTGCCAACAACGGATTCAACCTCGCAACCGACAAAACATTTGATAAGGACCCGGCCATCCCTGCCTTCACCGATAGAAAGGCTGTTTTCCCTCTCCTTATGAGCCGGGCATAGGGCGGTCCACCCCTGGCCGCCTTTTTTGACTCCCGAAAGGCGGGATAAAACTGTCTCGATGGGCTGCGTATTCATCTTTTTCGCATTCTCCTTTGCATCATCTCCATAAAAAAAGGCGCTACCCCCATCGAAGGAGGTAGCGCCTCAGTTCTCCTGCCAGCGCTTAAATTCTCAGCCGATTAAACGGTCAATATCTTCGGCTTTGAGCACCTGGGCTACTTGCACCTGGTAAATCTTTCCGGCCCTAAAACGAAGAATGCAATCCCCATAAAAATCGCTGTGCTCCAGCTTTTTGATTGCGGGGACGCATTGATCTACCGTTGCAAGGTTATTCCTGGGCATAGCCCTGGTTTGAAAATTGTTGTTGGCCTTAGGCGTCATAAGCCACCCCGCCTGCCTTAAAGCCATGAATCAAAGATTTTAAGTTCGCAATCGTGTCCTTGTAAGCCAAAGGATCAATCCGCGCCTTGCGGCTGTAGAAATCTTGAATGAGTCCAGGACGCTGCTGGGAATCCGCCAAAACAAAAACAACTCGGTTGGGCTTGGCGCGATCGGTCCGGAGAAGCTCCATGCCGGAACAGATCAGGTAGGCGGCCAAATAAAAATCAGAAAGGGAGTAGGCGCCGTCGGCGGGCTCTGTGTTTTTCATCGTTTCTTTTTGCATCTTGTTTTTAGTGTAGCCTACGCGGCTACGCCTGTCTATCAAAGAGTTCAAACTCTTTACGCTCCATTCCAGTCTAACTTTCGCGTCCCAACCTGTCCATAAACAATCAAACTGTTTACAACCCTTTCAATGTAGCACCGCACTGAACTTATGTCCATAAAACAGTTTGAACTCTTTACGATCGCTAGAAGTGTAGGCAACTCCGGGTTAGCTGTCCATAAACCGTTTAAACGGTTTATGGACAAGCTGGCCAAAAATGTTCTAGCAGAGGTGCCCGCCTCTGGCGGGCCTGCTGTCCCCCCGAGCTCTGCGAGCGGGGGGCTAGGGGCTGCCGGGTTCATGGTTCGGACCATTGGCGCGAAAAAAATGTTTAACTAACCAGTCAAAAATTAGTTTAATGTGTTTTCATGAGCAAACGTTGCGACCTTCTTACTACCGAAGAAACCTGCCAGCTTTTGCAAATCAGTCGCCAAACGCTTTATTCGTGGATTGAGCTAGACAAGATTAAACCTTGGCGAAAATTAGGCGGCCGGGGGGCCTGGTTTTTCTTCCGCAACGAGGCGTTGAAGGCCAAAAATAAAAAATACTTGAGGGTAAAAAATGGCACAAAAAAATAAAACTACTGAGACAAAAAATGGGAACGGCACTACGCTTGGCTTTGAGGCCAAGCTTTGGCAAGCGGCTGATAAGCTTCGGAACAACATGGACGCTGCCGAATATAAGCATGTCGTCCTCGGGTTGATCTTTTTGAAATATATTTCAGATGCTTTTGAGGAGCATCATGCCCAACTGCTTGCCGATAAGAAGGGCGGCGCGGATCCGGAGGACGCAGACGAATACAGGGCCTTTAATATTTTTTGGGTGCCCAAGGCGGCCCGCTGGAAACATTTGCAAGATAGCGCCAAGCAGCCCAATATCGGAAAACTTATTGATGACGCCATGGTTGCCATTGAACGCGAGAATAAGACATTGAAAGGCGTTCTTCCCAAAGACTATGGCCGCCCCGCGCTTGATAAGCAACGCCTTGGCGAACTGATGGACCTAATCGGCACTATTGCTCTAAAAGATAAGGAGAACCGTTCCAGGGATATTTTGGGTCGGGTCTACGAATACTTTTTGTCCTTATTTGCCAGCGCCGAAGGCAAAAAAGGCGGACAGTTCTATACCCCACAATGCGTGGTACAGGTGCTGGTTGAGCTTCTGGCCCCATACAAAGGCCGCGTTTACGATCCTTGCTGCGGCTCCGGGGGCATGTTCGTTCAGAGTGAAAAATTTATTGAGAAGCATGGCGGCAAACTTGGCGACATCAGCATTTACGGCCAGGAGTCAAACCCTACCACTTGGAAACTGGCAAAAATGAATTTGGCTATTCGGGGCATTGATGCCAACCTCGGCCCGGAACACGCCGATAGTTTTCATCGAGACTTGCACCCGGACTTGAAGGCGGACTACATCCTCGCCAATCCGCCTTTTAATTCAAGCGATTGGGGAGGAGAACGCTTACGGGAGGATAAACGCTGGAAGCTTGGACCGCCGCCGGTTAATAACGCCAACTTTGGCTGGGTTCAGCATTTTATTTATCACCTAAGCCCCACCGGCCTTGCGGGATTCGTGCTTGCCAATGGCAGCATGTCGAGCAACACGAGCGGCGAGGGAGAAATTCGTAAAAACATGATTGAGGCCGACCTCGTAGATTGCATGGTGGCTTTGCCCGGGCAGCTTTTCTATTCGACCCAGATTCCTGTTTGCCTTTGGTTTCTTGCCCGCAATAAGCAGAACGGAAGATTCCATGACCGCCGCGGCAAAGTGCTTTTCATAGACGCGCGCAAAATGGGCAGGATGATTGATCGCGTTCACCGGGAACTGACCGAAGATGACATTTGCAAAATTTCCGATACCTACCACGCCTGGCGCGGGGACAAGGAATGTAAGCAGAAGTATGAAGATGTCCCGGGTTTCTGTAAGAGCGTTGCGCTCGATGAAATCCGTCAGCATGGCCATGTCCTCACACCCGGGCGCTATGTAGGGGCCGAAGAGATGGAGGATGACGGAGAACCCATTGAAGACAAAATGAAGCGCCTCTCCGCCCAACTTAAGGAACAGTTTAAGGAGTCCGCTAAACTAGAGCAGGCGATTAGGGAAAGCCTCAAGAAGGTGGGCTACGGCTTTTAGATAGGACTGATGAAAACCGCCAATTGGAAGCGAGTTCCGTTTAACAAAGCGGTCTGGGTCAATCCGCCGACGGCGCTTGTCCGTGGCGAGACCTATCCTTTTGTCGACATGCAAGCGCTCAATCCCTCATCCCGAGAGGTTGGTCCAAGCGAGTATCGAACCTTCACCGGAGGTGGGTCGCGATTTTTCACGGGGGACACATTGATGGCCCGAATCACACCATGCTTGGAGAACGGGAAAATTGCCCAGTTTCGAGGCCCAACGCCGGAAGCAGTCGCTCACGGGTCAACCGAGTTTATCGTGATTCGTGGTAGGGATGGTATGACGGACAACAACTTCGCTTATTACTTGACCCGTTCTGAAATCGTCCGAAGCTTCGCGATTGCTCAGATGACTGGAACTTCCGGCAGGCAGCGCGTTCCGACGGAAGCATTGAGCCATCTTCAGGTAGCACTTCCTCCGCTCGATGACCAGCGGATGATTTCAAGAATCTTAGGTTCGCTCGATGACAAAATCGAGCTCAACCGGCGGATGAATGAGACGCTGGAGGGGATAGCGCAGGCACTGTTCAAAAATTGGATTGCGGATGTGATTGAAAGTAAACTTCCTGAGGGCTGGCGAAAAGGTAAGCTTGAAGAGCTTGTCTCTATAAATAAAGAAATAGTTACTCCCAGCAATTTTCCGAAAGAAACTTTTGACTATTACAGCATCCCGGCATTTGACGAAGGACGTTTGCCAAAACCTGAGATGGGAGATCAAATTCAGAGCAATAAGTTTGTCGTACCATTGAACGCAGTACTACTCTCTAAACTTAATCCCAGAATTCCTCGTGTCTGGTTGCCGAGCGTCTACGCCAAGCGCCGTTCTATATGTTCTACAGAATTCCTCGTTGCGCTCCCGAAACCCCACATCTCGCGCGAATATCTTTTTGGTCTATTCACCTCGCGGGCATTTTTTGAAGTTTTTGCCACTCTCGTAACAGGAACTTCGGGTAGTCATCAGCGGGTAAAGCCCGACTATCTAGTAGCAATGGATGTAATAATTCCACCACAGAATCTCATGGACCGCTTCACAAAAATGACACACCCTCTGTATGAAAAAATCGTGCAAAATTTAGAAGAATCCCGCATCCTAGCGGCCATACGCGATACCTTGTTGCCGAAACTTATTTCTGACGAATTACGAATACCCAATGCTAAGCGCATCATTGGAGAGCATCCCTAATGGAAGATTTGGATGTCCTTGTACCGCATTTTCGTCGGACAAAAGAGCGCTGGCCCGAGGCACCTACGCTTTCCAGTCATTATAAAGCCGTAAGAAAAAATTATGAGGGAGATAAGCATGGGTTAGTCGCTACCATCAAGTCATTTATAGAGTGCGCGTGCCTAACCATTCTTGGCGAATTTGGGAAAACTATGCCATCTTCCGATCCGTCAACCACAGAGCTTCTTGTTGAAGCATTAAAACCGCTTGGACTTCAGAATAGCAGGGGTGCAAGCAGGGTCGACAAGCTTTTGTCGGCGCATAATAAGTTGGCCGATGCTCTTACCGAAATTCGTAACGAAAACGATCCCGTAGCACATGGGAAGGATGGTTTCGTTGATTCATTAACCAGCAACGAGCTCCGTGCATTTCTTATTACGGCAGACACCATTTTGGCGCTACTTCTTTGTGCACACGATGGAACCGAACCAGATCTCCAGTTTACGCGGGAACCGTATGAAAGATTTACGCATCTTCACGAAAGAGTCGACCGTTCCGTGGCCGTTGAGGCAGCCATTGAAGATGACGACGAACGCCAGGTTGTTGTGATTAAACTTAGAACGGGCAATCTTCAGGAGGGCGTTGAATTAAGAATTGAACCGAGCCGGTTGCTTTATGCGATCGACAGAACAGCATATGTCGAATTTTTGGCTTCATCATCGCTAGAAACCCAGCCTGCTACTGTCTTGCCTGTTATTTCGGAAAAAAAAACTACAGAATCCATCCCCTTTTTACGCCCATCTGAATCTCCGCCACCGGCGGCAGCGGTTGTTTCCTTTTATCGAGGAGGGCTGTTACCCCTGAAGAAGGCTCTGGCTCGGTACTTAAAATCTTTTGGGCTTTTGGCTGTGGAAGCTCATTCTGGCGGCAATTTTTTGGATTCCATATTAGCTACAGATGAACGACACATGGGTTTGGACTGGAGCGAACGAGAATCTCTTCAGGCTGCAATGAAAGTTGCTCTTAGAAGGACATTGGTTAAGTTCGGAATTGACCAGGAATTGGCAGAACAAGGCGCGGGACAAATTATTTCGTGGTTAAAGATTCAGACTGCGGGCTTAACGACAAAGGAACCCACTTGACCAACAAGAAAGGGGACAGGTCTGCAAATTAAAAATGGACAGGGTATTCCGAAAGCTTTGGGTTGATTTTGTGGCCAAACATAAAAAATTGGCATATGAGGATATTTATCATGATTTAGAGCAGGTTTCGGCTCGCGTGGGTAATTTTTGGGGTGGCCATATAACAGAAGCAGTAAATAGTATGACGCAACAGGTTCTTGGTAGCTTTCGCGATCAATGGCTGCATTTAGCTAAGGACGCGTGGGACAGACAGGGAAATGGATCAGCCGAAGCCTATTTGCAGCATTACAAATTAAGTCAGGATGAGGAACTAAAACACTTAGAAAAAATTGGTGCCGAGCTTTCCAGAGGATATTGGGGTAGTTGGGATCGGCTCAGAGAGCGAGCTCAGACTTTAGAACTTGATACTGAAGGAAAAATTCAAAATTGGGTTGCGGAGAGAAAGCGAAAAAAAGAAGAGCAAAAACAGCAGTGGCTGATAGGATTGGGGGGCGTGGTGATAGGGCTGATTGTTCCACCCATGTTGGGATGGTTCAGAGACGGATTTGTTTGGTTATCAAAATTTTTTACAGGTGGTAAATGAACTCGACGTCAGGGATGAGTGAATCCGAAATCGAAAGCGTTGCGCTCGAATGGTTTCGGGAATTAGGTTACGCTGTTCTATGCGGTCCCGATATTGCGCCTGGCGAGCCTGGCACTCACCGGGAGCGGTACGAAGAGCCGATTCTGCCGCGCCAGCTTAAAGAGGCGTTGGTAAAGCTTAATCCAGAAATTCCTGCCGAAGCTCTGGAGGAAGCGTTTCGCAAGCTCAGCCGGTCGGATTTCCCATCGCTCATTCAAAATAACCACGCCTTCCATCGCATGCTTGTGGATGGAGTGGACGTTGAGTACCGAGTGGTTGGGCGCATTGTGCATGACAAGGCGCGGCTTGTGGATTTTGAAGACCCCGATAACAACGATTGGGTAGCGGTTAATCAATTCACTGTTGTTGAAGGCCAGAACAACCGCCGACCGGACGTTGTTCTTTTCCTCAATGGGTTGCCCTTGGGCGTGATTGAGCTTAAGAATCCAGCAGATGAAAACGCCACAATCTGGACTGCGTTTAATCAATTGCAGACTTACAAACAACAAATCCCGTCCCTTTTCGCTTTTAATGAAGCGCTGGTGATATCTGATGGGCTCGAGGCCCGGATTGGTTCCCTTACCGCGAACCGGGAGTGGTTTTTACCCTGGCGAACCATCGGCGGCGAGGACTTAGTCTCAAGCGTTACGCCGCAACTTGAGGTTCTTATTAAAGGGGTATTCGATAAAAATCGTTTTCTTCAATACCTTCGGCATTTCATTGTGTTTGAGGAGGAATTCGGCGGATCGTTGATTAAAAAATTAGCTGGATACCACCAGTTCCATGCCGTAAATATGGCTGTCGAGGAAACTGTCCGCGCTTCCAGGCCGCCTCTAGAACCTTTTGCGGACCGTGTAGCTGAAGAAAAAGGCGTTTATTACGCTAAAAGTGGCGGCGGCAATCCGGGCGACCGCCGGGCTGGCGTGGTGTGGCATACCCAGGGGTCCGGCAAAAGCCTCACTATGGCCTTTTACGCCGGCCGGATTATTCTTAATCAAGCAATGCAGAATCCCACTCTTGTGGTTATCACCGACCGCAATGACCTTGATGACCAGCTTTTTGGGACATTTTCCAGATGTCATGAGCTTCTGCGGCAAAAGCCTGTGCAGGCCAGGGACAGGACCAATCTGCGCGAGCTTCTCAAGGTGGCGGCCGGTGGAGTCGTGTTTACGACTATTCAGAAATTTTTACCAGAGCAGAAAGGAGATAGCTTTCCAAAACTCTCCGAGCGGCGCAACATTGTGGTTATTGCGGATGAGGCGCATCGGAGCCAGTATGATTTCATTGATGGCTTTGCTCGCCACATGCGGGACGCCTTGCCCAATGCTTCTTTTATCGGATTTACCGGAACGCCCATAGAACTGACCGACAAAAATACGCGTTCTGTTTTTGGCGATTACATCAGCATTTATGATATCCAGAGGGCGGTCCAGGACGGCGCTACCGTGCCTATTTATTACGAGAGCCGTTTAGCCAAACTGGAACTCAAGGAATCGGAAAAACCGCGGCTAGATGAAGAGTTTGAGGAAATCACCGAGAATGAAGAAACCGAGCACAAGGAAAGACTTAAAACCAGGTGGGCTCAGCTCGAAGCTGTTGTTGGAACGGATAAACGTATTCAAATTATCGCCCAAGACATCGTGAATCACTTTGAACAGCGCTTGGAAGCAATGGATGGCAAAGCCATGATTGTTGCCATGAGCCGCCGCATCTGCGTGGAGCTCTACAATGCCATTATTAAGCTGTGCCCCAAGTGGCATGACGGGGACGACACGAAAGGCGTTATGAAAATCGTAATGACCGGATCCGCTTCCGACCGGCTGGACTGGCAACAGCACATTCGAAATAAGCCCCGCCGCGAGGCCCTCGCCAAACGCTTTAAGGACCCCGGCGATCCCATGAAACTCGTCATTGTGCGGGACATGTGGCTTACAGGCTTTGACGCGCCTTGCCTGCATACCATGTACGTGGATAAACCTATGCGCGGCCACAGCTTAATGCAGGCCATCGCCCGAGTTAACAGAGTTTTTAAGGATAAACCGGGCGGATTGGTTGCGGATTATTTGGGTCTTGCTGATTTTTTAAGAAAAGCACTGGCTAACTATACCGACAGCGGAGGTAAAGGCAAGACGGCCATTGATCAGGAAGAGATTGTGGCCGTAATGGTTGAGAAATACGAAATTTGTCACGGACTTTTTGATGGTTTCGATTGGTCAAAATGGACAAGGGGGTCGCCCGCTGAGCGTTTAGGGTTGCTCCCTGCCGCCCAGGAATATATTTTGGCACAGGAAGATGGCAAGACCCGGCTTATTAAAGCCGTTACCGAACTCTCGCAAACTTTTGCCTTGGCAGTTCCACATGAAAAGGCGTTGGAGATTCGGGACGATGTGTCATTTTTCCAGGCCGTGCGGGCCGCTCTTGTAAAATCCGGAGCCCCTGATCCAAAGCCGGGGGAGGATTTAGATCACGCGATCCGGCAGTTGGTATCAAAGGCTGTGGCCTCTGACGGCGTTATTGATATTTTTGCTGCAGCCGGACTAAAAAAGCCGGACATTTCTATCCTATCGGATGAATTTTTGGCAGAGGTGCGAAACCTGCCGCACAAAAACTTAGCGGCCGAACTTTTGCGCCGGTTGCTTAACGATGAGATCAAGGCGCGTTCGCGCAAAAATCTTGTTCAATCGCGGTCATTTGCGGAAATGCTTGAACGTTCAATCCGGGCATATCAAAACCGCGCCATAGAAACCGCTCAAGTTATTGAGGAGTTAATTGGCTTGGCTAAGGATATGCGCGAAGCGAACCGCAGGGGAGAAAAATTGGGACTTACGGAGGACGAGGTCGCATTCTATGACGCCCTGGAAACCAACGACAGCGCCGTCAAAGTATTGGGCGATGAAACCCTACGAGCCATAGCGCGAGAGCTTATCGTAACAGTCCAAAATAACGTAACCATCGACTGGACGGTCAAAGAAAGCGTCCGGGCAAAACTACGGGTCATGGTGAAACGCATCCTCCGCAAGTACGGCTACCCGCCGGACAAACAGGAAAAAGCCACGCAAACCGTCCTCGAGCAAGCAGAGTTGCTGTGCAAGGATTGGGTCGCATAGAATTTGCGGTCATTCTTGAATAATATTTTCAGCCAAAAAAGTATCAATGGCTTCTAAGATGAATTTTGCCGGATAACCTACACCTAAATTTAACTTGGTTCTTTCAATTTCGAACTTAGGGTGGTATCGGGAGGCACGATTGTCAATAATTTGTTCCCAGGGTACCTCTCGGCTTATAATTCCCAGAAGACGCATTTCTACGGATACGATACCAAGGCCGTAGGTCGTATGTCTGGAGAAAATTGGACCCCCGCTGTCGCCGGGCATTGGGCCGTTGTCTATTAAAAAAGCTGATGGACCATAATTGTGTTGAACGTAACCTTTTGTTGTTGGGCTGGCTATGACTCCTGACCGGGCAATCGGATGGAGCCAGTCTACTTTGTTGGTTCCAAATGGAAAACCCATGAATACTATTTCCTTGAGTTGGCTTTCATCGCCAGCGGGTTCATCCAGCATATCAGGCAGCGGAATATTAACCGTATCCCTCCATATCTGAGGTTCGGTTGATTTTCCAAGACTGTAAGCCTCGGCTTGGGCCACAATTTGAGCCCGGTCTTTTATATTTTTTGTATTTAGATAAATGACGGCAACATCTATAGACGGATCCGATGGGAAGACTACGTTTCGGGGGGCAGATGTCGCTAGTGGTATTTGATATGAGACGACCCGCGGTTGACCTCGAGTAGCATCCAGATCATTAAGGTTTCGATTGGCAAAAACAGTCAACTCAACCCCGTAATCATTTATTGGGTCATCTGTTTCCACAACATGCCTCGCTGTTGCAAGGAATACATGAACATAATTTCCAGAACTTTTTTCTACGAAAAATCCAGTGGCGATTGTGGGAATATTTTTTCTGGTCCGTACCTCTAGTGGCACTACAGCTTTTCGAATATTGCCAATAGGTGACGCATGGGAATCAATTCTATTGCCGATCTCAAAAAATATGCAGACTGCCAAAGATAGAGCCGCTGTTTTGAGTCGCCCTAGAAAGGAAAAGGATAACGTCATAGGCCAAACCCCAGGCGCAGTTCGTTGAATCTGGTTTGGTCTAAAACATTTGCTTGGACAGCGGCCTCGAGAAGATTTCTGGTGCCCAGGGAATTGTTGGAACCGAGCTTGGCGGTTATTTCCCTTTTTACCGCGCGCTCGTCGGAGGCCACTGTCCAGCCGCGTTTTACGGCAGCGGCCATGCAAGCGGACTCGCCGGAGCCGAAGCGAGTGCGGTATTGAGCATATAGCTCTATTTCGGATATGTCCGCAATTTCAAATTCCTCAAGCCAGCCCGCCTTGATCGCTTTGCGCAGCTTGAGCCGCTGACTTCGCCTGTGGACCTCATCTAAAACATGGTTCGGGGTCAGGAATTTGTACTGCTTGAGTTTGGGCAGGATTTGGAGCTGATTCATATCAAGCAAATTGATCAAGACATTCGCATCGAGTACGACCGTTTGTTGTTGAGTTGCCAATTGAAGAATCCTTTGTTGATGAAGCCTTTTTCAAACGCCTACCTTCTGGAGAATGTCCGCCTTTTTTAGAAAGCCTTTCAGTTTGTCGGGATCGATATTGATCATTTTCATTAGTTCCTGTAGTTTGTCCAAGGAGATGATTTCCTGGCGGTAAGCGTCGATTCCGAGGGTAAAAAAGCGGGCCCTGAAATCGCGCGTTTCGAAGCCGTCTTTTTCTATTTTTTCTTTCTTTTTAAGTTCCAGCCGGACAAGATGGCCAACGGCCTGGGCTTCTTCTTTTTTATCAAGCAATTTTTTACCTTCGTCTTTGTTGATAAATCCTAGATTTTGAAGGCGGTAGACGGCGGTTTCCCAGCTAACGCCATAGTGGTGCTGTAAATGCACAATGTCATAGAGTTGGATTTCCAGTGCCTTGGAAGATTTGCGTTGCTCGGCGGTGAATGCCTGCTCATGGCCAGACGTGGTCAAATGAGTCCGCGTGGAGCCAGCTTTGCCCAAACTCGTGAAAAATTCATCCACCCCCGCTTTGGGAAGCAAAAAGGCTGCCGCAAAGGCATTGGCGCGGACCTCAATCAAATCTTTTTCATTTTGGGCGCTGCTGACCACGGAAGCCCGCGCCCTGTCTACAAGCACATGGCAGTATTCGTGGGCAAGCGTGAAAGCGTGCCTAAAAGCGTGATGTTTGGGATTGATAAAAATGGAAAGCCCAATATTTTCATCCCCCATAAAGACGCCGGATATCTCTTCATCCATATCTACATCCAGGACGCGAACTCCCTGGAGTTCCAAAAGTTCGGCCATGTCTTTGATTGGCCTGGTGCCCATCTGCAGGCGTTGGCGCTCATCTTCGGCCATCTTTTGGCCTAATTCAATAGCTTCCCAGGTGTTGCTGGGCTCTGGGTGTTCATATTTGACTGGTTGGTTGTATTTGGAATCTAACCCTAGCAGCTTTTCGAGTTGCGTGAATTCGCGTAACAGTCTGAGACTGGGTTCCAACGCTTTTCTGTCGACTTTTTGTTTTAGTTCCTCAGTCATGCGGAAAAAAACAGCGGTAGCTTCCTGCCTGAGAGCGCCAGAGGTGGTAAAAAAATCTCCAACATCCCTGTTGTAGAGCTTGGCCAGTTTTTCCAGTTGCAGGGTATTGATGGGGCGATTTCCTGCTTCAATTTGGGCAACAGTGGGCCGGGAAACACGCAATGCAGAAGCTGCAGCATCCTGCGTAATCTGGCAGGCCTCCCGCATCTGTTTTAACCTCTGGCCTAATTCTTTAGAATCTAATGGCATATAGTCGGCACCTCCTTTTCAATCTCATGGATAGTATAACAGGAAGTATCATAAATGTCAATATTTGACATATTTGTTACACAAATGGTTGAATATGGCTTGACTCGAATGTAAGCTTTGGTTTTGGACTTCTATGGCAAAGATATTTTTTACAAGCGATACCCATTTTAACCACACCAACATTATCAAGTATTGCGGCCGCCCTTTTGAATCGGTTGAAGAGATGAACCGGGAAATGATCGGCCAATGGAACGCGGCGGTGGGGCAGGATGATACGGTTTTTCATTTGGGGGATTTCGCCTTGGGGGAAGCGAGCGAATGGCCCAAGATATTTCAGCAGTTGAACGGCGCTAAAAAGATTCTTATTCGCGGCAACCATGACCGCGCGGTTAAAAAGATGATCGAGGTTGGGTTTGCCGAAGTTCACAGCGAGCTCGAATGGAACGGGTGGCTTCTCAAACACAAGCCTTTTAAGACCCCCAAGAAACTGTTGTGCGGACATATTCATGAGAGGTGGCGACGGCTTGGCTGGGCCATTAACGTGGGGGTAGATGTTTGGGATTTTACCCCGCGGACCATTGAGGAACTGGTCCAGGCCGAGCAATCATCCTCGGAATATAAATGCCGCCATTGTGGAGTTCTGCTGGGGTGGCTGGAGGACAATAACGCCCACTACGGTGGACGATGTGTTGGCAAAAGTGAATGAAAAAAACTTACAAGATTCCCGCTGAACTCAGAAGATTGGTCCTTAAAATACAAAAAGTAAAAAAGCAAGCCGAGCGGTTGGGTGTGTTTACGTGCGATCGAGAACTCTTGAGATGCCCAAAGTGTAGGTTGGAAGAGGATGTGGCAGGCGGTACGGGCCTGCTTTTTGTGACCCGTCCTTCTAATCGGGAAAAGGATACGGGATTGCGTTTTGACGTGAACCGGAAGACACGCCGCGCTAAATGCCCCGACTGCAATAGAATTTTTGCGTGGAAAGAATAATTTATTGCCTTGGATGGGCGCGGTCCCAAACGCGGCGGAGGTGTTCGGGTTCGACATGGGTGTAAATTTCAGTTGTCGTGATCCGTTTGTGGCCGAGCATTTCCTGGATGGCGCGCAGGTCGGCTCCGCCGGAAAGCATGTGCGTGGCGAATGAGTGGCGCAGGATGTGCGGGGAAACTCGGTGAGTGATGCCAGCCCGCCTGGCGCAGGATTTGATTTGGTCCCATAGGCCGCCGCGCGTTAGCTGATTACCGCTTATTCCTAAAAATAATGGTTCCGCCACGTTGGGGAATTTTTTGGCTCTGGCCGCCAGATAGCGCTCCATTGCCTCCTTTGCCCGGCTGCCAAAGGGCACAATGCGCTCCCTGCTGCCTTTGCCCATGACCCGCAAGTAGCCTTCTCCAAGATTCAGGTCAGCAATCTGCAAACCGGTCAACTCGCTTACGCGCATGCCGGTGGCGTAAAGGACCTCAAGGATCGCCCTGTTGCGCACGTTCCTGAACCGCGTGCCCCTCGGGGCTTTCAACAATTTCTCCATCTCCTGAAGCGTTAGGGGTTGGGGTAGTTTATTGACCAGTTTGGGCAAGCCTATGCCTTGGGTTGGATTGGGAACAGTGGGGTCTTCACGGAGTAAAAATCGGTAGAAATGCCGAAGGGCGATTGTGGCTTGAAATAGGGAGCTTGATGAGAGGCCATTTTGCCTTCGACCATCCAGGTAGACCAGCACGGTTTCGCGCGTAGCCTGGCCGGGTTCAATGCCGATACCTCGGAGATGGGCCAAGTAAGTCCGAATGCAGTAGCGGTAGGCAGTTATGGAGAGGCCGGAAATCCGACGTTCTTGGGCAAGGTAGCGCGTGAAAGATTCCAGACAACTTGCGGAAGGACCCTCACCCTGCCCTCTCCCTGAGGGAGAGGGAAAACTGGGGGGTACGGTTTGATCAAGGGGTAGCTGGGGACTATTGGGCATGGGTTCCCCCAACCGGGCCCAACGTGGGGGCAACGGTGGGCAAGGGCGAGGACATGTGCAGGTCCTCGTAGAGAATGTGCAGGGGGATGGTGTCCGCGGTAAAAGGCAGTTCTTTGAAAAACCAATTACGAAGCTCGTCTAAGACGGGCAGGGGATTTGGATTCGAACCTGAACGGTTTGGTTCAGGTATCCTTTCGCGTAATTGCTGAACTGATAACGGTAATTAAATAAACAAGAGATGACTTAAACGGGAATTCCGGGGGCACCTCACTTAATTCAGAGGGTTAGTCCTGACCGGCAATAGCGTCGGTAACGGATTCCGGATCGTAAGAAACCAGTTGGAAATACCGCGAGTGGCGCAGCCCCGATCCTTCAATGTCGTGATCAACAACCATTGCCTGCATACCCTCCCTGTTGCTGATTACATCCACCACAGCGCCGTTTTCAACAAAAATGATGATGTCACCAGCCGATTTGTCGACTGATTTTTCTGCAACGATTTTGGTTTTCATGTCAACCAATCACGAAGCCGGTTGTTATTTAAACCCAATATAAAGCTCTGATCCCAGCGCCTTGGCTACTTTTTCTAACGTTCGGACATTGGGGGCTGTTTCCTCCTCTGGGTTTTCTAGCTGAGCCACCATTTGTTGGCTGACGCCCATTTTTTTGGCTAGCTGGGCCTGGGTCATTCTCTTTTTTTGTCGGAGCATGGCGATTTCAATAGCCAGTTTTACGGGAACCTCATAGGCTTTCCAGTGTTCGCGGACATTGGCGTTTTTGAGCTGATCCTTGAGATAGTCGCGGTATTTCACGATTTTTCTAGCCATGTTCAATCACCTCCTCGCTCTAACCAATCTTTCATGCGTCTTAGGGCTCTTTCAATCTCCTCTTCTGGCACAGCCTGTGTCTTTTTGAGAAACCCTTGAGTCAGCACAATGCGCTTGCCTTCGAAGAAATAGAGAATCCTCCATTGAAGCCTGCCATAAGGAACTCGCAACTCCCGGATTTTATCCCGCAGAGTATCGGCGTAGGGTCTGGGCAAATCAGGCCCCATCTGTTCCAGATGATCAAAAAATCTGAGAATTTTGGTTCTTGGCTTTGCATCCAACTCTTCCAGGAATTCTCTAACCGGGCAGTCACCCTGAGCCGTTGTATAAAAGATGATCTCGTACAAGTTATTCCTCGCTTTAAGGATACAAGTAAAAACTTGTATTGTCAATAATCTTGTAGGTTAGGAATCGGGGGACATTGTGTCCTCCGATTAAAAAGCTAAAAACTATTTTATCGGGTTGAGCGTGGGAGTTTATTTTTGGGGATTTGATAGGAAGGGGTGCGAGCCGCTCTGTTCTTGGATTGGGTGCGTCTGGAGGCGCTAAGGGCGTGATTTAAGTGATGGGCGCGGGTTAGCCAGCGAAAAATATCCGCCGGGCTCATTTTAAGCCAGGCATCCACTTTCTCAAAAAGAGAAGGCCAGTGTTCTTGCGCAGGCGCGTGTTTGCTGCGTTTTTTCATTATTCTTTTTGACGTCTATAGGCGATCATTTTTAAGATGGCCGGATCGCTCTTATCTTGAGCCCTGGCCGCCTTCTTTTTTAAGGATACCAGGTCATCTAGGGAAATCAAGCTAAGCTTTATTCCTTTTAAGAGGAGAATTTTACGACGCTTGAAAGCATTGTCGAAATCTATCGGGTTTTTTAAAAAAATATCAATCGTTTCGTCGGAATGCTTCGCATTGTCTAAAGTTATCACAACCGCACCCTTTTTTTTGCGCCAGCTCTCTCTTTTATGGGCACCAGCCAAATCTTCGTTGAAGACTTTCGAACTCGCTGCTCAATGAAATGGGTCTCTACCAATTCGTCGGCGCGTAATCTTTAAAGAACTTTCCGTAGAGGTGATTGCCCTGCAGAAGTCCTGAAAAAAATGGGTCGCAGACGCGGGCGGCGCCGTCGACGATGTCGAGCGGCGGCTCAAAACCATGGATCTCCTGTTTCAGCAGCGACATATGGATGGGGTCTTCATCCGTAACCCATCCGGTATCCACCGCATTCATATAAATCCCATCCTGGGCATAATCCGCGGCCGAAGTTAAGGTCAGCATGTTCAGCGCCGCCTTGGCCATGTTGGTGTGCGGGTGCTTGTCCGTCTTGGTGTGGCGCGAAAAGCTGCCTTCCATGGCTGAGACATTAACAATGTGTTTATCCCAAGTCTTTCGGCGCAGCATTAAGGGTTTAAGCTTGGAGCAGAGAATAAAAGGAGCGACCGAGTTGATGAGTTGCAGCTCGATCATTTCAGCGGTGGGCACGTCGGCCAAGGCCATGCGCCAGCTGTTCATTTTGCGCAGGTCCACTTGCTGTAAGTCGGCATCCGTGCGTCCTGCGGGGAAGACGTCTAATCCCAAGTCAGCGTCATCGTAATTGTATTTGAGTTGCGAGAGCATGGCGGACTCCTTGATCCCGATGCCGGAGCCTCCGCGGTGCCAGACCGCCATGCCGGTGGCATCAACCGGACCTTCTTGCGGCAAAGCCGCCGGCGCGTGGGTGAGCAGGCTTTTCAAATGTTCGTGGCTGCGCAACAGCTTGCGCTCATCCGAGGCGAGAGCCGGGTTTCCCGGTTGTTCCCATTCCAGCAGGTGTTGGTAAAAAGCGGGGGGGCGGCGCACGGTTTGGGCCGCGTTGTTGACCAGGATGTCTAAGCCTTCGAGTGAGCTATTCAGGTAGCGGCAGAAAATTTCAACGCTGGGCGAATGGCGAAGGTCAAGGCCATGGACTTGGAGCCTCTCGCTCCAGTCCTTGAAATCTTGTTCGCGGGAGTAGCGCCGGGCGGCGTCCTGCGGGAACCGGGTGGTGGCGATCACCTTGGCCCCGGCGCGCAGCATCATGAGCGAGGCTTGGTACCCGATTTTAAGGCGCGCACCGGTAATGACCGCTGTTTTTCCTTTTAAGGACGCTGTTTGGAAACGTTTTGAGTAATTGAAATCGGCGCAGGGGCCGCACATCGCGTCGTAGAAGAAATGCAGTTTGTCGAATTTTATTTTGCAAATGTAGCAGTTGCGCGGGGTGTTTAAGGTCGGCTCGTCCTGCGCCGGCCCGACGTTGACGGTGGGCTTGGCCGGGGCCACAAAGACCGCTTCGCGGCGCAGGGAGCGGATATGGGTTTCCGCTAAGAGTTGGCGGTCCTCTGTTTTTATGCGCTTCCTTTCCTCGCTTCGATACACCCGCCGCCGCGCGAGTTGTTCCAACCGGCTGGGGCGCGAAACGCGCCCGGCCGCAATTAAGAGATCGATCTGATCTTTTTCCGGAAGCCTGATCAGAAGCGAGCGATCCTTAATGATCGCTTGAAGGAGTTCGATGCATCGGCGGACAAAGTTGATGTCGAGCAACAAGAGTGATTTTATCGTAATTGTTGGGAATTTCGGGACAGCGCAACGGCGATTGACAAGCGGGGGGATTTCGGTAAAACTTGTCAGGATCATGAAAAAAATGCCGGATGAAAATAAGCATTGGCATGTTTATATCGTCCATTGCTCGAACAACACCTTTTACACAGGCATCACCAACGATCTGGCGCGCCGGTTAAGCGAGCACCAAACTTCTCAAGGATCCAAATACACCCGCTCTTTTAAGCCGACCAAAATCCTTTGGCAAGAACCGCACCCCGATCGATCCAGCGCTTTAAAGCGCGAGGCCCAAATTAAACGCTGGACCCGAGCCCAAAAAGAGGCTTTTTTAAGGACGGCGCACGCGTCAGTTCGAACGCTTTGAAACGCGGCAGAGGCGTCAGTAGCGTAAAATACAGGGGTGAGTCTAAAAGTCATTTCTCGTGAAGCGGCCGCCGCTTTTTTTGTTAAGCGGCAATGGCTGGATCAACCCTTGAGCCTGGCCTTCACCAAAGAAAATCTAACCAGGTTTGTCCGCGATGCCGGCGGCCTGCAGTTAGATTCCATCAACATTGTTGATCGCGCGCATTATTTGACTCTCTGGAGCCGGTTTGGGCCTTACGACAAAGCTGCGTTGGACAAGATGGTTTATCAAGACAGGGCGCTTTTTGAGTATTGGGCCCACGCGGCTTGTTTGGTGGCTCCTTCGGATTTGGAGGGATGGGGCCGCGCCATGAAGGATTTCCGGAGCCATCGCACCGGCTGGTCTAACTGGCTTAAAGCTAACAGCCGCATTTTAAACCGCGTTGAGGAGGAAATCCGCAAGCGGGGACCGCTGTCCTCCTCCGCGTTTGCGCGTCCCGATGCCATGGGCAAGGCGGGCGGGTGGTGGGACTGGAAACCGGCGCACCATGCCCTGCATTATTTATGGTTAAGCGGGCGCTTGGCTGTCCACGCGCGACGGCATTTTTAGAAAAGCTATGAGCTGGCGGAAAAAATTTACCCGAAATTCGAACCCATCGAGCGCCGGGACTTTCCGGGCTGGCACCTTAAAAAAACTATGCGCGCGTTGGGCGTGGCTCTGGAACCGGATTTGTCGCGTTATCTGACGTTCCCACGCCTTAAGCCCGGTGACCGTAAAAAGGCGTTGGCCCGGGCGCTTAAAAAGGGCGAGATGGTGGAAACCAAAATCAAAGGCGTTTCGGGCCGGGCTTTTATTTTGGCGGAGGATTTGGCCGAGCTGGATCGCTTGAAACCGGCCCGGGGCACCACGCTAATCTGTCCCTTTGATTCCTTGATGTGGCACCGGGATCGGGTTGGGGCTCTCTTCGGATTTGACTACAGAATCGAGGTGTATACGCCGTCTTCCAAACGGACCTACGGCTACTATTCTTTGCCTATTTTTCATGACGGGCGTTTCGTGGGAAGGCTTGATCCCAAAAATCATCGCGACAAGAGCCTTCTGGAGATCCGGCGCGTTCATTTTGAAGCAAAACCCGATGCCCGGATGATCAAGGGTTTGGCCGGGGCCATCCGCTTCTTAGCCCGGTTTACCACCGCCGGTCAAATATCGGTTCCGGAGGGTGCGCTTCGGGAAGTTTTGGGGTAAAGGCGTATGGTGAGATCACCGGTGGTTTGGGGGGAGTTTAGTGGTATGCTGTTGGGATGGCATTCTCTCAATTAGGCCTTCACCCTGATCTTGTCCGCGCGGTTAAGACCATGGGATTTGAACAGCCGATGCCTATACAAGAAAAAGCGATCCCGTTGGCTTTGCAGGGCGTTGATGTTTTGGGTTGCGCGCAGACCGGCAGCGGCAAAACCGCTGCTTTTGTTCTGCCCATTTTGCACCAACTGCGCAGCCAGCCGAGGCCGGGCATCAGGGTTCTGGTTCTGGTTCCCACGCGCGAGCTTGCGGCCCAGGTGATCGAGGTATTTCGCGATTTCGGTCGTTTTACCGGCGTTAAGACGGTGATGATCATCGGCGGCGCGGGTTACCACGGCCAGCGCCAAGCCATCGCCCGCGGGGCTCAAGTGGTGGTGGCCACGCCCGGAAGACTGCTCGATCATTTAGAGCAGGGCGCTTTCCGTTTAGACAAGATCGAGCACCTGGTTTTAGATGAGGCGGACCGGATGCTGGACATGGGGTTTATGCCGAGCATCCGCGCCATCATTCATCGCGTTTCAAAAGAACGCCAAACCATGCTTTTTTCGGCCACCCTGTCGCGCGAGATCCAGCAGGTGGCGGCCTTTGCCTTAAAAAATCCGCAGAGGGTGGACGTGGCGCCGCCCACGGCAACAGCCGAAGGCATCAGCCAGGTCGTTTATCCGGTGACCCAGGATCAGAAGGCGGATTTGTTGATCGCTATTTTAAAAGCGATCCAGATGCGCTCCGTCCTTGTTTTTTGCCGTACGCGACATGGCGCCGACCGGTTGGCCCGGCGCTTGGAGGGTTTCAGTTTTTCGGTGGGGGTTTTGCACGCCTCCAGAACGCACAGCCAACGGGTTCACACCATGGAGAGTTTCCGCCAGGGCCATACCCAGGTTCTGGTGGCCACCGACATCGCGGCGCGCGGCATTGATGTCCGGGAGATCAGCCACGTCATCAATTTTGACGTTCCACGCCATCCCGAAGATTACGTGCACCGCGTCGGGCGCACGGCGCGGGCCTACCGGGTCGGAGACGCCATCACGCTCATGGAGCCCATGGAGCAGACTTTTTTAAGCGCCATCGAACGCTTTACCAACATTGTTTTTCCAAGGGCGGTTCTGCCCAATTTTCCTTATAAAGTTAAGCCCCGTTTGGAGCCGCCCAAGCCGCCGTCCAACCAGCCTTCGGGCCGGTTTGGGCGCCGCCGCTATGCCAGATCCTACAGCGCTCTTTTTAAGCGCTAAGGGTCTGTTAACAGACCCTAACCCAAAACCGCGCCGGTGACCAATCTCACATTGATAGCCGTTTTAGTTGCTGTTATGTTTGATTGGTTTAGGGTGAAGTATGGGTTACTTATCCGTATCGCTTAATACCTTAATAGAGAGCCAGAATTGGGTTCTTTGGGCCGGGGCGGCCGTTTTCCTGGCGGTCTGCCTGTTGATCGGCCGCCTAAGGCGCCAGATCACCTTGGCCGGCGTGTCGGCGCAGGTGGCGGCCGCGATGGATGAAATTTTTGTGGCCTGGGACCGCGGGGGCCGCGTGCGCGTGGTGAACCCTGTTTTTTCTTCTTTGCTTAACTGGCCGGAATCTTCGGTGATCGGAAAACCATTGGCCGAATTGAGCTTCGTTTTTTCGGCCGAAATTCTGCAGCGCCTTAAAGACATGGAGTCAAAAAATCAGTTCGGCCCGGCGGGGGACGCTGTTTTTTTAACCCGTCAGAGCGGACGCATCGACGTCAGCGCGACCTTGGCGCCATTGAAAGACAGCGGCGGGCGCCGCGTGATCGGCTCTATTTTGACGGCGCGGGATATCACGGCGACCAAAAGATCCCAAGAAGCTTTCCAGAACGAGCGGGATTTTAAGGAAACGATTTTAAAAGCCCTGGGCGTTGCCGGGCAGGGAGCGGCCATTGTTGATAAAGACACTCTGCGTTTTGTTTACGTCAACGACACCCTCTGCCGGATTTACGGATTTTCCAAAGAGCAGCTTTTGGCCGCCCCTTCATTTTTGAATTTCGTGGCGCCGGAAGAAGTGTATTTTTTGCGCGAACGGCTGTCGCGCAAAATGCCGGAGGGCCAGTTTCCGGCTTACTACGACACCATCGTCGAGCGCAAGGACGGCAAAAAAATTACTATCGAGGTTATCCTGGAGAAATTTCCTTGGCGGGAGAAAGCCAATCTCATGGTGGCCATGATCCGGGATATCACCGAAAGGGTGGAGTTGTTAAGAGCCAGGGACGCCCGGGCTCAAGCCGCGATCGCGGAGAGCGAGGAACGCTACCGGACCCTGACCAATCATTATCCCCAGCCTGTTTTTATCGCGAGCGAAGGAAAATTTGTTTTTGTCAATGAAGCCTGCGCCCGGTTTTTTGGAGCTTCAGGGGCGCAGGATTTGATCGGCCAGGAGGTCACCGCGTTCATCGGTTTTGAGGTGAAGGATTGGACCAACGAGCGCTTAGCACAGTTCATGGCGCCCGGCAGCGGCTTGCGGTTGATGGAATTTCGGTGCCGCCGCTTAAACGACGCTCCCTGCCAAGCTGAAATTTTAGGCCTGCCCGCTCATTATGGCGGAGGCCCGGCTCTTCAGGGGATCATCAAAGAGATGAAGGACCAGGGCGGTTCTCTGCAGGAAGGCGCCCCCGGGTTCGGCTTTGAGCCTGCGGCCTGACACCGGGCGCCGGCCCTCAAAAGGTAAAATAAACTCATTCCGGTGTCCATCACAACCCTTTGCGTCCCTGACAGCAACCCTTACCGCGCCGGCCGGTTTTATTTCCACACCGGAGATTTGGCCCGTGCGCGCCCGTTGCTTTATTGGGCCGCTCTGGAAAAACCGTGGAAAATTGAGCGTTGGGCGCGTTGGCTTGTGTGCTCCACCCCATCTTTTTTTTCCGGTGTTTTCGCCGGGCGCCGCCGCCAATGGCATGAGCTTTGGCAGAAAGCCTTGACGCTTCCCGGCTTCGCGGATGCGCGCGAGAGCGCGGTCGCTGAAATGGCCGAATACCTGGGCGTCAGCCGCGAAGAGGCGTTGGCTCAATGCTCCGGCGCGTCTGGAAAGCTATCGGACTCCTGGAAGGCCAGAAATCCCCGCACCGCAGATGAAATCACCCGTTTTTATCAGGAGGAAAACAGCTACATCGGAGATTTGGTTTTTGAACGCACCAAGCCCTTGGAATTTGCGGGACGCCACGCGGTGGAATCGTTGCTGTTCGCGCGCGAGCAGGGGTTAAAACGGGTTTTGGATTTTGGTTCCGGCGACGGCTCCTGCGGCATCTGTTACGCTTATTATGGTTTTGAGGCCGCCATGGCGGATGTAGCCGGGCATCTTTTAGATTTCATCCGGTGGCGGTTTAAAAAGCGCGGATTAACAGGCCGGTTTTACCACTTACCGCAAGACAGAATACCGGACGGCCAGTTTGATTTGGTGAGCGCGTTTGACACCTTCGAACATCTAGCCGACCCCAAAACGGCTCTGCGCGAAGTTTTCCGTATTCTAAGGCCGGGCGGATTTTTGATCGCGAACCTGCCCTTTGGACCCACCTGCGATCACCCCATGCACCTGCCGCACGATTACCGGGAGTTCATGCGTTTCGCGCGCTATCTTGGTTTTAAAATTAAACCCTTCACCCTTAAAGAGTTTTACGTTTTGGAGCGTTGAAGCCGCGCCCGGTCAGCGGGTTTTCTGGATTTTTCCGGTGGACCAATCCAGATTTTCATGGGGGCCAAGCTTGCGGATCACCTGCCAGCCGCCGGAGAGATTAATGACCAAATAGCGTTCCGTTATATTTTTGTTGTTTTGGCTGTAGGCGGGCGTGGCGATGGCGCGGCGGCGCATTTCGCTGGTCTCGGCCGTGACTTTTAAATCCGTTATGTCCCCTTTGGTTTTCCGCAGATAAGCGGTCACGGCATTGACCACCGCGTCATTGGCCGTTGCACTTGCGGACGGTGGAGCTGTTTCGGGCGCTACGGGTGATTGGGCTTGGGTTTCGGCCGCGGCAGGCGGCTGTTGGGGGGCGCTCGGGGCCGGTGTCACCGGCGCTTTCGCGGCCGCTGGTTCCTTGGCAGGCTCGGTTGGCGGGAATTCTTCCTCCTCCGGCATCTTTTCTTCTTCCTGCTGCGCCGTCTCGTCGGACGCCGCCGGCGCAGCGGTCACGTTGATGTTGATATTGGGCTGGATGGGAACTCCCTGCTTGGCGAAAAACATGAGCGGTCCGGCCACCATCGCGATCATGGACATTCCCACCGTGAAAATCACCGCGCCCCAGGCCACCGGCGGCAAAATAGCGCTTAAGATGCCGACCCAGATGGGGCAGGGAGCCACATAAACCACGCGGGTTGAACAAACAATGTCATGCAAGGCCTGTTTTTTGGAGGTGAAGGCGGCCATGATGTAGCCCACGCCCAAGGTAATGACATTGAGATAATCCGCCGCGGCCCTGGCGAATGCTTTAAGAAAACTGACTTTGCCGCCCTGCATTTCCACCAAACGGATGCGCAGGATTTTTTTGCCGAGAGTCTGGCCGCCAATGCCGTGTAGGACGCCGAAATAAATTAAGGGAAGCAAAATGTTAACCAGCGCGGCGGGCAGCTTCAGGGATAAGGCGGCGAAAAGTCCGAGAATAATGAGGAGATTGCCGTCAATCCATCGGGCCAAAAATCGAAGCGTAAATCCCGAAGAGCCGGCAGCCTGGGTGGGATCCGGCGGGGCAGCCTCCGAAGCAGCGGGGGCAACAGGGGCGGTGCCAGCCGCCTCGGCGCCCTCGCCTTTTTTGAAAAGTGAACTTAATTTCTCTCTCCACCCAGCCATTTGGCTTTATAAACATATATCCTTAATTGGCCCAACGCAAGAGCGTATTTTTCTAGAATTAAAAGGTCGCTTTTGCCAAGGGAGGGTTACCATGAAGCTTGCTGCTCTTTTTTTAACAACGTCGCTTGTTGCCGCCGCTCAAAATTTATCGGCCGCCCGGGCGCTGACCGTGGCGATCAATGCCGGCGTTGAGGGCGACGGCCTGAAAGCCGCGGCCGCGCGCTATCAAAAATTAACCGGTACCGAAATTCAGATTTCGGAATTCCCCTACAACAACCTTTACTCCAAGATTTTGCTCGGGCTCTCGGGATCGCCCAGCCCCTTTGACGTGGTGATGATTGATGATCCGTGGTTTCCCAAGCTGGCCGAGCAGTATTTATTGGAGGATTTGACGCCCTATTACAAACAAAAAAAATTAGATGGGCCGGACAGTGATTTTGTACCAGCCAGCCGGGCTTTAGGCCGGTTCCCTTACGGCAAAGGCCGGCTCCACGCTCTTCCTTTCGTGGGCAACTGCAAAATGTTTTTTTATCGAAAGGACATTCTTAAGAAATATGGTTTTGACGCGCCCAAGACGTGGTTTGAAGTGGTGGACTTCTCCAAAAAGATCATGGCCAAGGAGCCGTCGCTTTATGGATACGCCATGCGCGGAGAGAAGGGAAACCCGATTGTGGTCAATTTTTTGCCGGTGCTTTGGGCGTTTGGCGGCGACTTGCTAGACCAAGACGGCAAGATCGTTTTGAACTCTGCGCAGGCGATCGAAGCGTTGAAATTTTACGTCGGACCGTTAAAAAGCGTAGCGCCCAAAGGGGTTGAAAACTTTAACGCCGATCAGGTGGCCAGCCTTCAGCTTCAGGGGCAATTGCTGATGGCGACTAATTGGCCGGCCTGGATTGCCACCTTCAATGATCCCAATCAATCCAAGGTGGTGGGCAAGATGGAATTTGGGTCTCTTCCGGGCGCTCAAAAACCGGGCCGCTCGGTGATCGGCAATTGGCTGGTGGGAGTGGCCAGGAATTCCGATCAAAAAGCGCGCGCCTTCGAATTTATTCATTGGCTGACGGGCAAAGAGGAGCAGAGAATAAACGCCTTGGAAACCGGCAACCCTCCCACCAGGGTTTCGGTGTATAACGACAAGGAGCTCCTTCGGAAAAACCCGCATTATCCGGCGCAACTCAAAGCCCTTTCAAGCTCCAAGCCCAGGCCGCGCACCCCGCGCTGGATGGAGATCGAAAACGTGCTGGGCATCCATCTCTCCCAAGCCTTGATCGGCCAGGTGACTCCCGAGCAAGCCCTGGGCGCGGCCGAGGTCGCGATCAGCCAAATTCTGACCCGAGGACGATAGCCCTGCGCGACAGCCGGCTTAAGTATTTTTTGCTGGTCCCAAGCCTGGCGGGATTATTCGTTGTTTCGGTTTACCCGACCCTGTTCTTACTGCGCTCCTGTTTCTACCAAATGGATTTGACCGGGCTGGAAGGTTCGTTTGTGGGTTTAGATCATTTCCGGCGCATCGCTTCCGATGCCTTGCTGTGGAAAGCGTTGGCCAATACCGCGGTTATCACCGCGATCGCGGTTTCTTTGGAACTTGTATTGGGGCTGGGCGCGGCTCTGGCGGTTCATGGTTCAACAGGCTCACCACGGGCGTCGCTTGGCAAAACTATGTTCAGGAATATTTTGATTATGCCCATGGTACTGCCGCCCATCGCGGTGGCGATTGTTTGGCGGTTGATGTATGACACCAACTACGGCGTGATTAACGGTTTTTTGAGCTATTTCGGCTTGGGTCCGGTGCCCTGGTTGTCTGATCCGGCGTTGGCGGTGGTTTCCCTGATTTTGACCGACGCCTGGCAATGGACGCCTTTCATGTTTTTGGTTCTGTTGGCTGGTTTGACCGCCCTGCCAGAGGAGCCTTATGAAGCCGCGATGATTGACGGGGCGTCGGCCTGGCAGCAGTTTCGCGACCTTACGCTGCCCCTGCTTCGCCCGGTTATTTTGGTGGCGGTTTTAATACGGATGATGGACTGCTTGCGGCTTTTTGACACGGTTTACGTGTTGACCCGCGGTGGTCCCGGCAACGCGACTGAAACCATCAGCTATTTTATTTACCGCACCGCTTACGAAAATTTTGATTTAGGCTACGCCGCCGCGGTCAGTTTTTTGACGCTGTTTTTAACGCTGTTTCTGTCGAAACTGTTTTTAATGATTTTGGGGATAAAGGAGCGGCGTGAACCCGAAGACGTCCGGCCGTAGTTTTATCTGGCGCGCGGCGTCCTTGGCCCTGCTGGCCGCGGCCATTCTGGCGGTCTGTTTTCCGCTCTATTGGCTGTTGATCACCTCGGTTAAGTTCCGCGCCGATCAAATGACGTTTCCGCCGGTTTGGATTCCGGCGCGCTGGACGCTGGGGAGTTTTCACGAGGCGTTCGTGGTCAAAGGGTTTGGGGCTTATTTTGTGAACAGCCTTGTTTATGCCGGTTGCTCCACGTTTTTAAGCGTGGCGCTGGGTTCCTTGGCCGGATATAGCCTGGCCCGGTTTAAATTTCCGGGCCAGTTGGAACCCAAAATCAGTTTTTGGATTTTGTCCACTCGCATGTTTCCTCCGGTGGTGAGCCTGATTCCTCTTTATTTTTTAATTCGCAAGATCAATCTCTTGGATACCCCGGCCGCCTTAATTGCGCTCTACGCGGTTTTTAATCTTCCTTTTGTGGTCTGGATGACCCGGAGTTTTTTTAAGGAAATCCCGGTTGATTTGGAAGAGGCGGCCATGGTTGACGGCCTGACGCGTTTTCAGGCGTTTGGGCGGGTGACCCTGCGCTTGGCCGCGCCTGGCCTGGCCGCCACCGCCATTTTGTGCTTTATCGCTTCCTTTAACGAATTTATTTTCGCGTTAACACTCACCACCTTAAAAGCGGTGACGCTTCCGGTGGGAATCGCCGGTTTTGTCACTCAATACAAGGTGATGTGGGGGGAGATGGCGGCGGCCGGTCTGGTGGCGGCTGTTCCGGTTGTTGTTTTTTCCTTGCTGGCCGGGCGCCACATGGTCAAAGGGCTGACTATGGGCGCGGTGAAGGGATAATGGCCTCCATCTCTTACCGGAACATCACCAAGCGCTTCGGCTCTGTGACCGCGGTCAATAACTTGGATCTTGAGGTCCGGGAAGGGGAATTCCTGGTGTTGCTGGGGCCTTCGGGCTGCGGCAAAACAACCTTATTGCGCATGACCGCAGGTTTGGAGGAAGTGAGCGCGGGCGCCATTTTAATGAACGGCCGCGCGGTCAATGAGATTGCTCCCAAAGACCGCGACATCGCGATGGTTTTTCAGAGCTATGCCTTGTACCCGCATTTAACCGTGGCCGAGAATATCGGCTACCCGCTGAAAATCCGCGGTGTGGACCGCTCTGCCGCCGCGGCCAAAACGATGGCTGTCGCCAAGATGCTAAAAATCGAACAGCTTTTAAATCGTTTGCCCCGCGAGCTCTCGGGCGGTCAACGCCAGCGCGTGGCTTTGGGCCGGGCCATGATCCGGGAGCCCGGCGCTTTTTTGATGGATGAGCCCCTCTCCAACTTGGATGCCAAGTTAAGGGTTGAAACCAGGGCCGAAATTAAGAAACTGCAGAGGGATTTGGGTAAAACCACTCTCTATGTGACCCATGACCAGGCGGAAGCCATGAGCCTGGCCACGCGCGTCGCGATTTTTGACCACGGCGTTTTGCAGCAAGCGGCCTCGCCGCAGGAGATTTTTGAGGAGCCCGCCAACCAATTTGTGGCTTCCTTTGTGGGAACGCCCTCCATGAATTTTATGGCGGCGACCGTCGTTGCCGAAGGCATCGAGATCAAGGCGCAGCCCAAGCGCTATGTGATTGGGTTAAAGCGCCCGGCATCGGAGCACGGCCGTCCCGTTGTTGCAGGCATCCGGCCGCAGCATATCCGCATCGGCTCCGGGGGCGCCGCGTCCGCTCTGCCGGTCAAGGTGTTTATCACCGAATCTTTGGGCACAGAATTTCATATCTTTGTGGAAAATGGGGATTCCAAAATCGTGATCGCCAGCGCCTCGCCGGTTGATCTTGCGACCGGCGAGATGATCTCTATTGATTTTGAGGTGGATAAAATCAAATTATTTGATCCGGCAACGGGATTAAGGATTAGAAAATGGTAAGGGGTTTAGCGCAGGGGAGTCACCCTTGCCCCCAGACCCGAGAACCAGTCCCGACGGTTCTCCCCGCGTGCTCGCGGGGCCCCTATCCGCTACTGGGTTAAAGGGTTACTCCCCTGCGCTAAACCCCTTCGATAAATGAGCCCTTCATCGGTCAAAGTTTCTTTTATCGGCGCGGGCTACATTGCCGGCGTTCATGCCGAGATTCTGTCTGCCGACC